>CP115556.1:1200000-1500000 GCA_030168595.1 Methanomassiliicoccales archaeon LGM-DZ1 | reverse complement strand
ATTCCCCGGATTCGCGGACGTTGTAGTACCCGTCATCCGAAGAACTGACGCCTGCGTTGGCGAGGGTGAAGGTGTCGACGAACTCCTGCAGATAGGAGTGCGCGTCCACACCTGAGAACCTGTCCTCGTACACCATCGTGGCCAGCAGGAGGGCGGTGACCTTCTGCATGGTTCCGGAAGTGACGCCGGAGCCGGAGACCCAGATGTGCCCGTTCCTGTAAGCGTCGGTGGTGGTCAGATAGGCCGCGCCGGCATCGAATGAGGCCTGCGAGTCGGAGGCGGTCCTGTTGAACCCTGCCTTCCCGAGGATGAACACGTAGTCCGGGTTCTTGCTGATGACATAATCCTGATCGGTCTGATAGTACATGGAATCGGACCTGAGGGCACCGGAGCTGTTGATGTCGGAGGATAGGTTGTCCGTTCCTCCCATGACCGACCATTCGAAACTGCCGCACCCTCTGGCTTCGATCTCGACATCGAGGTTCTTCTCGGTCGAGGAACCGATGTAGATGACGAGGGAAGTGGCCTTCTCTGTGATGCCGGACAGGCCGTTCTCGATAGTCTGGGTTATTCCGTCTTCGAAGCTCAGGAACTCCTTCGCTTTGGCGATGTACGTGTCGTTGTTGAGCAGGTATGCGAGAGTGATGACGGCAGAGTCGACCCTGTCGCCCTCCCAGAACGGCAGCCTGATCATATCGATGCGGGTGCTGTCGTCGAACTTGTTCTCGATCCCGACGAAGTAGATGTCGGCAGAACCGCAGACCATCGCATCCACCCCGGTGGCCACGACCGTCTCGAAATCATAGCCGGTGCCGAACCCGCTTCCGAAGTTCTGCACGGAACTCTGGGTCAGCGTGTTGTACTTGAGGGCGTTGCTTGACAGCTGGTTGTAGATCCCGCTGTCGACATAGGTGACGAGGCCCTGGGCCCCGATCGCGATGATGCCGTCGATGGTCGGCCAGTAATCGGCGCCCAGCTTGGAGACAGGCTGGGAAACGGAGGCCATCCTGCCGTTGACGTCCGCATAGAATATCTTCGGGGCGGCCGCCGTATCCTTGCTGATTATGGCGTTCAGGTAGTCGGCGTCCTTGCTGTCGACGACACCGTTCCCGTCGGCATCGGCATATGGGTTCGCCGAAGAGTCCCACTCGGCCTCCCCGCTGACAATCTTATTGATGAACACGACATCATCGCTGTCGAGGTCATCGTCGTTGTCCGCGTTGCCGAAGACAGTGAGGCGCGTGACCGTGAGATCGTAAGCCGTCTCGTCATCGCTATCATCATCGCCGGACAGCACAACGTAGGCGGCGGCCGCGATTACCGCGATGACGACCACAGCTCCTGCAATCATATACATCTGGCTCTTCATCATGTCAATCACTGGATGTATAATCCATTTAGGTTCGGACCTGATGTCCCTATTATAGGATTTCCGCCGTTGGACGGATTCGCAGAGAATTGCGCACTTTTACGAAACCGTTAGGTCAGAATCATATTTTCGAAAGAAGGTCAGGTCCCTGTACATGGGAGTTGAATCGGTCGCAATTGCAGTTGTGTTAACACTGACCGGCATATGTTGGATTGATGCTCTGCTGTATTTGACAATTCAAACATGATGACAGGATGCGCCCGATTCCGCAGGCTGCAGCATGCCCGCCGGCAGCATAAGCGGGGGCGCATCCCTGATGGACTCCAGCAAGACAGAATTTCCCGGCATTTTCATTTCCACCGGCGCCTCATTCGTGCGACTCTTCCATTACACCATCCAGTATGACGTGAGGGACCCCGTTATCATCGATCACCTTGCTCTCAACCTCATAAACGTCGCGGATCATCTGCTCTGTGATCACATCCTTGGGCTTCCCGATCGCATATATCCTCCCGGGCCTCTGCAGGACGATCACCTTCGTAGCGTACTTGGCAGCCAGATTGAGATCGTGACTTACGGTGAAACAAGTTGTCTGGGTCTTTTCACTGAGTTTCCTCAGAAAAGCCGAGACGTAAATCTGATGGCGAATATCCAGGTTGGCAGTAGGCTCATCAAGCATCAGAATCTTGGGCTCCTGCACAAGACCTCTGGAAATCGCGACCTTCTGGTGCTGTCCGGCAGACAGCTCGTTGAAGCGGCGTTCTGCAAGATCGCTGATCTCCATGGCTTTCAGCGACTTCATGGCGATCGCGATGTCCTTCTGCGTCGTGCGCCATTTCTGGTGGGAATAGCGGCCGATCAGGACGGTATCGAGCACGGAAAGAACATTGAAATCGGAGGAGATAACAGGGACATATCCTACGAGTTTCGACAGTTCCCTCAGACTGTATTCTCCGACGTCTGTGTCGAATACTTTCACGTGCCCCGAGCGGGGCTTTATTATGCCGCCGACGGCTTTGATCAGAGTAGATTTCCCGACGCCGTTCGGCCCGATGATGCATACGTATTCCGGCTCATCAATCTCGAAAGAGATGCCGTGCAGAATCTCAGAACCTTCACTGTAACCCACATGAAGATCTTCGACAGAGATTATGGACATGCTCAGATCTCCTCCTTTTTCTGCCTGATGATAAGATACAGGAACATCGGACCTCCGATGAACGCAGTGATGACGCCGACCTGTATGACCGTGCCCTCGATCAGCGTTCTGCCTACAGTATCTGAAAGTATCAGTAGCGCAGCTCCGAAGGCTCCGGAAGCCGGAATGAGGAAACGATTGTCGGAACCGATTACCAGGCGGACGATATGAGGGCTGACAAGGCCGATGAACCCGATGAGGCCGGTGAAACTTACAACGCCTGCAGTCAGCAACGAAACGATGAACATGCACAGCAGCCTCAACTGGTTGGCATTGACGCCGATTGACCTTGAGCTTTCATCTCCGGTAGACAGAACATTGAGGCGGCGGGACAGCAGCTGGACAGCGACATATCCAGCAAAGACCACGATGAACATGACGTAGACTTGGTCCCATTTGGCGCCGTCGATCGTTCCGACCGACCATCTGTATATCTCCTCCAATTTATCGGGATCCACCCAGAGCTTGATCATCATCGTGCATGCATTGAAGATATACATGACGGCGATACCGGCCATGATCATCGTTGTCGGCGTTGCCCCCTTCATTTTGGAGACCGCCATGATGATGGCCATCGGTATGAGAGAGAATATGAAAGCGGTGATGACTGTCCCATAGACTCCGCTGACGAATGATACGCCGAGGCCTATGGCGATAGAAGCCCCCAGGCTAGCCCCCGAGGATATCCCTGTCGTATACGGATCGGCAAGAGGATTCCTGAGAATGCACTGCATCACGGCTCCGGCGATGCCCAGCCCGGCCCCGGCAATAAGCCCGGTAAGTACCCTCGGCAGCCTCCATTCCCAGATGATGTAGTCGGCGTTATCGTCGGTTACATCGCCCGTGAGGTGAGCGAGGATGACTCCGTAAGAATTGAAAAATCCTACATGCAAATCTCCGATCGTGATAGCAAAACCAGCGACTATGGCGGCTAGCGTCAGACACAGCACGATAACGAAGACTTTCTTGAGTGTATTCCTGTGGTAATTGACCAAGACCTCATTGATCTTGATGTCATCTGCCAGCCAGGCGTTCACAGCATTCTCTATGATGCGGTCGCTCTTTTCGGACATTTTGTGCCCCGTGATGTGCGGCCATAGCGGCCGCTAAGTTGTTTCCCTGCTCAGAATTCAGCTGACGGCCAGTTGGGGATAGCTCGCCTGGAACACGGTTCCGGTATAGGTGATCGGGCCGTTCTTCTTGACGTCGATGTTGACGACATTGTACTTGTCGAACCACTCCTGCAGATGATCGAATGCATCATTGAGATCGAAGAGATCGGGATACATCTGGGCCGCGATAATCGGAAGAATCGCATAAGCAGAATATCCGAAGGTGTTGGGATATTCGCTTCCGATGATGTTTCCGTTCTTGTACGCGTTGGTTTTGATGAAATAAGAAACAGTATCCTCGAATTTCTCGTTATAGGAGCTCTGGGTGTAGTACGTGTTCGTTGTCTGATCATCCGAGTAGCCCGAGTTGCCGGACATCGCATAGACAATGTAATCAAAATTCGAGCTGTTGGTGATGAGCCACTCTACATTGTGGTAAACGAAGCCGAACTGGTTCGTTCCGCTTTCAGTGTAACACTTGGCAAGATATTTGTTGATAAGAACGTAAGTGCCGTGCCTTTCATTTCCCAATATGGAGATGCTGTCGGTATCTGCGGTGTAACCGCTGATCACCAATGCCGTCTTCGCGGAACTGTCGGTGATCTTCGATGTAAGATCTTTGATGGTATCGTTGCAGTAATCTGTGTACGCCTGGGCCTTGTCCATCTTATCCATGAGGAATCCCATGGTCATCATGGTCGGGATGCAGTACTCCCCGTTGTACCAGAGCTGGATGAAACTGATGCCGCGTTCTTCGAACAATTCAGTGGCAAGTTCATGGTTTTCCGTCCTGGGGGTGCAGACGACAAGTTTCACGTTGTTAGAGATGAATTTCTCGACGGCGTCGTCGGTGATTGCACTGCTTCCGGTAGTCCCCCACTCCACTTCATCCGCGAGCGTGGGCCACATGGTCCCATACACGCTGGCTGCCTTGGATACGACCTTGACGTCATCCAGCACGCCGAGTACCGCACATGCTTCGGCCTGCTGATAGTATGTGACCGCGATATTGACATTGGTCAGAGGATAGTTGACGGTAGTGACGTCGCCGTAGTAATCCTCATAGTAGACTTGCATCGAGTCGCCGTTTATCATCGACCTGACGAAATCGATGTCTTTAGAGTCTACAGTGCCGTCCTGGTTTGCGTCCGCATAGGGATATTTGCTCTTCTCCCATCCGTTCTCGCTGTCGATGATTGCCTGAAGCTGATCGATATCGCCGTCGTTGATGTACAGGTCGTTGTTCGCGTTTCCGTACACGGTGATATATGTCCCGAGCTCCCCGATTTCCTTGGACGTCCCGTTATTGTTGTCATCATCGTCATCAGAGATCACGACGGCGGCAACCGCTGCGACTGCTACTACAACGATGATGGCGCCGATCAGCAAGTACATTTGGTTTTTAGGCATAATATCACAATTGGATGTATAATCCAATTGGACAATACACTATATTAGCTGTTATAAAACTTTTTCGGAATAATTGGATTCATTTGACCAGATTATCCAAAGTAAAAAAAATTCGATGTGATTTATTTTAAACATGTGTTCTACGTCCTCAGGGACAGCATTGACAGAGCGGCAGAAGATGGTGCTCTGATTGCTGACAAACGACAAAATCCGCCTGAGTCAATGTTTGCCATACAGATACTGTTATTCACGACGGGTAAACTAGTAGATACTAAGGATAGAATTTCAGCGCAGTCGTCCCCCACAGTCGCCTGACACTCTCATAGGCATGCGAGATGCCAAGGGATGAAGTATAACCATTGCACAGCTGGAACCTATGACTCCCGACAACCATGGGCACCACAATGCTAGAGAAGATCACCAGACCGAACATTGTGAATTCACCCCAAATAAGTACCTAAAATGAGCAAGAATTTCAGTTGCCGACAGTCATTGTAATACTATTGTTCAGTTCAGGATCCTCGTATGCAACCTGATTTTGTAGCAGACCAAAACTCATCATTTCCCGGCCCAACATGCCGCCCATTAGGACGTAACTTTAAGACTGATGAAACAATCGCAAGAAATGACCTTTCGACAGTTTGTGTTTGGCGAATGAAATAAACGAAAGGCCTCTTATTACGATTTGCCGCAGTCCCGAAGATGCTCTCGACAGACAATCCGCTTTATGTCGCAAGTGTCAACTCGGCTCACAGAATACTTCGGGGGAATAAGCAAAGTCATGGGTTTTTAACCCCGTAGTTCAGGACACTTGTTAGAATTTGCGCCGGTCCTGAAGTCAATGTTTTGATTCATGCACCAGGCGCTCTATCTCATCTGCGCATGTAGCGGTTTCTTTGTCGATGGTTTTCCCCCAGAATCTCAGGACAGTCCACCCCATCTCATTCAGCTGCTCATTTACCTCTCTGTCACGTTCGATATTGCGCTCTATTTTTGGAATCCAGTAATCGCGGTTCGAATGGATCTGATTCTTTCTCGTTTCCCAATCCTTCCCGTGCCAGAACTCGGAATCGCAGAAAACTGCCACTTTCGCCCTCTTGAAAACAACATCAGGCTTCCCCGGAACATCTTTACAGTTCTTCCGATAGCGGAGTCCCCGCGACCACAGTTCCTTCCGAAGCTTCACCTCAATCCCTGTATCCTTACATTTGATGGCGGCCATGTTCCTGTGGCGTTGTTCGGGGGTATGGTTGTCCACATCCGTGTATTGGCTGGAGCATATTAGTCAATTGTTAGTTTGAAAACTATGATTCTGTCTTCAACAATTTCGAGGCTGAGCAATTGAAAGTTTTCAGAGACAAGACGAAGATAGATCCGGGGTGTTTCAGTGAAAACAGAGACAAAAAT
The DNA here is from genome assembly GCA_030168595.1 of Methanomassiliicoccales archaeon LGM-DZ1. Lineage (NCBI taxonomy): Archaea > Methanobacteriati > Thermoplasmatota > Thermoplasmata > Methanomassiliicoccales > Methanomassiliicoccales archaeon LGM-DZ1. Next base: position 1,493,504 of record CP115556.1, on the reverse strand, counting down.
TTCCGAATGTTGGCTCATTGAAGAATTTTTGTTTTGTTTGTAAAGATATTATAGTGATTGCTCAAATCATAGATGAAATTAATTTGGACATTATCTGAAGTCATTCTGATTATAGCACAGATAGCTTTTGAGAATAAATGGCACTTCTTCTTCAAATTGAGATACGTGGGAAGTCGTCTGGGAACAAGCAGCCGGGCGGTAGAGAGAGAAACGTCGCCGAGAGGAGTAATACAAAACAGATGTGTTGACGCCGCCGTACTTGAATCCTTGGGGGTCGCATCCTTGCTGCGGAACACAAATCTGGATGAGAAATCCGAAATCAGACGGGAATACAGGGCAGGATTCTGTCTGCATACACGTCGTTGCACATGATTGATCGTGTCAGAGGATAGGGATAAACGCTTTCAGACTGTGGACCTCTCTTGCACGAACAGGTTGTGAAAAGATGCGGAAGAGATGCTTGAATAACCGCATCTGGCTTCATTTCCACATTATCGCAACCTCGATACTAGCAAAATAATGGTTCTATAACATTTCGTGTGGAATCGGGCAGAGGAGCAGGCTCATAATCGATCATGCGCATACGCACCTGTGTGCGCCAAAAGGAGCTGTAAGGCACCTTCGCCGAAGGGCGAAGGATGCGCCCCGATGACATTGGAGCAGTCGATGAAATTCATCCTCGGGGTGGAGACCGATCAGTGGAAAATAACGGCGATCCGGGGAGGAGTGGAGGATGACGTGAAGGTCACCCACATCGACATGGATTTCATCGGAGACCCCGGAATATGTCCGGAGTGCGGATGCAGACGTTCGATCCACGACGCCAGGGTCAGGGTATGGAGACATGCCAATCTGGACGATACCGTCTGCTACATCCATGCCGCGATACCGCGCTGCATGTGTCCCAAGTGCGGGAAGATAACCCAGGCGGACATACCCTGGGCGGATCAGCGCGTGAGCTATACGAAGAGGTTCATGGAGGCGGCCATCGAACATATGGCACAGATGTCGCTTGCAGCGGCATCGAGGCTTCTCAAGGTGTCCTGGAAGGTGCTGGACGATATAGTCGGGGCCGTTGTCGACCGCCATCTCGATTCCATGGACCTGTCCGGACTGAGGCGCATCCGTGTGGATGAGACGGCGGCGAAGAAGCACCATAAGTACATCACGGCAGTGACCGACGCCGATACCGGGGATATCGTGTTCATAACCAAGGGGAAGGATTCCGATACCATCAGGGAATTCGCTGTCTGGCTCTGTGAACATGACGGCGACCCGCGGGCCATCGAACTGATTGCCACGGACTTCGGCGATGCGTTCATCGCCGGCGCCAAAGAATATCTCCCCAACGCCGAGCCGGTCTACGACCCGTTCCATCTGGTCCAGATCGCCAACAGGCATCTGGACCGCGACCGCGCATCGACGCAGATCAACGGCCAGAGGAGGAAATCCGTCCGTTACGCGCTGCTGAAGAACCCCGAGAACCTCCGTCCGGATGAGATGCATGAGCTCATGGACATAACCAAGGACAACGAGCTTGTAGGTACATCCTATCAGATGAAGGAGTCCCTCAGGCAGGTGTTCGACTACTCATACGAGCAGATCGATCTGGCACGTGCCCATCTGGTCAGATGGGCGCAGTGGGCCGCAGAGGAAGGATCCGCGGGTTTCAGAGCATTGGCCAAGACCGTGAAGAAGCATCTCGAAGGGATATTGAAGGCCATAGAGACCGGCATCAACAACGGCTACCAGGAATCCCTCAACGGCAGGGTGCAGCTGTCCAAGGGATTGGCGAGAGGTTACGGGAAGGAGATGCGTCTCGGAAGGATAGTGTTCTTCCGCGACAGCTGCAGGTCGTTATGAGCCTGCTCCTCTGCCCGATTCCACACGAAATGTTATAGAACCAAAATAATTGCTATGCAGTCACCAACGAGTCGTTGGCAACACCCCGATGCTAAACTGTTTGTGAGCGTGACCGCCGAAGGCAGTGCTAGGCAATCTCACTTTTCATCAGATTTGAATTATCGAATACCGTAAAATAACAATCAAGATATTTATCTGGTCAATTGGATTACAATCAAGTTTGTGTTACTATGGAAGAGCATCCGAAAGAATTTTACAGAACTATACGTGAAACTGCCAATACTATGGGATGTGATAATAAAGAACTGCTGTTTTGGTCAAATAATCCTGACACTATACCTCAAGATGAAAGAGGAAATAATTTCAAAACGCTGATGAAAATATGCCGTGCTGATTATCCTGGATTTTACAATTACATGACTGGATATGTCAGATACCAGGAAAGATCGGCGCCCAGTTATGACCTCGATAAAAAAAATACAATTACTAGTAATGAAAGGACAGTTCGCTTGATTTCAGACTCTAGAGAAACTCAATGGGGCCATTATAAGCACATACTTGAATCAAAAGGATTTGAAAACATTCCCGAATTGGAAGAATCATCTAGGAATGTAGTTGAACTTCTTAAAGACAATACGGCCCAGAACAATCCCAATGAAGGGCTGATCTTCGGCGAAGTCCAATCTGGGAAAACAGCCAACATGATAGGGATTATTTCTATGGCGGCGGATCTCGGTTGGAATCTGTTCGTGATACTTTCTGGAACCATCGACAATCTCAGGGAACAGACCCAGTCGAGAATGGAGAGCGAATTGAAGAGAGATGCCGAAGATCCATCTGACAAGCTTCGCTATAACTGGCACATCATTGAACCGGGGCGGAAGCCCGCCGATATCGCCAGCAACGAACTTCAGAGCCTAGATGAAAACAGCCCCGAACGCTATCTATGGGTCTGTCTGAAGAACAGCGACCGCCTCAGAGATTTGTTGATCACTCTTCAGCGTAAAGGAAACCAACGGTCGGAAATCCGCCTTATCGTCATTGATGACGAAGCAGATTTGGCCAGTATCAACACCAAAACGCTCAGCAATAAAGAAAAAGAAACGATGACACAGGAAGAGATAGAAGCATATGATGAGAGAACAAAGATCAACCGTTTGATAATCTATCTAATCAATGGAAAATCCACTAGTGGGAAGAGAATGGATCCTTTCCGCTCAGTGAACTACCTATGTTATACTGCGACTCCGTATGCCAATCTTCTCAATGAGGGTGAGACCAATTCGCCGGATAAGAATTCGACCTTATATCCTGCCGATTTCATTTTCGCTCTTACTCCGTCCAGTTATTATCTGGGGCTTCACAGGATATTCTCCGGAGATGATTCTGCCCTGTCGAATAAAATGGTCATCGAAACAGAGATGCCAGCCAATATTGGGAATCTGGAGGGGCATCCTGAAATGATGCCGCCATCGATGAAAGAAGCCATTGCCTGGTTCATCTGTTGTGTTGCAATCAGAAGGTATTGGAATCGTTCGGAAAAGCAGGACAAGATAACGCCAGTCAGCATGCTGATGAACGTGGATTCTAAAATCAGAGAGCATGTTGCAGTGGACAGGGCTGTAGTATATTATCTCGAAAATTGCAAGGACGAGCTCCGCAGCCTCTGCAGAGAACAGTATGAGATACAGACAAAAGCACTGACTCCCGAATCATTCAGAGAATGCGTCCCCGATTACGGTATCGAAAATTCTGAAGATGATAATTCAACCGCAGAGATCAGAGATTATCCGAAATTCGAGAGAATTAAGTCTGAAATAGATTATCTCATCGATTCCGATCCTACTCGCATCAACTTTGTTCAGGACGAGGAAACGGGACAAAAAATCAACACTTATACAAGACAGATTCACATATGTGTCGATAACTCATCGAAAAACAGCGACCCAATCAGGAATGAAATCAATTTTACCATTCGGATAGTGTATCCGAGCGAAAAAGATAAGGTGGAAGAGTATGCCCCCGCATTTATCGTAATAGGGGGGAATACACTGTCCCGTGGATTAACCATCGAAGGACTGGTGGTTTCATATTTCAGGAGGACAGTGAAACAGGCCGATACTCTCCTTCAGATGGCCAGATGGTTTGGCTTTAGGAAAGGGTATGAGCTTCTGCCGAGAATCTGGATGGACAGAACGGCCATAACTTCATATGAAGATCTGAACGACATCAACGATTCCCTGAGGGCGGAGATTGTTGAACACAGCCGCGAATCGATATCCCCCAGAGAGTTTGCAGTGAGAATAAAAGACGTTCCCGAGGCGCATATGCTGAAGTCTTTGACATCCAGAAACAAAATGCAGAACGCCGCGCACACTAGAATCAAAGTGTCTTTCGGAAACGGACTCGATAAGTCAATCAGCAAATATCGCGGCGACAAAGAATCCCTGGACTATAATCTGGAGATAACCAGAAAACTTCTCAACGGAATTTCTGAATCCTCAATCACTCCGGCAATGGATGGCGCCGTTCTCCTTTACAGAGGGGTAGATAAAAATGCAGTATTGGACTATTTGGCAGACTTTAGGAAGGGCGATTCGGACTCGGGTCCAGTGAATGTAAAATCAGGAGAATGTTGTTTCCATTGGTTGCGCATGATTGATCGTTCAATAATCAAAGATTTCAACATCGTACTTGCCGGCAGGAAGAATAAATTGGTCACTCTCAGCAATCCTATTTTTGATCTCGGAAACGGAAAGACGGTCAATGTTGTAAACAGGCGCGCGGAGATTCGCAATGATAAACTTATACAAATAAAAACAGTGAGAGATAAAATTCATCTGACCGCCGATATTGATTGGAACAAAGGAAACAACAGAACGTTCAAAGATGCCATCCAGAGCGGGGATGTCGGCAAAAGAGACATCGCCAGAAAAGAGTCGGGTTGGGACAAAACCCCCCTGCTTTTGATAGGCATAGCAAACGATGAAGAAAAAGAATATCCATCTAACGTGGTCACACTGACAGTCTTGATTCCGACAGGCGTAAGGGATGACAGAGAAGTCGATACAACGGATACTGGTTACGTGTATCTGGATTCTATGAGATGATTCTGTGGATGCATACAACCTGAAAAGAGGGATTTATTCTCTGAAAGCATCATCCATCAGAAACATCAACCAATCAGGAGACAGGATACGACTAGAACTGTTGGTCAGGGAATCCATTCAAAACAGCCTCGATGCCGCCGACAGAGAATCAGGGCCGGTGCAGGTAGATTTCACCATCGGAAAGTACTCTCCCTTCGAATTGGTCCCACATTTCGATTCACTGGAACAGGCTGCTCTGAAAATGACAGGGGACTTTCTGTGCATACGTGACAGAGGAACAACTGGACTTACTGGCCCGACGGCCATGAAAGATGCTGAAAAGTCACCGGAAGACTGCAATTTTATCAACCTGGTCAAAGGGATAATGGACAGTTCGAAACACGAAGAATCCGGCGGCTCTTGGGGTATAGGGAAAACAATCTATTATTCCCTGGGCTGCGGCATGGCGATTTTCTATACACGCATCACAACTAAAGATGCTTTTGAATCCAGGCTGATTGGCGTATGGATCAATGATGACATTCGCATCTGCGAAGAGAAAAATTGGCTAGGGATAACACTATGGGGCAATGTCGTCGAAGACTCAGGAATATCAGATGTTCTCCCGATTACCGATGAAAGGGAAATTTCTGATATACTGGATATATTCGGACTCAGGCCATATGAAGGTGAGGACACTGGCACGTCAATCATCATTCCATCAGTTGACATCGGAGGCTTGCTGAGGGAAACCTGGCCAGAAGATGATGTCGAAGCCAGAAAAGCTTGGTGGACCAATTCTGTAGAGTCGTATATTGGTATGCAGATCCAAAAGTGGTACTGCCCGAGGATGTTGGGAACAAAACACGATCCCCCGCTACTGCTTCCATCGGTCAATGGAAAGCCGGTGATTCTGGAATTCCCGACATTCAAAGCCGTACAGCAGATATATAACCATACATTCCCAGGCATCAGCGGAACTATTGAGGATTTCCGTATTGAATCGAAAAAAATCTCGATCCAGACAATAAACAAAAAAAAGAAATTGATTGAAGTCGGCTATCTGGCATGGGCTGTCCTAACGAAAGAAAATTTAATCAGCGGACAGACATTCGACAACCCCTATCTCGTTTGCGGAATCAATCGCGAGGGAATCAAAGGGAACAGACCCATCGTCCTTTATGTGAGACAATCTGGGATGTTCAATTCGTATGATGATGAAAAATTCATCAAATCAATCCCTGAGACGGATGAGAATCAATATCTCATTGCAGTATTCAGATTGAATCAGAACGAAGAATATCCAGGAAGCAAATATCGCACAATCGAGGAATGCGTCCGCGATTGTGAGAAATCTGACCATTATTATTGGGAAGACAAAAGAAATCTGGAAATTGGAGATTTGATTTCCAGGATTCGTTCAGGTGTAATCAGATCACTCAAAGAAAGTCTGGCTGGGGATGACGGGGATCTGGAACGCGGCAGAAAAATCACTTATGGCAGGAGAGTTGCAGAAGCTCTGTTCCCTCCAGAAGGATTTTCCATCTGGCAGAGTGCAGTGCCCGCTTCGGAAGGAGGGAACACCTCCAGAAAAACAAAGAACATCAAGACTGAACCTGCACTGAAAATTGTCGGAACCGAACAGGCCTGTGACTGCACAATATTGACAGTCGAAGTTGATATGAATTCCTACCAGTCTGTAAACATCGAATTTGGAGTTGCAGGTCAGGGCGATGACGGTTCATTTGTAGGAGAGGCGGAGTGGAAAAAAAGCATCGGCACCGAGTTTCCGTATTGGGTTCTCAGCACAGAGATTCTCAGCGTAGAATGCGGGGATAGGGATAATGATTTTCTCAGAAGCAATGGTGTCTCGAAAGCAAGGTCGGAGATTAACAACACAGAGGTGCTCGTATGTACCGAGCATGCGCATGCAACCATTTACCTGAAAATCAAAATCCACCGTTCAGAGTTCGCAATTGAGCCAATCATAAGCATTGTCGGGAGGAGATGACAGGTATGCCGGACGTTTCATTCTCTTTCTACAAACAGCTAAGTCCTGTCCTTCTGGACAGGTCTGGGATCATTCTGACAGAACCGGAATTCGAGTTTGAAAAAGAAGGGAAGATTCTCAAAATATCGAAGTCGAAAAAATCAACTGATGATATGATAGAACTTCCGGGAGCTGACAGCGAATGGACTAAGGATGATGAAATCTGCGTTTCCTGTAAATGCACGGTCTCTAAGCCAAATGTTTTTTTCGATAAAAAATCAGGAATAGCTGGACCGGGAACGGAACTGGGTGTGGCAGCAGTGATATCGTCAATCAAAACATCGCTGCGCAGAACAATCCACTTCGATGGATCGATCTCTGAAATGCAGGAACGGTCGGAATTGGCATTTTCCTTCAGAATACCTCCTAAGACGGTTCTTGATTCATTTACAATGAGGTTCATCTTATATCTGAAGAAGACGAGGGAAGATTCGGTCCTCCCCGGCTACGCAGACATGGAAGGAACAGTTCTGGCACATGTCGGGGTCCCCATCACGGTAATGCTGGACAAAGAGCCTAATGATTTCCCGACTCGGGTGATTCCCTTCGAGAGTTCGAAGAGCCATCTCCTCTGGAAACTGGAAACAGAATGGACGGATCCGTTCAAAGACAGTTTCAATGACAGTGTGTGCCTGTTTCTGAATTCAAATCATCAAAGATTCGAAAGCCTCAATCCAGAACGCAAAAGCGGAGACAGATGGGCTCTGTCGGAAATCTATGCCGAAGCGATTTTACAAATAATAGAGAAAGTGAAATCAGAGATGGATGAAGCATCATGGAAGGAAATCCTGAATCTGAATCCCGACAGGGTCGAACCCGACAGTGTTTCACTTTATGTTGGTTATATGCTGAAACTGAATCAAAATCCCGACAGGGTCGGGAAGCAACAGTCTTTCCGAATGTTGGTTAATGCTGAAGAACTTCAAAACAGACGGGAACAATGCAATCTATCTTTCCGAAAAGATACGTAACAAGTTGTATTCGGAGATGAAAAGATGAACTGGGGCCGCTACAAAATGGTCCAGATGAAGAATTTCGTCAATCGGATGAACTCGGATTCTGAGTACTATGATGAAAATATCGAACTGATCAGGAATCCGGAAATCCCTGCCGAATATTCTGAAATCCGCAGCGACATCAAAAAAGCGTACGACGTCTGTAAAGAGAAGATCACAACCAGGAGTTACTTTGCCCATTCTCAGCAATACGGCATGGACCTAGAGATGGCGGGGACGTTCATGAGCATCCTCAACAGAAACGGATTCACTGTTCGCGATGCTTCCGATGATGAAATCTGGCTATATATAAACAGATTTGTCATTCCAGATATTATCATGGATCGTTTTCCCTATTATACGAAAGACGGGAAAGCGGGGCTTAATCCTGATAGGTTCTATGCCAACAGACGCAGATATTACGGTAAGATGCTCTGGTGGTATCTCTACCTCAGCTGGCAGAACACAGGAGAGGGATTCGATGCCGACCTGGTCGCTACGGTGAAGCTTTTGAGGTACAATCAGTCGGACGACATCTCCCAGATTGTTGAGCGTTCGGGACGTGAGGGGTATCCAATTGTAGTATACAATGAGATAATCACCCATTACTCTGGAATGATGAGGCAGGATATGGCGCCGGGCAATCTACTGAGTCGGGTCCTCCACCTTAACATCGCCCGGATGCAGATAACCGAGCCCGAACTTATGAGCGGGGGAGTCTCAGAATATGTTTCACAGCTGTTTCAGGAAGTGAGCAAATGAACAAGAAAGCAATTATCTCCGATGACGAGATTGGATTAGAGGATGTCCGTTCAAAGATAATGAGTGAACTGGATTCATTCCTTGTTGATGCGGTGAAAGGCAAGGATTACCCGTTTGAGAATACTGTCGGAGGTCATGCTCTATTCGGAATCTACAATTCCAGCACAATAGGCTTCCTGATTGAATGCAGTACGGGAGATAAGGATTTCAACGAGGAATTCTCCGGTATGTCGATACATTCGGAGCAGATTTCCTTCAGCGGATCCGTTCATTCGGGATTGATGTTATGCTGCCGCAATGAAAGGTATGTGAAGAATTCCTTCCTCTGCGTATGCGAATCTTTCCTCTTTCCCAGTTCGGGGACACTGGAAAACAACATCGCCAATCCAGATGAATGGGCGGATAATTGGAAAAAACTGGTGGGAAACAAACAAAAGCATTCTAGAACGTATCAAATCATCGGAGAACTTCTTCTCCTTAAAGAATTGAAAATCAAAGGATATCAGAATATCATTTGGGTAGGTCCAGACGGCGACATCAATGATGTTATAGCCTCCAACGGAACTCAAAATCTGAATTTCGAAGTTAAATCGACAATTCAACGCAGCGGGATGTCGATTATCGTTTCGGAAGAATATCAGGTAATGAAGGCGGGGACACTAGTTTTCTATAGGTTCGAGTCAACGCCTACCGGTAACCTGACTTTAAAGAGTGTAGTAAGCAGTCTCGTCAACCTGGGATTCAGCAAAGATGATCTTTGTTCCAAAATTGAAAACAAACTGAATGTGAAAAACAGCAGCGAACACAAACTTGCTTACAATCTGATTGAAGAGAAAGTATTCCCAGTTGACGAAGATTTCCCTGACATTACCAAGGCGTTCGTCGACGGAAAGAAGCCGAAGAATATCGGAAAAATCAGTTACGAGATTGATTTATCAGGACTCAAAACGTCCCATGTACTCGATTTAAATCATAAGCAACGAATTAATAGCATTGCGGTATGTGAGGAAAGTGATTCATGGCAGACAGTCCCGACTTCAGATTCATCGACCTTTTCGCAGGAATTGGCGGGATGCGCATGGCCATGGAGGATCTCGGCGGAAAATGCGTATTCGCTTCGGAAATAGAGCCGAATGCTGCAAAAGTTTACGAAGATAATTTCGGAGACGAGCCCAAACTCTACGGAGATATTACAAAACTGCCGTGGGAAAAAACCGATCAAGTTAAGAAAGAATTAGGCGAGTTCGACATCCTTGTTGGAGGGTTCCCCTGTCAGGCCTTTTCCATGGCTGGAAAAAGAAATGGGTTTAAGGACGATCGGGGAAAACTCTTCGACTATATTGATAAAATCTTAGGAATATGTAAACCGAAAGCTTTCCTGCTCGAGAACGTGGTAGGCCTTGTCTCTCAGGATAAAGGAAAAACCCTGGAACACATTCTGAGCCGCCTGAATAAATTAGGTTATTATGTACCAGATCCTCAAATCTTGGATGCTTCGGATTACGGGGTTCCACAGAAAAGGAAGAGGATTTACATCGTAGGTTTTAGAGAGGATTTAGGAATAGATAAATTCGATTATCCGAAACCGACGACTCCGAATGAGGAAGACAAGAAAACTCTGGAATCGGTTATGACTGCTGTCAGGGTTCCGAACGAATATTATCTGTCACAAGGATATCTAGATTGTCTGAAAAATCATAAGAAAAAACAGCATGAGGAAGGCCGCGGTTTCGGCTATTGTATTTTGAAACCAGGCGACATTCCCAATACACTGATGGGCGGCGGTATGGGAAGAGAAAGAAATCTTATCCGTGATGATAAAATCGGCAATGACCGGACAACCAAAACACACAGGAAAACTCCGATCAACAGCGAGAATATAAGGGCCCTGACGCCTAGAGAATTTGCAAGAATTCAGGGATTTCCTGATGATTTCAAAATCGATGTCTCAAAAACATACGCATACAAACTTTTCGGAAACTCCGTGGCGATAGATGTTGTTTACTATGTCGGTCTCGAGATGATGAAGAGTTTGAAATCGAAAAAAGAGATTAAAAATTATAAAGTGCGTGTGCCTGACTCTAAAAAATACAACCATGATTTGACTAAGATTGATTGATATTCGATTTATTCAGAGATTCTTCAACATGTCTGGAGATATGATGTTGGTTCTGGATGTTCTTTTTTTGTGGTAAAAATCCGAGTTTGACATACGCTTTACCAAAGCCCAGTTTCCGCTGGGTCCGCTCATTGCCAGAGGCCTGCGCCCTGCTCTCACTCCGAAATTCTCACTCAATCTAGGTACTTCTTCGGGATGAAGTCATAAGGCTCCGTCTCGACGATCCTCCCCGGCATCGGGACGCCGAGGGTCGCCAGGAGCCTGCGGCTCCTGGCCGTGATCTCGGTCACCCTCCACTTCCTGCCGTCCCCTATCGCCATCGCCGTGTCCAGGGACTGCAGCGCCGACTGCACCGGGACCCTTCCTTCCGCGTCCCGCAGTTTCCCCGACAGGGTGAACCAGAGTATCAGCGCTACGAACTTGACCGCCAGGCGGCCCCTGGCCGTCTGAGGGTCGGCGGTGCGCCAGCGCCCGCCGTCCAGGTCGTTCTTGAGGACGTGGAACGCCTGCTCCACATAGGCCCGGCAGTCGTAGTCGGATATCATCTCCTCCCACGATCCCACGCCGTAGGAGAACATCACGAACATGCCCTCGCGGTTCATCGCGAACGATACGGCGTTGCGCTTCCTCCCGATGATCAGTTTCCCGCCCTCGGCCTTCAGGTCGAAGAACTCGGCATAGCCGCCGCGATGCCCTTCAGGCTGTTCACGGCCGCCCAGGGGTCCGTCGCCCTGAGCTTCGCCTCGATGCCCTTGAGCGCCTTCTGCATCTTGTCGCGCTCCTCTGCTGCGCTCTTGGCATCGTAGCAGGCGCACGCCTTCATCCTCATGCTCTCCGGGACCTCCGCGAAGCGGGGGTCCCTGGGGAGCATGATCTCCCACTCGCCGTCTGGGTCATCCAGATCGCCGAGATTCCGGCTGCCGGACGCCTTCCGCACTATGGCGGTCTCGGTCTCGATGACCGAGTAAACCGTGCCGCCGTGGATCATCACCCGGTCCGGGGAATCCCAGACCTTTATGAGCTCGGACATCAAATCCTTCTCGCATCCCACCTGCCTCTTTGACTGGGATGACGGTCGGGTTTCGTCCTTTATTCTCATCAATTACGCGATAGTTCCCGAGAAAAATCGCTCATTTTCGTCAATTTTTTATACCGTCTCCGCCGATACTGCAATCAGCGATTTCGAAGACCGTGCGCATCCTCACTCCCGGTTTGCGGGAGTGGTCCGGTTTGTCCGTGGCGGTTGGAAACAACCGCTGCGAGAACTGGTTAAGATGATTGCAAAATTCTATCTGACAGGATACGTACTGCTCACGAACGACTCCGGCCGCGGACACGGCAGGAACCTCTGAGGAGGGAACTCCGTGGCAGACTTCTCAAAGCTCACTCTGGCCCAGAGGCTCGACAGCGACGAGCTCAGGATCCAGAACATCGAGGCCCGCCTGGAAGTGGTCTTCTCCTGCTGCAGCTGGGACGACCCCGAGAACCTTCCGGAAGAGGACCATGTTTTCCGCGCGGCCGCCAGCGCCGCCGACCGCCTCCTCAGGACCTGGAGCAGGCAGAAGGACAGCACTTCAGAGACCAAGGGCGATCTCCCCTCCGAGAAGACCGCGAGGCTGCTGGAGATCTGCAGGCGCTTCGGGTTCGTCCCGCAGTACGGCATCTTCCCCGAATACCCGATGAAAGCAGGGAAGATCGGCCTCTCCCGCGACGGCGCCCTCGCGGCCAACCTTGAAAGGAGGGGGGAGCTGACGGTCATCTCCGTCGGCTCCATGATGCCCCTCTTCACGATACCCTCCCGCGGGCCGGGCAGGAAGTACTCTTTCTCTCCGGACTCGTCCCTCATCGCCGTCGCAGACCATGACAGCGTCTCGGTCTGGGACATCGAGACCATGGAGATGGCTGAGCTGCTCAGCAACTGCGAAGGAGAGCCTTCCGAGCCATCCTGGTCGGACGACGGGCGCAGCGTGTCGTTCTGCATCGGCGGGCGGGCGTACGCCTACAGAATCGACGGGGAGGAGCCCGAGCAGACGGCAGGCTTCAGGCTTGACGGCCCCGACGGCTCGGGCTTCTGCGTCTCGGCGCTGAGCAGCGACGGGAGCCTGCTCTTCTGCGGAGGGAAAAACATCGCGGTCCTGGACATCGCCTCCGGATCGAAAGCATGCGCGGAAGGGGCTGCCGCGAAGAATAAAGAGCTCAGCCCCGGCGCCCGCGCCATCTGGCACAACGGAAGGTTCTGGGTCTTCGACACTTACAGGAATTTCACTGTAGGCCCGGACGGAGATGCCGAGGAGATGCATCTGCCCGAGATGCTCATGAAAAGGCCCTCCGAGCGCAGGCCGATCCTCTTCCTCGGCCTGGGAACCGATATCTCCGCCAAGGGGATCTGGCAGATCTGCGGGTACAGCGGCGGCGGGATGCTGTCATTGGTCAATGAGCGCGTGCCGAAGATCGGAGACGGGACCGTGATCCTCACCCCCGGCAGGATGTCCCTGGATGATCTCGCGATCAGGCCGGCGGAAGGTGCGTCCGTGGCCGTCGATGCGGGCCCGTACTCCGACTGGGTGCCTGCGGATGAGGTGCTCGCGGTAAGCGGGCCGCGCATGATCGCCTGCAGGCCTACCGGGAACCGCGAGCGCCCCCGCCGCTTCACCTACATGAAGCTGGCCGGAGATGGACTCAAGGCCGTCAGGGAGCTCCTGCCGAGCGCTCCGGGCAGCACGTCTGTCTATCCCGGGACCGGAAGCGAGTATGCGGCGGTCGGCTGCTTCGGCAAGGATGACAGCGAGGCCGGCTCCCTCGTCTGCGTCAGGATGATCGACAGGGAGACGGGAACGCTCTCCCGGATAAACGCCGGAGAAGGCCGCAGGAACACGCTCTACGCCCCTGACGGGCTGACGTTCATCCATGATTCCGGCGCGTATGCCGAATCAGGCAACGCCGGCAACGCGATGGTCTCGGAAGACGGGAAGCGCATCTTCCTCAGGCTTTCGGAGAAGGGTACCGGGGAAACAGTCTGGAACAGCGCCTCCAGGATCGTCTGCATCGACCTGGCCGACGGGAAGGTGTACCCCCGGAACGGAAGCACGGTCCGCGGGACGCTCGCCGGCAGGAACGGCCCGGACGGGGCGTTCGTCAGGGACGGAGACAGGACCATCGCGGTCGATGGGAAGATGAACATCGTATCGGAGGCAGTGCATCCGGATGATGATGCAGACTATCAGGCGAAGAGGGCCGCCGAAGAATGGTCCGAAGAGTTCTGCGATGCAGGGCCGTTCTCGATCTGGGTCTGCGGAGAAAAAGAAGACTGAATGAAATTCAGATGCCCGGGCCCCTGCCGCCGGGACCGGGCATCTGATCCTTAAAACCCCTGTTCCCTCAACATTTACAGTCTTGTCCTTCTGCCTTCGGAGTCTGCCAGCCACAGATCCCCGCCGGCGTCCCTGCACAGCGCTTCCCCGTTCCTGAACTCCCCCGCTTCATCATACCTCTCGGAGTACAGCGGCCTCCCGTAAGCATCGATGTGGTGCCACCCGTCCGCATCCCTGGCGGCCGCATATCCCTCAGAGTAAGGCCTGCATTCGATGTGCCAGTCATCCAGCAGCAGTTCTCCCGCGTCGGAGATGAACGTGCACCCGAGGCCGTCCTTCCATACCGGCGCCGCCGTCCCCGAGAAGGGATCGGCATCATCGAACCTGAACCGGTACGGCTGCATCCCATTGTCCCCGATGTGCCCGCAGCTGCCGTCCTCCCGCCGGAACGGCACCATGCCGTTCTCCGCCTTCCCGGCCCAGGCGTACGGCCCGCCGATCCTCCTCCCGGAGGCATCGAGGATCCATCCGCCCTCGAACCTCATGCCTTCTCCGAGATCATACGATCCAGATGCTTCGGAAGGGAGCTCTTTCCTTCTCCACAGCGGCGCCGTGTCGATCTCCTTCCGCGGGAACCTGTCCGGCAGCGGGTATTCCTTCCCCTTCCAAACGAAGAGCTCCTCCTTCCCGCGCCTGATGAGCATGAACCCCTCGCAGAAATCCGCCCAGGTGTCGTCCGGGTACCTCCCCGCGAGGTAGCCGATGACCCTCATCAGGTACAGGTCGTGGGTCACGCACACGGTCAGCAGCCCGCCCTCCTCCAGCTTCGGCCTCAGCGCCTTCAGCAGGAGCTCGGCGTTCTTCTCAGGAGGGAACAGCCCGGGCGTGCCTGCGCCCGCGAGGTCGCAGAAGGTGATCTCGGACACGGGGTAATCCTTCCATGTCTGCTCGACGGCGGTCTCATCGGACACGAACGGCGTCCCGGGCTCCCCGAGGACCTCCGACGGCACCGGGCCCGGGCCGCCGCATTCGTCCGAGATGAACCCTGCCGTCTGCATGCACCTCTGCACCGGGCTGGAGAACACCTCGAGGCGGCAGCCGTGATACTCCAGCGCCTTCCTCACGGCCCTGCCGGCGGCGCGCGCCAGCGACTCCCCCTGCGCGTTCAGGGACGGGGAGTGGATCTGGAAGTCGGCGCGGGAGAAACGGTCCCTGGCCGAGTGCCTCATGACCAGCACGCAGGAGTCCCAGCGCATCCCGGAGATGTCGGAGAACCACCAGGGATCGCCGCTGTACGTCGGGGAGGTTCTCCCGGGCAGGTCAAGAAGATGATGTACTCTCCCGCCTGCCAGCAGCAGCGCCTCCTTCCCGCGGACCGCCCTCCATTCCCCGCAGCCCTTGCAGACGATGCTGCCGTAACGCTCCCGGTCGATCTCCTTCCCGGAGGCGTCGATCCTGAACCATCCCCTGCCGTCCCTGACCGGAGCCATCCCCTCATGGAAATCCCCGCACTCCAGGAACCTCTCTGAGTAGAGGGGCTCCCCGTCCTTCCGGACGTGGAACGCCTTCCCGTCCGCGGAGATTACCGGAGCATAACCTTCCGAGTAATCCCCCGCCCAAAGAAAATCCCCTGAGACATTGAATCCCTGATCGAGGAACGCGTACCTCCCGCCCTCCTTCCGGACGGCGCACATCCCCTCCCTGAAGCTCCCGCACCAGCGGAACCTCATCCGATACGCGGGCGAGCCGTCCTTCCGGATATGGAACCAGCCCGAACCATCCCTGACGGCGGCCAGACCCTCGAAGAAGGAGTATGCATCGAGGAATCTGGCACTGTAGGCGGGCTCCCCATCGTATCCGATGTGGTACGCGGAGGCCCCGTCCCTGACGGCCGACAGCCCCTCCGAGAACGGCAGGACCCTGCCGAACCTCCTGCCGTAGAGCGGCACGCTCAGCAGGTCCGTGTGGTACCTCCCGTCACGGGAAACCAGCGCCGGCCGCTCTTCCATATGCACGGGCCATGTCGGGGCGGTTAATCACTGTTGCGCCGGGTCCCATTCCGTGCGGCAATTTCCCATGACCTGAGGCGGCCGCCGGCTCTGTTTGATAAACACGGACAGCATCGCCTCTCTCTGATAACATGATGGGAGAATGTGATGGGAAATGAAAGGCAACGCATCCGCCATGATCGCCGTGCTGGTCATCGTCATCTCGGCCGCGGCCGCGTTCTCGGTGTTCGCCGACTGGGCGTCCGAGACCGTCACCGTGAGCAGCAGCCTGCTGGGGAACGCGACCAGCACCGATTCCAGCACAGGCCTCGATGTCGCCGGGAAGAAGTTCTTCACCGAGATCGACAGCGATGGGAACACCGTCGCCGTCGACGACTGGCACGTTTACGTGCCTTATGCCGCAATCATCATCGCGGCGCTGACCGTCATCGCCTGCGCCGCCGGGCTCGCAAGAGGATCCAAAGGCGCCGGCTCCCTGGCCGCCGGCACCGTCCTCGGCCTGGCCGGGGCCGGGGTCACCGCGGCCTTCGTCCTCTGGGACAGGTTCGGCACCACCGAATACAGCATCCTCGGCGTGAAGACCGCATACGACGTCTCCCCCGAGCTCGGAGCATGGATGGCCCTGGCGTGCTTCGCCCTGGTCTTCATCCTCTCGCTCGCAGGGCTGGCGAAGTCCGCCTCGGGCAGGCGCTGAGAGCGCCGGGCCGCACACGTCCGCAACCTATGATATCAACCTCCGCCTTTATCCCCGTCAGAAGAGAGCGGTTCGGATGGCATACGACATCGATTCATACCTGAAGGACGGAGACCTCCAGGCAGGCATTGAGTGCTTCAAGAAAGAGGACTGGAAGGGCGCGTTCGAGTACTACCTCGAAAGCGCCGCTGCGGGCAACCCGGAGGCGATGGTGCGCCTCGGCGGCCTCTACTACTACGGCCGCGGGACCGAGGCGGACACCAAGAAGGCGCTGATCTGGTACCGCAAGGCCGCCGAGGCGGGGTCCCCCGCAGCGATGAACGAGACCGGGATGCTGTACCATCTCGGGAACGGGGTCCAGCAGTCGGACAGGAAGGCCTTCGAATGGCTGAAGGCCGCCGCCGGCGCCGGCTACCCCCAGGCCTTCTACAACCTCGGGACCCTCTACGAGAGGGGGCAGGGCGTGGACACCGACTACGCGCAGGCGGTGGCGCTCTACGAGCAGGCCGCCGACCGCGGCGTGGTCCAGGCGGAATACTGCCTCGCGCACATGTACCACAACGGGTACGGGTGCGCGAAGGACCTCGCGAAGGCCGCGGAGCTGTGCCGGGCCGCCGCAGATGCCGGCCACCCTGACGCCTGCTACGACACCGGCGTGCTGTACCTCGAGGGGGACGGCGTGCAGAGGTCGTATGCAACCGCGCTGCAGTATTTCGAGAAGGCGCGGTCGCTCGGGGTGAAGGACGCCGAGCCCAGGATCGCCTTCGTGAAAGGAGAGATGGCCAAGGGGATCCGCTGATACCGCTCCCCCTGCGCCGGCCCTTCCTCCCTCCAGACCTATCTCTGACTTCTGCCCGGGCCGCGGGCGCAGGCCCGAGACCTTTCCTTGTTCCCGCGACATGCGCCCCCGTCCTTCCGCGGTTCCGTTTAATACATCATGACGAATCCCCTCGGCGTTAACCATGATCAGGAAGATCTCCGATTCCGTCACGCTAGTCTCCGAGGACGACCTCAGCGGGCACCCTTTCGAGTCCCAGTACCCCGTCCCCGACGGCATGGCGTACAACACCTACATCGTGAAAGGGGAGAAGACCGCCCTCCTCGACGCCCCCGACGAGTCCGTGGCGGACAGGTGGGCGGAGGAGCTCCTCGAAGCGCTCGGCGGGCGGACCGTGGACTACTACGTCGTCCACCACATGGAGCCCGACCACTCCTCGAGCATGAAGAGGGTGCTCTCCATGTTCCCCGGGGCGAGGATCGTCGCCTCGGCCAAGGCCCTGAGGATGATGAACCAGTTCCTGAACGCCGACATGTCCGCGGTGACGGACACCGTGAAGGAGGGCGACGTCCTCGACCTGGGCGGGGGGACGCAGCTGAAGTTCATCGAGGCCCCCAACGTCCACTGGCCCGAGGTGATCATGTCGTACCTTCCGGCCGAGAGGACGCTGTTCTCGGTGGACGCCTGGGGCCGTTTCGGCCCCGGCTCAGCAGATTACGAGTGGATGGCAGGGGCCCGCCGGTACTACTTCAACATCGTCGGGAAGTTCGGCGCCGCCGTGCTGAAGGTCCTGGACAAGGCCTCCGGGCTGGACATAGCCAGGATCTGCCCCCTGCACGGATGCCCCCTGGAGGAGGGCATCGGGAAGTACGTCTCCATCTACAGGGGATGGGCGTCGTACGAGCCCGAGGATGACGGCATCGCCGTCATCTGCGCCTCCTTCTACGGCAACACGAAGAGGGCCGCCGAGCATGCGGCGGAAACTGCAAGGAAGATGGGCAGGCCCGCCACCTTCGTCGACCTCATGGAGCAGGACGCCTCGTACGCGATCGAAGCGGCCTTCAGGCACCCGGCGATGATCGTCGCCGCCACCACCTACGAGGGCGGGCTCAACCCCCGCATGAAGATCTTCCTGGAGGAGCTGGTCTCCAAGAAGTACGGCTCCCGCCGGGTCGGCATCATCGAGAACGGTTCCTTCGGCCCCCGCTCCGGGAAGATCATGAGGGAGATCCTGTCCGAGGCCGAAGGCATCTCCGCAGCCGAGAATAATGTTACCATCTCCTCAGCGCCTACCGAGGAGAACATGGCGCAGATCGAGAGCCTGACGAAATCCCTCCTTGAATGAAGCGGCCGCCGGGGGAGGGACGGATCTCAGCCCTCTCCCGGCATTCCGTTCTGTGCCCGTTTCCGTTCCGCAGGCCTCTTTCCCGCGATCCTTCCCGGGATTCCCGCGGGAATCATAATACAAATAAAACGTAATAACAAGTAATTATAAATACTCCGGGCGCCATCTATCTTACATGGAAAACGTAACTAAGAACACTCCGGTAATGCCGAGGATAGGGGATGCACGCTCCTGCATCATCCTCGGCAGGATGTACTGGTCGGGGAACGGCGTCCCCCGCGACATAAGCTTCGCCAGGGCCCTCTACTACAGCGCCGAGATCTCCGACGACCCGAGCGCCGTGCGCGAGATGGCCCGCATGTACGAGGAAGGGGACTGCAGCACCGAGGACCCGGTCCGCGCCCGCGAGCTCATGCTCAGGGCCGACGAGCTCGAGATCGCGGCGCTCCGGAAGACCGAGCGCGGGAAGGCCGCCGCAGAATGAGCGCCTGCCGAAGGAGGAGAGGCCATGGCCGGGAACAACAGAAAGAAGGCCACGGAAGATTCCGTGCCCATCAGGTACAAGGACGGGAAGATGGGGCAGACAGACCCCCTGCTGGAGGCAGTATGGTTCTGCTACTGCTACCGCGACGCGGACTTCAGGGACAGATCGCTGTCCATATTCGACGCTGAGGCCGTCTTCGGCAAGCGCAAATGGCTCAGGGACGGGCATCACGGCCCCGCCTGGTTCAAGAAAGTCCTGGAGCGCGGAGAGAAGGAAGGCCTTCTCTACAGTACGGACGTGCACGAGACCGAGGACGGCTGCGAGGAATCGGACTACAAGCTCTGGTTCATCACCCTCTACGGCATATCCAAGATGCTCGACCTCGACGCTGTTCAGGAGGAGCACCACGAGTGGGAGGACTGGAACGAGAGGCTCTACGGATTCGGATTCAGAGAGTGGGACGAGGGTCGGAACGGCCGTCTCTGACGGCTCCCGCATGCGGGAACGTATTATCTACAACCCGCGCCATCATTCGCCCATGACTGAGACAGAGGGCCCCCTGGCAGAGGGCAAAGAGGCCTTCATGCAGAGGGACTTCGGGAAGGCGTTCTCGCTCTTCTCCGAGGGAGCGGAGGCCGGCGACGCAGAGTGCCAGTTCCGCGTCGGGAACATGCTGTACTTCGGGATCGGATGCCCGAAGGACAGGAAGAAGGCGTTCATGTGGTTCCGCAAAGGCGCGGAGAACGGCAGCGCGGACGCCATGTGCGAGCTGGGGCTGATGTACTGCTCCGACAAGGAGGTACAGCACTCCCCCGAGAGGGGGATGTACTGGACCTGCAGGGCGATCGAGGCCGGGAGCAAGGTCGCCGTCTACAACCTCGGGTCCATGTACGAGCACGGGGTCGGATGCGACCGCGATTATGCGAAGGCGGCGGCGCTGTACCACAACGCCATGCGCGAAGGGGTCGTGGAGGCGGAATACGCCATCGCGCACCTCTACCATGAGGGCGCAGGCGTGGAGAAGGACAGGGAGAAAGCGTTCGCCTACTGCAAGGCGGCCGCCGACCGCGGCCTCGCCAACGCCCAGTTCGACACCGCCGAGCTCTTCCTGACCGGAGACGGGTGCGAGAGGGACCTGAAGACCGCGCGGGAATACTTCATGAAGGCGTTCGCCGCCGGGCGCACCGACGCCGCCCCCATCATAGCCAGGATAGATAGGGAGATGAACGGGTCCGGGAAGGGAGAATGACATGCCCTCCGATCCTCCCGGGGCCCGCAGCCCCCGCCTGAAGAAGGGCGCCGAGCTGCTGGCGTCCTCCGATTACTCCGGTGCCCTCTCCGAGTTCATGGCCGCTGCCGCCGACGGCGATGCGGTCGCCCAGTTCGCGGCCGCCGCGGTGATCTCCGACTTCCCGGAACTGGGGCACACTGCGGAGGAATCGTTCGAGCTCATGAGCGACTCCGCAGAGCAGGGCTACGCCGAGGCTCAGTACCACCTCGGCAACTACTATTCCCTGGGATACGGCACCGCCAAGGACCTGTCCAAAGCTTACGTCTGGTACAGCAGGGCCGCGGAGCAGGGGCACGCCCGCGCCCAGAACCAGATGGGGATCATGCTGCTGGACGGCTCCGGCCCGAAGAGGGACGATGCCCTCGCGGCCGAGATGATCGCGAAGTCCGCAGAGCAGGGCTATTCCGGGGCCCAGTTCAACCTCGCCGTCCTCTACGAGAACGGGGAAGGCGTGCCTCAGGACCACGCGAAAGCGTTCGAATGGTGCTCCAAGGCCGCCGCGGCGGGTGAGACCCGCGCGATGTACAACCTCGCCGTCATGTACCATGAGGGCGAGGGCGTCCCCAAGGACCCGCAGAAGGCCGCCGAATGGTACGGGAAAGCGTCCGACGCCGGCCACCCCGAGGCGCAGTACAACCTCGGCCTCATGCTGCTCTACGGCAACGAGATCCCCGCAGACCCGCAGAAGGCGCTGTCGCTGTTCGAGAAGGCCGCCAAGGCCGGAGTGCAGGACGCGAAGGACGCCATGAAGCTGGCCAGGGAAAGGCTCTCCGGCTCCGAGCAGTGAGTTTTTAACGGCAGGCTCCATCAAGACCTCCCGATGAACAGGGACCTGGTCGAAGAGGCGCTGGGCGCCGTCGGAAGGGGCGACGGGGAGGCCGCCGACCGCTGCTTCGCCAGGATCCGCGCCGAGGGCGACCCGGAGACAGAGTACGCCGTCGCCCTCATCGGCGCCGAGTACAGGCTCCTGTCCGACGACCAGTGCGCGGAATGGGTCCGCCTGGCCGCCGAAGGCGGTCTGGCGGACGCCTGCCACGACATGGGCGACCGCTGCCTCGGAGGGTACGGCGTCCCGGCCTCCGATGTGGAGGCGTTCAGGTGGTATTCCGAGGCCGGTGCCAAAGGGGACATCGATGCGCGCGCCATGACCGGGATCATGATGCGCCGCGGGAAAGGCTGCCCCCGGGACCCCGATAAAGCGTTCTCCATCCTGAAGGAGGCCGCGCCCCATTCCACCGCGGAGGCGATGTACCAGCTGGGGCAGATGTACGAGCGCGGCGAAGGGACGTTCAAGGACTACCGCGAGGCGTTCAGATGGTACTACGAGGCTGCGAAGCTTAAGCACCCCCGGGCCCAGACGGCCGTCGGCAACATGTACCATGACGGGAAAGGGACCGACAAGGACACGGCGAGGGCCGAGCGCTGGCTCAGGTCGGCCGCCGGCAAGGGCGACGAACGCGCCCAGTTCAGGCTGGCCCTCATGCACCTGAACGGCGAGATCAAGCCTCCGAACAGGGCCCTGGCCCTGGAACTGCTCAGGAAGGGCGCGGCGGCGGGGTTCATCCCGGCCGTCAGGGAGTTCGAGAGGATCCAGAAGGAAAGGTCCCAGAAGAAGCGAGGGCGGGAAACCGCTTGATGAGCATATCCTGTGCGGCGGCATGCACATCCGAGAGGTCCGAAACCGCACCCTCATTGCGGACATCCCGAGAGGTCGAAGAGCCTCACGCCCTCCTTCTCAGCCTCTGCCTTGAGGTTCTCATCGAAACCCGATACAGAGAACATGCCGTACTCCAGAGAATATCCCTCGAAATCGCGTACTTTCGCACATTTCGCCTTAAGGGATTCCAGCACCTTCACCGTGACCTTCTCCTCCCTGCGGAACTTGCATTCGCCTGCGAATATCCTCCTTCCGTCGGGATCCACGGCCACGACATCGATCTCCGTATCCCTGTCCCAGTACGAACCAGTCTTCCGGTATCCCTTCAGCTCATTCGCAGCGATTTCACGGCATATGTTCTCGAAAGCGAAACTTGCGAAACTCTCATCGAAACGGGCGCGGAAGTTCTCCATGGCCGCATCCGCATGTCCCTTGTCCAGATACTCCATGTATGGATAGACAAAAGCAAACCAGAAGCCGATCAGCCCATCCTTTATGCGATAGATCCCGTTGCGGCATCTTTCGGGATTGTTCTCCGTTACAGGAACCGCACGCTCCAAGATTTCCATATCCGTCAGCGTACTGAGATAGGGGCTGAGGCGGTTGCTGGGAACCTCCATCCTGCCGGCGATGTCAGAGACTTTGCGGTTACCGGCAGCAATCGTACGGAGGATGCTGATGTAGTTTACTGGGTCCTTCACCTCGTCCTTGAGCAGGAACAAAGGCTCCTCGTGCAGAATGCCGTTGCGGCTGAAGATATGACGGCGTACATCCTCTTCCAGAGAAGTTCCGTTCATGATCTCCATATAGCGGGGAACCCCTCCGGTCACGGCATAACGTTCCACCAGACTGCGGTACGCTATTCCCTTCGAGACGGAGCACACGTCCGAGAACGTCAGAGGGCCCAGTTTGATGGATGCAGTCCTCCTGCCGTACAGGGGGCTCGAGTAGTTCAGAGTGTACTTCTCCATCATACCTATGAACGAACCGCACAGGATGAGCATGACACCCCTTTTGGAAAGGATTGTATCCCATGCATGCTGGAATACGGAAGGGAGAGCAGGATCGGCCTGTGCCAGATACTGGAACTCATCAATAGCAACGACTGTCTTCCTGCCTTTGGTGGCCGCATCAAGAGCGGACTCCCAATCCCGGAACATGGCGCTCGGAATACCCAGAAGCTTTGATACAGATGAAGAGAACCTTTCCAGATTCAAAGGCGACGATTCTTCTGTGGCCAGAAAATATAATGAATTAACCTTATTCCTCAAAAAATTATCAATCAGAGCGGTCTTGCCTACCCTGCGACGGCCATATATTATCACGAGACTGCTTCTCTTCCCATATTCGTCCTCCAATATGGACGATTCCTCTTTCCTTCCGATGAATTCCATAGTGCTGCCAACTTTCTAATCTATATTAGTCTAATTTAAATTAGTCTAATCTGTATTAGATTAATTGTATATGAACTTCTCTAATCCTTGAACGAGAATGTAATCATGCCCAGAGAATATCCGATAGATCCGCTTTGGAAACAAGAGTCAGAAGGAATTGTCTCTATGCAATGCGGTTGATGAACCCAAGCGATCAATCACCGTGTTTCGAACAAGAAGACATTTGATCCACTAAATCAAATGCATTCAAGATACTTTTCGAACAGATCCGAGAGCGCATGGAACAGAATCCGAGACGGGCCGGACAGCAAACAAGCCACAGAACAGCCAGCAAAGAAAAGTAGAATGGTGCTCCCGATGGGATTTGGACCCATGTCGAAGCCTCGAGAGGGCTTCATGATTGGCCGCTACACTACAGGAGCAGTATTCTTCCACATTCAGATGTTGTTTATAATAGTTACGCTGGAAGAACCGTGAACCAGGCCCCGAGGCATTGCTGAAATCTGATCCCAGAAACAATCTGTCAGTGCTCGACAGCAGGCATGTGGCAGAAGCCACACTTTTGTATCTCCGCCGTTCCATGATTCGTCGTTGCGCAGAAAAGGGCACCGCCCTCGGACGACTTTCGGAAAGGTAATCCCGGGAAACATCATCTACCGCAGGAAATGCGCTCGACGGCAATCTTCGTCTTCTTCCCGAAGAAGGCAACGCCGTAAAGGATGGCCTCACCCTTCAGACCTGAGAAGTACCGTCTGTCGCGGATCTGAGTTATCGCCGCCTTCGCCGCCGTCTCGGCCTGCTTGGCGGTTCTGCAGCGCTTGATCTCGATGATGATGCTCGGACTCCTCGGGACGAGGCTCAGGACACGGATATCGTAGTAGCCGTCCCCTGCCTCATGGTCGGAATCAACCTCGCAGGTGCCTCTGAGGCGAGCAAGCATCATGAGGACCATCATTTGATAGACGTGCTCCGAATCGAGGATCCTAATGCTCGCAAGAGCGTCCAGAACATTCTGCAGAGACTCTTCCATCGCCTTCACGTCTCCTTTCAGCACAGCGCTGCAGAAGCCATCGACCGGCTTCCTCACGTCCCTGAACCTCCCAAGAGCCCCGATGACGGCGTCGCAGTAGACCTTCTGCATCTCCCTGTTAGGGATGGTGAGCCTGTAATGGCCTCCGTCCATCTCCGCGCGGAGGTATCCCGACGCGGCCAGAACGGAGTAGATGTCCTTGCCGCCGGGGTCGCGGAGACCTTCGAACGTAACGGACATTTCGATATCCGCAGATATCGAACCTCCCGATTCAAGTATTTTGAGATCCCCGAACATATCATGATCGACGTTGTTCACCAGATCCGCTATGATGCTGTTGCCGCTGGTTCCTGCCCAATACTTCCCGGGCGTGAACTTCTCGCTGACGTACATGAGGATGCTCCACGGATTGTACAAGTCTGCGTTCCCGAAGCGGTAGCCGTCGTACCATTCCTTGGCCTCGGCGAACCTCTCCGGCCGCCCGAAGTCCGCGCATAGCTTCCGGACCTCCGGCTCCGTGAACCCGAACATGTCGTCGAACCCGGCGGACAGGATGCTGTCTGCTCTGAGGTTGTTGAGCCCACTGAAGATGCTCTCCTTCGATATCTGCATGATGCCGGTCATGACCGAAAACTCCAGCGAGTCGTTCCCTTTGAGGGCGTCCGACAGGAACCTGCGGAAGAAGCCCAGGATGCGCTTCGAATCGTCCAGGCTGCAGGTGCTGTTGATGGGCGTGTCGTACTCGTCGATGAGGATGACCGCTTTCCTGCCATAATGAATCTCCAGCAGCATCGATAGCGTCTGGAGAGACGATTCGAGCTCGCCTTCGCTCCCCTTACCGCCGGCCAGCCTCCGGAAGACGTCCCTCTGTTCCGGACTGAGGGCCTCGGAGTCCCTCAACTCATTATGCCTCCAGAACACTTTCGCCATCTGGGAGCTTACGCAATCGACGGTCATGGAATAATCGTATCCGTACATCCCCTTCATGTCGACGCAGATGACCGGGAAGGAGTTCTTCATCGGGTCGTCCGGTCTGAGCTCGGAGACCTTCAGCCCGTCGAACCAGGAATTCCCTTTGTATTTCAGGTTCAGGTAGGCGTCCAGCATGCTGAGGTTTAGCGATTTCCCGAAGCGCCTGGGCCTTGTGAACAGGAAGGCCTTCGTGGACCTTTTTTCGAGGATCCTGCCGATGAGCTCCGATTTGTCGACGTAGTACGCTCCCTTGTCGCGTACCTCGCTGAAGTTCTGGATGCCGATCGCCGCTTCCATGGACTTCCAATCGATTGCCGTGTTTAAATCACTGTCCTTCCCTTTCTCTCTTTGATCCTCGGAACCGAGATGTCCCATGGAGAGCATACGCGGAAACGGTTTACTTATAACCCGGATGCGGCAGTCAGCGGGAACTCAGCATCGGCGCCGAACAAAATTCCGGGTCCTCTCAGCCTCTGATCCAATATCGCTGTGACCGGATTTCTTCAGATGCTGAATTTCAGATTCATAGCATATAACTGCGTCTGGCACATCCGGAATGAGCGATCCATGAAACTCGTAGCATATGCTGTGCCGCGGCAGCATGCTCTTTCCGGGGATCCAGACCTGTTACGTTCGGAACTTCCCCTCCCACTCGTCGGCGAACTCCTCAAGAAAACTCTCCAGCACCTCATGGCGGTGCTCCGCAATCCTCTTCCCTGCCTCCGTGTTCATCATGCCCTTCAGCTTCAGCAGCTTTTGGCGGAAGTGGGATATGGTATCGGGAGACCCTCTCAGGTACTCCTCCTCGGTCGGATCCCCGCTGTACTTCGCGAATGGGTCGTACATCGGCCTCTTGTGGGCCCCTCCGTAGGCGAAGGCCCTCGCTATCCCTATCGCCCCTATTGCATCGAGCCTGTCCGCATCCTGGACGATCTTGCCTTCCAACGAAGAAGGGACGACGGTTCCGGATGCCTTGAACGGGACCTCGGAAATCGCTCTGAGCACCGCTTCCGTCTCCTCCTCGGTCGCATGCACCTTCAAAAGGAAGTACCTGGCCTTCGGCTGGCCCGCAGGGTCCCCTCCCAGCTTCCTGTCGTCGACATCGTGCAGCAGGGCGGCGGCCCAGACGATGACCGGGTCGGCTCCTTTCTCCTCCGAGCAGATGGACATCGCCGTCCTGTACACCCTGATGCTGTGCCAGACGTCGTGCCCCGATGAATCTGCCGCGAACACGCCTGTTATGTACGCCTCCGCCTTGGCCTCCCAGTCCGCATCCATGCTCCCGGTCATGCCGTGTCCGTATTTCTATATCTGGAAGCCGATTATCCGCCATGGAGTTCCTTGCATCTGATATCCTGGAGGCCGACCCCTCGAAATGCGTCGGCTGCGGGAGATGCGTGTCTGTCTGCATCAGGAACGCAATAGAGATCCGCGGGAAGAAGGCCGTCTACACCGGCGACAGGTGCTTCGCCTGCTTCCACTGCTTCGCCGTCTGCCCGAAGGGAGCGATATCGGTGAAGGGCTCGGACTACGACCCGAAACCGGTCCGGAAGGAACCTGCCGTCGATTACGGGCGGTTCATGGACTTCCTGGAGCAGAGGAGGAGCATCCGCTGGTTCGACAGGAACCTGACCGAAGACGAACTGAGACCGGCGCTGGCGGCCGGGGCGCTGAGCCCGACCGCAATGAACTACGAGGATGTCGAGTTCGTGGTCCTGGAGAACAGGCTCGATGATTTCATGCAGATGGTGTACGGGATCCTGAAGCCGATCCGCGGGAATCTCCCCAGGATCGGGGAGTTCTGCCGCTGGATGGAAGGCGACCGTCCCGACCCGAAGCGCCACCCGTTCCTCTGGGAGGGGAGGCAGCTCATACTGACGTTCGCGAAGGTAGACGCAAATGCGTTCATCGCCATGGCCCGGGTGGAACTAGCCCTCTGCGCAGAAGGATTGGGAGGGTTCTACTCCCTGTTCATGAACATGGCCGCCGAAAGGGACCCGGAGAGGTTCGCCGCATTCTTCCCGGAGGTTCCGCGGGATAAGAAACTGAAGTGCGTCTTCGTCTGCGGGCACCCCAGGATCAGGTTCGCGAGGACCGTCCCGCCGCGGAGCACAGCGGTGCATTGGAGCTGATCTATATGGCAGAGGAAAACGAGCGTACAAGGATGGTGCCGGTCTTCCTGAAGCCGTCGAAGGACCGCAGGATCGTGGTCTTCGGCGGAGGGGAGGTCGCGTACCGCAAATGCAGGCAGTTCAGAGGATTCGACATCACTGTCATCGCCGAGGATGCCGTCGACGGCATATCGGAGGTCGTTGACCGGCTGATCCTCGCCGAGGTCGTCCCGGAGGATGTCGCAGGGTACCTCGACGGCGCCTTCGCCGCGGTCGCCGCCACGAACTCGCAGGAGCTCAACGCGGCCATAAGGGACGAGGCGCTTAGATGCGGGGTGCTGGCCAACTCCGCCCACGGCGGGGGCGACCTGCTGCTGCCGTCCTCGGTCAGGAAGAGGAACTTCACCGTGGCCGTGTCCTCGGAGGGCTCGGCGCCCGCGTTCCCCCCTTACGTCGCATCGAAGATCGACGCCTTCCTGGGGCCCGAGTACGAGGATATGCTCGACCTGCTCACAGAGCTCAGGAAGGGCCTGAAGGAGAGGATGTCCAGGCAGCCCGACCGGGCCAAGTACCTCGCCGAGGTGCTCGCCGACGAAGCTGTTTGGAATCTTCTCAGGAACGGCGACAAGGCCGGCGCTGAAAGGGAAGCCAAGAAGTTAATGGAAAAATATCTTTGACTTCATCTGCGCCCTCTTCTCCGGGGGCGCGGGGACTTCCTCTCCACGTTCAGGGTGTAGGTGCAGTCCGGGTACCTGCTGCATCCCCAGAACGTTCCGAACCTGCTCTCGCGGAGCGTCAGCGGCGCCCCGCATTTGGGGCAGAGATGCGATTCCTCTCCCCTCTCCGCAGCGACCGAGGCCAGTATCTCGATCGCGAACGGGGATTCCAACTTCGGGTCCACCACCAGGAACGTTCCCTTCCTGGCGCGCGTGACCGCCACATAGAACAGCCTCCTCTCTTCCGCGAGCGGGAATTCGTCCTTCCCGGCCATCAGGAACTTCGCCAGGGGAGAATCGTCCATGAGGTTCGGGAACCCCAGGAGGCCGTCCCGGCAGTTGATGACGAACACGTAGTCGGCCTCCAGGCCTTTGGAGCGGTGCACGGTGAGGAACCTGATCTTCAGGTCCGGGCGCGCCTCGAAGAGCACTGCATCGTCGCCCGAATCCCCTGCGGTGATGCCTGTGTACTCCAGGAGCTTCTCGTCGAAGGTGTACCTCCCCAGCAGGAGGACGGAGGCGCCCTGCGGAAGCTTCCCCAGCGCATCCGACAGCTCCGGGAACGGCGGGCCGCCGTGGCGCACCCACAGGCCCTCCAGGAACGTGTTCCCGTCTCCTCCCTGCAGGAACTTGGGGATCTGCCGGGGGTTGCGCATGATGAAATTCCCGCTCGCATTGAGCAGTTCCCCCGAGAAGCGGTACGTGCGCTCGATCCTGAGCACCTCCGCCCCTCCCCAGTGGTTCTCGAAATCCATGATGTAGCCTACATCCGAGCCGTTGAAGCGGTAGATGGACTGCCAATCGTCGCCCACGCAGAACAGATGATAATCGGAGCTGGCGCGGAGCTCCTTCAGCAGCCTGAACGACGGCCCGGCCAGGTCCTGGTACTCGTCGACAATGACCCAGCGGTACGGGTTGCGGTACCTGCCGCTGCGGACCTCCTCGGCGGCCAGGTTGAGCATGTCAGAGAAGTCGACCGCCCCCTCCCGGCGCAGGTACTCGGTGTACGCGGAGATCATCGGCTCCAGCAGCTTCCTGAGCGACATCAGCATCAGCCTCTCGGCGGGCGGTCCCCCGTCGGGATAGACCTCCTCGGGAGGTTTGCCGGTATCGCGCAGGAGGATGAGCGATGACGACAGCCGTGACACCAGCTGCAGGCGGACGACCGGGTCCTTGACGGCGGCCTCGAGGCGGTCGCTGTGGATGTCGGAGAAAGATATACCAGTGGCCTCCAGCCTCTTCTTCAGCAGGGGCCTCAGGTTCCCGGCCAGGCGCTCCCCTGCCGTGACCTCGATCACCCTGCACCCCTCCGCCTCGGCCGACTTCCGCCTCTTCGCGAGCTCGTTCATGTACTCGCCCTCGGCGCCCGGACGGTTCTTCAGGAACCATCTGCACGGTTTCCCGTCGCTTCCTGTCCCCGCATAGAGGACGCGGACCTTCCTGCCGTTGAGGAGGAACCCCGCCCCCGGCCCGTCGAAACGGTAGGATATCCCGCCGAAATAGAGCGCATCGGCGATCTCCCGTTCGCCCGAGAGGTTCATCGATTCCCCCTTCTGGGTCTTCAGAGGGGTGCGGCGGTACCAGGCCGTCCTCTCCTCCCAGCTGCCGAACGAGGACTCGTCCCTCTCCCCGCGGGAGAGGGAGATGAACTCGGCCGCCTCCTCCAGGTACCCGGGAACGTCGGAGAGGATGTCCAGGGAGTCGCTGACGAACCTGCTCATCTCCAGCTTCGACACTGACGGGCGGGAACCCTCGGCGGCCTCGATGATCCCCATGCCCAGGGAATGGAAGGTGGAAACCTTCACCTCCTCCCCCGTCTCCGCGAGCAGCCTGGCCCTGAGCTCGTTCACGGAGGCGTTGGTGAATGACAGTGCCAGTATCTCCTCCGGGCGGGCCTTCCCGGCGGCCAGGAGGTACTTGACCAGCCCGACGATGACGGTGGTCTTCCCCGTGCCGGCACCGGCGACCACCAGCCTGCTCCTGACATCGGTGGCGATGGCCTGCAGCTGCTGCTCATCGAGGTCGCGGCCTTCCACCGGGTTGATGATCCTGCCCACTTCCGAGGCCTCGGCCTTCCCCAGGGTCTCGTTGTGCCTCTCTATCCTGCCGACCGCTCCTCTCACGGCGAATTTCAGGTCGGAGTATGCCTCCTTGGCGGCGGCCGAGGACAGCGAGAAGCCCCTCATATCCATGAGCCGGCCGGCCTCATCGAGCATGCGGTCGCATTCGTCCGGCTCCAGGAACTCCCCTTTCGGAGGCACCATGGCGTTCGCTGCGGAGATCCTGCGGCGTATCTCCTTCACAGTATCGGATGCGTACGGGAACCTCCGCGCCATGAGAAGGGTTTGGAAGTCTGGGCATATTATCTGTTCGATTCCCCAATCCTGCCGGCCCGGACGCTCATGCCGTCATTCGAAGCCTTCGGCGAAGCCCCTGGCCCAGTCTGAATAGGACAGCGCGTGCTGGTGCATGTAGGTCCCCAGGCTCCGGCGGACTGTCAGCCCGTCCATCCCGTCACGGATCCCCAGGCCGCGGTCCACCTTGACCGAGAGCTCCGCGTCCTTCCCGGGGACGACCTCGGAATAATGATACTCGTGGCCCTTCATCGGCCCCCTGAACAAGGGATTGTTCTCCAGTCCTTCCGCCAGCATGTACGTGGGTCCATGGCGGACGTCCACGAACACGGACTCGGCATCGAAGACCCCGGCCATCCTGCGGACGGAGCCGTCCTTGAGCTTCATGCTCCGGCACATGGTCATCAGGCCGCCGCATTCTCCCAGGACCGGCTTCCCCTCGAGGGACATCTGCTTCAGGCCCTCCAGGAAATCGGTGTTGGCGGAGATCGCATCGGCGTACAGCTCGGGGTACCCGCCCCCGAGGTAGGCCATGTCGGCGTCGGGCATGCCCTCCCCGTCCGCCGGCCGGAAGGTCTCGACCTCTATCCCGGATGCCTCCAGGCACTCCAGGTTCTCGCGGTAGTAGAACGAGTACGCATCGTCGGCGGGGACGGCGGCCTTCATGCCCGCCTTCCTGACCGTATACGGACACCTGTCCGGGAGGTCGGCGGGGCTGTCCTCGGCGATCCCCATGAGCATGTCGGTGTCCACCCCGTCGGCCAGCCTCTCGAGGGGCTCGATCTCCCCCTTCTCGAACGAATGCAGGGTCTTGAGGCCGAGGTACCTCTGGCCCAGGGTGTTCTCCCTGTCTTTCCGTATCTTGCCGAGGACCCTGATGTCCGGGCAGTATTCGCGCATGGCGGCATCGAGCTTGTCCGCATGCTGCTTCCCGGAGACCTTGTTGAGGATCACGCCGGCGATCTTCACGCCGGGATCGAAGTCCCTGAACCCGCGGACGATGGCGGCGGCGCTCCTGGTCAGCGACCCGGCGTCGACGATGAGGACCACCGGGAAGCCCAGGAGCTTGGCCAGGTACGCAGTGGACCCGATGTCGCCGTCGCCGGTGAACCCCTCGTACAGCCCGCGGACCCCTTCGACGATGCAGAGGTCGGCATCGCGGGAGGCCCAGCCGACGAGGTTCCTGATGGTGCCGTCGTCCATCATGAACGAGTCGATGTTCCTGCCGGGGCGGCCGGTGGCCGCCGTGTGGTACATCGGGTCGATGAAGTCAGGGCCGGCCTTAAAGGCCTGCACCCTGTACTGCTTGGACAGCTTCGACATCAGGCCGGTGGCTATGCTGGTCTTGCCGACCCCGCTGCCGGTGCCCGATATGACGATCCCCTTCACGGGATCACATCTCCCTGACGATCTCCCTGAGGGTGTCTGCGGTCTCCAGGTGGACTATGCCGGTCGCGCCCATGACCATGTTGTGGCTGGAAACCTCGCCCACCGCCTGCAGGAAGTTCTGGTTCAGGTAGTTCGCGAGCTCCCTGGGCTGGTCGGTGATGAGGATGTCCTCCTTCTTCAGGCCGGGGAGGGCGTGGCAGATTCCCAGGACCACGGTGAGGTCGGGCTTCTGCGCGTCCAGCTCCGCCTGCATGCGGTCGCCGACCACCGCGTACTCGTCGAGGCCGCCGACGATCCGGTCTATCTTCACGCCGTCGGAATCGAGCTCGGCGAGGATGTTGTCGCAGTACCTGCGGATGCGGGGCAGGCCGAGATTCCTGTCCATGTTGGCCATGAAGAACGTGCTCCCGCCCAGCTTCCGGCGGGCCTCCTCCACGGCCACGAACATGTCGGCGAAGCGGTAGGCGAGCTCCTTCTTGGCGTTCATGACGACGGCCACCTTCTTCCCGTCCTTCAGGGCCTGCGCGATCTCCCTGCACACATGCAGCTTGGTCGGGCTGACCGCCGGTGACAGGTACGTCCTCGCGGCCATCCCCCTGCGCTTCTCCAGCTCCGTGGCGGCCTTCAGCAGGGCGGTCTGCCGGTCGCATTCCGCCTGGGGGATGATGCCCGCCGCCGCGCCCGCCTTCAGGGCGCGGATGGCCCCCTCGGTGTTGGCCGGAAGGCATCCGTGGCAGTCCACGGCGAACACGGTGCCTCCGATGCCCGCGCGGCGGATGGAGGCGGCGATGTCGTCGCCGATGATGGAGCTGGCACAGGTGCCTACGACGGCGACGGTCTTCGGGTCGAACTTGGCGCGGACCTCCTTGAGCGTGCGTATCAGGGGCTCGGAGCCCCCGAAGATGAGGTCGTCCTCCTTCAGCGCGGAGGTCACCACCCTGACGCCGGCGTTCTCCAGCGGGCGGGAGGCCATGAAGCTGCACCCGGCCGGGCCGTGCAGGACGATGACGTCGACGTCCATGTCGCGCAGGGTGTACATGGCCGCCACGATGGGGTTCGGCCGGGGGTGGATCACGGCCGGGACGCTCACTGGTACCCCTCTTTGACCATGCAGATGACCGTGTCCTTCCCTTCGGGGACCTTCTGCTCCTCTCCGGGCTGGGTCAGCACGATCGGTACCCCGTAGCGGGCGCAGACCTCCCCGATCTCGTCCTTGTCGAGCTTGTCGCAGACCTTGCGGTTCACCGGGTCCATCATGATGACGGCATTGCCCAGGACGTCCATCTGCTTCAGGCAGGACAACAGGTAATCGATGCTCATGTGGGATATCCCGGGGTTCCTGTCCTTCAGGTACCTGATCCCGTTCTCGACGGAGACCTCCCCGCGGCCCGGGACGCCCGGGAACGATTCCATCGCATCGATAACGGTCTCGGCGGGGACGCCCATGGCGTCGCATATCTCCAAGGCGATGTCGAAGGACCTCAGGTACTGAAGTGCCAGATAGTCCGCCCTGAGAGTGGCCTCGTGCCGGCCGCGGTAGTCCACGGAGACCTTCAGGGGCTCCCCGAACACAGGTTTGCCGATCGGCGTCACGCGGTGCCCGTAGGTGCGCAGCGGCTTCCCGTACTTCGACCAGATGCCCTGCTCCTCCTCGGCGACGATGTTCACGCCCCTGTCTGTCAGCACGTACTTCTTGGCGTCCTCCGAAGTCCGGGTATTCTTGGCTATCCCGGGGTTGCCGACCAGGTTGGTGATGGCGGCGATATCCGCCTTCCCGGATCCTCCCAGGGACACCTCGCAGACCATGACGTCGTACTCGCCCTTGGGCATGGTCAGGAGCATCGGCGGGGCGATCGACTTGAACTCGGTGATGAAATGCTTCCCCTTGGCGTACGGCCCCATGCCGCGGGAGCAGTGCAGGTAAACGTGCTTCCCCTGCTCCGAGAGTATATGTGCCAGTATGTACGCGGTGCTGGTCTTGCCCTTGACCCCCGTGATCTCCACGCGGAACCTCTTGTCGCGGATGAACTCCCCCACGGCCTCGGAGTACCAGATCCTCTTATCGTAAGTGGCCTGCCCGATGAACGCGTCGGCGCAGTGGCAGGGCTGGACCAGCAGGTCGAAATGCTCGGCCGGGGGATCCAGCATGACCCTGGCGCCCTTGTGCTTCAGGTCGCCCATGATGTCGCGGGGCGTGACGTGGTACACGTCCGTGGCGGTGACATCGTCGCCTCTCTTCAGGTATTCCTCCGCGAGGACCTTGCCCCCGTGGACCAGATCGAGAACCAGAACCTTCATGTTCCCTGTACCTCACATACCGTAGAAATCCCTGGCAAGCTTGATCATCACATCGCACAGGCGGGGGTCGTCCTCGACCGGCCTGAGATAATCCACATGGACCCTGCGGCCGCCGGCCTCGATGTCTCCTCCGGGGGAGTACGGCGGGATGCCGATCTGCTCCGGGATCTCCTCGCCGAGGTGGAGGCCCATAGCGATGAACATCGGGACGGCGACGATGCGGTCCGCTCCCTTGGAGACGAGCTCTGCGACCGCGTCCGCGACGCTGGGCTCGTTGAACTCGTTGTACGCGTGGGCGACGTTCCTGAACCCGTACCTCTTCAGTCTTTCCTCGGCGTCCGCAACGGCCTCGGTGTTGCCGGACAGGGGGTCCAGGGTCCCGTGTCCCAGCACGAGGATTCCGTCGTCCTTGGAAGCGCCCGCATCGGCAAGCTTGTCGCAGAGGATGTTGGCGAGCAGGTCGCCGGCGCCGAAAGCGGGGGCGGTGCGTACTTTTACCGGTTTCCCGAACTTCTCGGTGACACCGTAAGAGCACGGGAGGCCCAGCTTCTCCGGGATCAGGGTGCGGGTCATCTTCCCCTCGGCGATATAATAGGGGATGACGAGGACATCGTCGATGCCGGCGGCGACCATCTTCTCCATGGCCTCGGGGATAGACGGAGAGCTCACGCGGAAGTACCCGATGTAAACGTCGGGGATCCCCCTGGCCCTCATCCTCGCGGCCTGCTTCTCCATGACCTCCTCGAGGTTCCCTTTCCTGGTTCCGTACCCTGCAACAAGTATACCCTTTGCCATCAGCAATCACATCCTCCGGGAGGACCCAGGCGCATGGCGCCGGCGACATCCTCGGACAGGTCGTAAAGCGTTTGCGCCAGTTTCCTGTACTCGTCCGCCTGGGCGGACTCCGGGGCGCCGGACACCACAGTGGTGAGCCGGGCCTCGCATTCCTGCACGGTCGGGCTCCTGGGGACGCGGTAGACCGTGCGGGACCCCATCTCGGCCGCCGCCCTGTCCACCAGTCCGTCCTCCCCGGCCACGCCGCGGGAGTTCTGGATGAGCCCCCCGAACCTAGCATAGCCGTCCTCCCTGAACCCGGCGACGGCCTCGGCGATGTTGTTCGCCGCATAGAGCGACATCATCTCGCCGGAGGTGACGACGAAAACGTCCCTGGCGTAGCCGTTCCTTATGGGCATCGCGAAGCCTCCGCAGACGACATCGCCGAGGACGTCGTACACGATGACGTCCGGGCGGCAGACGTCCATGGCGTCCAGCCTCTCGAGCTCCGCGAAGGCGGCCATGATCCCCCTTCCCGCGCACCCCATACCGGGCCTGGGGCCTCCGCATTCCACGCAGAGGACGCCGTGCCTCCCCTCGGCGACGATGTCATCGAGTTCCAGCTCCCCTCCGTCCCTCATCTTCTGGAGGACGGTGGCCGGCCTCTCCGTGCCGGTGAGCAGGCGCGTAGAATCCGCTTTCGGGTCGCACCCGATCTGCATGACCCTGAGGCCCTTCTCGGCCAGAGCATCGGAGACGTTGGAGGACGTCGTAGATTTGCCGATGCCGCCTTTGCCGTACACGGCGATCCTGCGCATGCGTCGAGTTATGACCGCTTGGATAATAAGATTAACCTATGCCCGTGTTACCGGCGGGCACAGGCCCTGCCGGGCCGCGTATGGGGCGGCCTCTCGGCAGGATCAGTCCTCGGGGCTGCGGCAGACCAGGACGGGGCACTTGGACAGCCTGACGACCTTCTCGGCGACGGAACCGATGATGGCCCGCCTCATGCCGGTGCGTCCCAGGGTCCCGGTCACCACAAGGTCGTGATTCTCGGACTCGGCGACGATGGCCTCATACGGATGGCCCGAAACGATCTTGGGCGTGACGCAGACCCCCATCTCCTTCCCCTTCTGGATGATGTACTCGAGGGACTCCTCGGAGATCTTTATGATGTAGTCGCGCTCCTGGCTGCTGCCGTCTGAGGAGGCATAGTTGCCGTAGCTGCCGATGTCGAAGACGCAGAGCGCGGTCACACTGGACCCGAGGCGCTTGGCAAGGGCGAGGCCGGTATCGACGGCGGCATGGTTGCTGTTGCTCCCGTCGACCGCGATGAGGATTCTCTTGAAGAGCGGTGTTGCGCTGGTTTCTTCGGTCATATTCGGAGCATGATATCCGATACGCGGATATCAAACCATCCCTGAACGGAGCCGTGTCCGACAATTCAGTGAAACAATGGAAATACCGAACACATTCAGGGAAGGAAGGCCCACAGGACAAGAAGCTGCGGGCCCCTTCCTGGGTTCTCTTTCATTTTGAGTGGAAACGATTTGGGGAAGGAACGCGGTACAACGTCCGATGGACGTATGCGAAATGATGGGGGAGCACCTGGGACTGGTGCCTCCCTGGAAAGCGACCGAGTTCTGGAGCGAACCGAACGCGAGAGGGGAGCTGGACGACCACCTGCGGGTGGAGGTGCCGCCCGGGAGCTGTATGCCCTGTCCGCAGTGCGGGCGCATGTGCCGGATACACGACCGTACTCCGGAGAGGGCCTGGAGGAGCCTGGACGTCGTGTCCAGGCGCCTGTACATCCATGCGCGGATACCGCGCACGGACTGCCCGGACTGCGGCGTCAGGAGGGCGGACGTCCCGTGGGCCCGCCCCCACTCGCACTTCACCCTCTCCATGGAGTCCATGATCATGGCCATGTGCAGGGAGATGGCGGTATCCGCGGCGGCCGCCCTCATACACGAGGACGCGAACCGCATATGGCGCCTTGTGAGGCACAGTGCCAGGAAGTTGGTGGAAGGCATGGACCTGTCGCACGTGACGGCGGTCGGTGTCGACGAGAAGTGCTTCTCCGGCCACGATGCGTTCGTGACCGTCTTCGCGGACATCGTGCGGCATCGGGTGCTCTTCGTGACCCCCGGCAAAGGCTCCGGCGCCGTCGGGGAGTTCAGGGATTTCCTGACGGAGCACGGGGGACGTGCGGCGAACATCGCCGATTTCACCTGCGACTTCGGAGCGGCGTACGTCTCAGGCATCGGGCGCTACTTCAAGAGGGCGCGGATAACCTTCGACAGGTTCCACCTCGTGAAGCTGGCCAACGACGCCATGAACGACGTGAACTTCGGGAAGATGAAGCTGGCGGTCAACCGCATGAAGGTCAAGTACATGATGGTCCGGAACTCCGGCAGCCTGACCGACGGGGAGAAGGAGCTGAGGGACAGGATCTGCGAGGACAACGAGGAACTGGGCCATGCGTACAGGCTCAAGGAGTCGCTGGTGTCGGTGTACTCGATGGGGGATGCCGACATCGCGAGGGACCATCTCCTGGGATGGGTCTCCTGGGCCGGGCGCTCGGGCTTCCGCCCGTTCGCCAGGCTGGCCAAGACCGTGGAGGCGAACATCGAGGGGATACTCCGGTGGTTCTCCACCGGGATGTCCAACGCCCTCCTGGAGGGGACCAACTCGCTGATCTCCCTCATCAAGAGGCGCGCCAGGGGATTCAAGCGGGTCGAGAACCTGATAGCCGTTTGTTATCTCACCGGTGCCAGAGGCAAAGTGGATCTGTACGGGGCTCCGAGGTGAGCGCGTTCCTTCCCCAAATCGTTTCCACTCAAAATGAAAGAGAACCCCTTCCTGTCACTTATTTAATATGCCCTCTGCCATACACGCCTGTTACCGAAGAGGTGAGCCCCCATGATGGTTAATGCCGAACTGTACGTCCGCGATCTCCCCGGCCAATTGGTCGGGTCCCTCGAGCCCATATCCATGGTCGACGGGAACATCGTGGGCGTCGTCCACGACCGCGAGCAG
This sequence comes from Methanomassiliicoccales archaeon LGM-DZ1, assembly GCA_030168595.1. Taxonomy (NCBI): domain Archaea; kingdom Methanobacteriati; phylum Thermoplasmatota; class Thermoplasmata; order Methanomassiliicoccales; species Methanomassiliicoccales archaeon LGM-DZ1. Next base: position 1,454,980 of record CP115556.1, on the reverse strand, counting down.
AAGGTCAACAACAGGATCCTGGTCAGCGTTACCTTCGAAGTTTCGACCACCCGCGAGCTGGACCAGCTTAAGGCCATCTGGAGGTCCAAGGACATCGTCATCTCGAAGCTCGGCTCCGTCTACGAGACGGTCACAGCCGAGTACATGCTCCTCGGCAAGTTCGGGGCGGCATACGTGGACGACATCATCGACAATGCCTCGAAAATTGTCGACTTCGAGAGCGTGGATGTTTCGTACACCTCGAAAAACTCCGCCGACGACTCGAGGACGGCGCTCATCACCGCTGAACTCAGGGACCATGAGGACCGCGACAAGCTCGACAGGTTCCTCTTCTCATCCTCGGAAAGGGACGGCCTCATGCTCATCAGGGGGCTGGGCTTTGATTAAGATCGCCGTCTCCGGCTTCGGCACCGTCGGCCAGGGGGTCGCCGAGGTCCTCCTCAGGAGAAGGGATTTCCTCACCGGCCGCTACGGGGAGATGCCGCAGATCGTCCTCGCCATGGATTCGAGGACATATGCGGCGGACCCGGAAGGCCTGGATTTGCAGGCCCTTATAGACCGGAAGAAGGAGACCGGATCCGTAGGCAAGACCGGATACTCCGACTCTGCCGAGCTGCTCTCCCGGACGGACTACGATATGCTGATCGAGGTCACGCCGACTGACATCAAGACCGGCGGTGCGGGGCTGAAGAACATCACCCGCGCCCTGGAATCCGGGAAGGATGTGATCACGGTGAACAAAGGCCCGCTGGCACTGAGGTTCTGCGAGCTCATCGGGCTTGCCAGGAAGAACGGCTGCAAGTTCCGCTTCGAGGGCACCGTCGGCGGCGCCATGCCGATCATCAACCTCTGCCACGAGAACCTCGTGGGGGAGCACATCCGTTCCATCCGCGGGATCTTCAACGGGACCTGCAACTACATACTCAGCAAGATGGACAAAGGGCAGCCCTACGAGCAGGCGCTCAAGGAAGCCCAGCAGCTCGGTTATGCGGAGACCGACCCGACCAACGACGTCGAAGGCTACGACACCGCCGCCAAGGTCACCATCCTCGCCAACTCGGTCTTCCACAAGAAGGTCACCGTGAACGACGTCAAGATCACCGGTATAAGCAAGATCACGGCCGAGGCCGTTGCCCAGGCCGCATCCCACAACATGGTCATACGCCTCATCGGAGAGGTGTCCGAGACCAAGCTGGAAGTAAGTCCCAGGCTCATACCTGTCGGCCATCCGCTCAGCATCAGCGGGACGCTGAACATCGCCCAGATCGAAGCAGACCTGGCCGGGCCCATCACCATCACCGGCAGAGGGGCCGGTAAGATCGAGACCGCCTCCGCAATCCTCAGCGACCTCATCGCCATTCTGGACGAGAGGCGCGGGCATGCCTGACGTCTGGCTCTACGATACTTCCCTCCGCGACGGGGCCCAGGGGGACGGAGTATCGTTCTCCGCCGCCGACAAACGCGAGGTCGCCCGCCGGCTTGACGCCTTCGGGATACCGTACATCGAAGGAGGATGGCCGGGCTCCAACCCTGTCGACGATGAGTTCTTCAGAGACCCGCCGGAACTGAGAAGGTCCAGGCTCTGCGCTTTCGGGAGCACCCGCCGCGCTGGGGTGCCGGAGAGCGAGGACGCCTGCCTGTCCGCCCTCGCCTCGTCGCCGGCCACCGTCTGCACCGTGTTCGGAAAGACCTGGGACTTCCATGTCGAGAAGGCGCTCCGCACGACCCTGGAGGAGAACCTGGAGATGATCTCCGGCTCCGTCCGCTTCCTGAAAGACAGGGGCAAAGAGGCCGTGTTCGATGCTGAGCATTTCTTCGATGGGTACGCCGCCAACCCCGGCTACGCGATGCAGTGCCTCGGGGCGGCCGTATCGGCAGGCGCCGACTGGCTTGTGCTCTGCGACACCAACGGCGGGACCCTTCCCGACCGCGTATCCGAGATCGTGAAGAAGGTCTCGGGAGAGTTCGATGCCCCCGTCGGCATTCACGCCCATAACGACTGCGGCCTCGCCGCCGCGGTCTCCGTCGCCGCCGTCAAGGCCGGCGCGGAGATGGTCCAGGGAACGGTCAACGGGATAGGGGAGCGCTGCGGGAACGCCGACCTCTGCACCGTCGCCGGGATCCTGGGGACCAAAATGGGCATGGACCTCGGCGTGGACCTGAAGAGATTGACCCAGCTGTCCGCCGGCATCGCCGACGTGGAGAACCTCGTCCGCCCTCCGGGCCTGCCGTTCGTGGGCGAGGACGCCTTCGCGCACAAGGGCGGGATGCACGTCTCCGCCCTGGTCCGCGACCCGCGCACCTATGAGCACATCGACCCGTCCTCGGTCGGGAACTCCCGCCGCGTGCTGGTCTCCGACATGGCCGGGAAGGCGAGCATCGCCGAGAAGCTCCGCGAGCTCGGGATCGAGGAGGGCGCCGACTCCGGCGCCATCGCCGACCGCGTCAAGGGCCTGGAGGCTGAGGGATACCAGTTCGAAGGCGCCGATGCCAGCTTCGAGCTCCTGGTGAGGAAGATGCGCGGAGAGCTGAGGCCGGCCTTCCGCCTCGACGGATTCCGCCTCTTCATCGATGCAGGCGCCGGCGGGGGCATAACCAGCGAGGCCAGCATCAAGGTCTCCGACCTGCGGGGGGAGACGGAGCACACCGCCGCCGACGGCCACGGACCGGTGGACGCCCTCAACAACGCCATCCGTAAAGCGCTCTCGCGCTTCTTCCCAGTCATCGACAGCATGAAGCTGACCGATTACAAGGTCCGCGTCCTCGATGCCAAGGCCGCCACGGCATCCACCGTCAGGGTGCTGATAACCACTTCGGACGGGGTGCGCAGCTGGACCACAGTTGGCGTATCGGAAAATGTTATAGAAGCTTCGCTATACGCATTATTGGATTCGGTCGAATACGCCGTGTATAAAGAGAAGGAAGGGAGAACCAAATGACCAGCAGAACCGTAGTCACCCTCGTCGGTAAGGACCACACAGGAATCATCGCCGCCGTCTGCAATTACTTCGCAGAGAACGACATCAACATCCTGGACCTGAGCATGACCACCGTCGAGGACTACATCAACATGATGCTCATCGTCGACCTCGACAAGTACTCGAAATCGTTCCCGCAGCTGACCGAGGACCTGGACTCCATCGCCAAGAAGGTCGGATGCTCCATCAAGGCCCAGCACGAAGACGTTTTCAACATGATGCACAGGATCTGAGACCATGGTAGACCTGAACGAGGTCATCGAGACCAACCAGATGGTCTCGGCAGAGAACCTGGACGTCAGGACCATCACCATGGGGATCTCGCTCCTTGACTGCATGACACCTGACCTGGACGACCTGTGCCAGAACATCTACTCCAAGATATCGGACAGCGCGAAGGACCTGGTCTCGGTCGGCGACGAGATCGCCCTGGAGATCGGCATCCCGGTGATCAACAAGAGGGTGTCCGTCACCCCCATCGGCATCGTCGGGTCCCCCGCCTGCAAGACCCCCGGAGATTTCGTGGAGATCGCCAAGGCCCTGGAGAAGGCATCGCAGAAGGTCGGGGTCAACTTCCTCGGAGGATACTCCGCGCTCGTCCAGAAGGGGATGACGTCGGCGGACCGCCTCCTCATCGACTCCATACCCGACGCCCTCGCCGAGACCGAGCACGTCTGCTCGTCCGTATCCCTGGGCTCCACCAAGACAGGGATCGACATGGATGCGGTCAGGCTGATGGGGCAGAAGGTCGTAGAGACCGCTCTGGCCACAAAGAACAGGGATTCCATCGGCTGCGCCAAGCTCGTCGTGTTCTGCAACCCCACCGACGACAACCCCTTCATGGCCGGCGCCTTCCACGGCGTGACCGAGGGGGACCGCGTCATCAATGTCGGCGTCTCCGGACCGGGCGTCGTCCGCACTGCGGTGTCCAAGGTGCACGGGGAGAGCTTCGAGGTCCTCTGCGAGACCATCAAGAAGACCGCGTTCAAGATCACCCGCGTCGGCCAGCTGGTGGCCAAAGAGGCCTCAAAGAGGCTGAACACCCCGTTCGGCATCGTGGATCTCTCCCTCGCCCCCACCCCCGCCGTCGGGGATTCCATCGCGGACATCATCCAGGAGATGGGGATGGAACGCTGCGGAGCCCCCGGCACCACGGCGGCGCTGGCCATCCTGAACGATCAGGTGAAGAAGGGCGGCATAATGGCATCTTCATATGTAGGCGGACTGTCCGGCGCGTTCATCCCCGTGACCGAGGATGCATCCATGGCCGAGGCCGCCGCCTGCGGAGCTCTCACCCTCGAGAAGCTCGAGGCCATGACCTGCGTATGCTCTGTCGGCCTCGACATGATCGCCATTCCCGGCGATACCCCCGCATCCACCATTTCCGGGATCATCGCCGACGAGATGGCCATCGGGATGGTCAACCAGAAGACCACCGCCGTCAGAGTCATACCGGTCATCGGCAAGAGGGCCGGCGACTCCATCGAGCTCGGAGGCCTCCTGGGGAGCGCGAAGATCATGCCGGTCAACCGCTACGGATGCCTTGACTTCATCGCCCGCGGCGGAAGGATCCCCGCGCCGATACACAGCTTCAAGAACTGAACGTCCGGCACATCTGCCGGAACAGCCTCGGGCGGGCACTGCCCGTCCGAGGATCCGGATCGTTTTAAGATAATACAGCAGGGAACTGCGGCCGGCCTCAGTTCTCCGAGGGGCGGCAGACGACCACGGTGCACTTGGCAGACCTGATGACAGTCTCCGCGACCGAACCGAGGGCCAGCCTGCGGAACCCGGTCTTGCCGAGGGTGGCCAGCACCACGAGGTCGAAATCCGCCGACATCGACACGATCACTTCGCTGGGATGCCCCTCGACGACCTTGTATTCGGCATCCACTCCCAGAGCATCCGCCTTCTCCTTGACATAACAGAGCGCGGACCTGGATTCATCGTGGATGGACTTGCGGTAGGCCGCCGTGCTGTCGCGGGGGACGGTGGAAGACGGCCCCGGATCGGCCACGGAGACCGCGGTGACCTTGGACCCGAAGATCTTGGCCATTCCGAGGCCCTGATCTACCGCTGCCTTGTTCGATTCGCTGCCGTCGACTGCGATGAGAATCTTGCCGTACATGATTTCAATATGTCCGAACGGAGAATTAAACGGAACCGCGCACAGGTTCGCGTCCAGGAAAGAAAAGCAGAAATCTCAAAAGTCCCGTGCGGGAGGAAAAGTTTGTCTCCCCGTCGATACGGGGCAGCGCTCATAGATGCGGTATGGTGGGGACTGAGGGATTTGAACCCCCATGGGCGGGTTTCCACCACGGGGAGGAGCTACCTCCCCATGAAATTGATGAGTCATCGCTCCAGTTATTCATCATAACTTCAGCAAACTCAGTCAAATCACGCTCATAACTGGAGCCCGCTAGTCTACCAGGTTAGCCTAAATCCCCAATTGAGCGGCGCCGAGAGCGTCGGCGTCACTGCTTGCGCATCTTTGCAGCTCTCTTTCTTCTCCTCATCTTCTTCTTGCGCCATTTCCAACGCTGGTTGCCGCGTTTCTTCCAGGCGCGTGAGCTTCTCTTCATGTTATTCCTCTCTGGGCGCCTTTTGGCGCAGACGGACTCTGAGCGGGCCCGTCGGGACTTTCGGTAGCTTGCCACTACTTTCGAACCCGAGGCGTCTGGCTTAGAAGGCCAGCGCTATATCCTGGCTAAGCCACGGGCCCTTAGCACCACCATCTGGTACTATCATTTAAAACTTACCACAGCGGACTTCAGGGCCTCCAAAGAGGCCAGATCGCCCGATGCGCTCCCGTAGTACTTGTGATAGAGATCCACCATGGTGCCGGAACCCGACATGATCAATGCGGCCTCGGTTATGCAGAGGACAGCGATGATGAACAGGAAAGGCCACCAGTTGAGGACCTTCCCTATGAATATGGCCGCTTTCGTGATGAAATTGAATATCATGTACACGACCGATCCCGCGAGGACTGCGACAATGATCCTCGGAGCTCCGTGGGAGAGGCCCTCAAGGTCCCCGGTCATCTCGCCGAGGTATGCATACGCGAGCAAAACAGCCAAGATTCCGAGCACAGCTGCGAAATCGATGTTCTTGAACGGACGGATCACCATCGCATATCCAGCGACGATGCAGATGACGACGCACTCGTCGGTCCATTCCCCGTAATTGATCGCGGCCGTATAGATCGCGGCGGCGCCCGCGGCCATACCGACCAGCACCATCAGTTTGTACGCTGCGGAATCCCTGTGCTTGAGGTACAGAAACACTATCAGCAACGCGGATACACCGGCCGCCAGGAGAACATACTCAGCAATGCTGCCATCCATCCCATCCACCCTTCATGCGCTCATGCAGAAAAGCGGATTTATACGTAACGGAAAGGGCCGTTTAGACAGAGGAGAGGGGAACGGAATGCCAGGTGAGTGCGAATAGATCCGCGGCGGTTGTGCAATCGGCGGCGAATGGCAAACGCCGCCTCCGCGGACGCGTCTGGAGGAGGAAGAGGCATTCCGTCCCTTCTATAGAGCATAATGTATAGCGCGTATATAAATTAATGGATATAGCATCCATCCATTATAAGGCCGATACGGAATGCACTGCGGATCATGCGCTGCCCGGTATCGGCAACCGACAAAGACCGGATCCTCGAGCATTCCCGCCGGAAAACAATAAAAAAACGACGTGAAGACTATGCCGGTTCGGACGGGTTATGTGGTGCGAACGGATTCATCGTTCAGCCGAACCGGCTTCTAGAGGAGGGAAGACCTCGGGCCTTCCTTGATTCCGTTTAAGAACTCAGGGTATTTAAAATAATGGACGAACCATCCATCCAACATATTACATCATCGGGCCCTGCCGCCTGCATAAAGTCATCCAGCCGCAGCCTGAACGCGCCTATCTGATTATATAACAATGAATCCATCCCGAGCGCACATTGAGGCATAACCAATGAGCGACCAATCTGTCACGCTCGCCGTCGTCATCATCTATTTCATAATCGTGATCGGCGTCGGGTACTACTTCTACCACCGCTCCACGAACCTGTCGGACTACATCCTTGGCGGGCGTTCCCTCAACCCTTACGTCACCGCGCTGTCGGCGCAGGCATCGGACATGAGCGGGTGGCTGCTCATGGGACTGCCCGGGTCGATCTACGTGGCAGGCATGGGGCAGGTGTGGATCGGGATCGGACTCGCGATCGGTTCCTATCTTGCCTGGCTGTTCATAGCCAAAAGGCTTAGGATCTATTCTGAAAAAGCGAAGAACTCCCTTACCCTCTCCGAATACTTCGAAAACCGCTTCCACGACGATACCGGCGCCCTGAGGACCGTGAGCGCAGTCATCATCCTCGTTTTCTTCACCATCTATGTCGCATCCGGATTCGTCGGGGCCGGCAATGTGTTCAGGATGATCTTCCCCGACTTCACTTACACGGCCGCCATGATCATCGGGGCGGTCGTTCTGATCGTTTACACATTCCTCGGAGGGTTCAGAGCGGTCTGCTGGACCGACCTCCTGCAGGCGATACTCATGATATTCGCCATCGTACTGGTCCCCCTGGCCGCTGTCAACGAACTCGGCGGCTGGGACAGCACGGCGGACATCCTCGATGACATGATGAGCACCGGACGCGCTCCGGACCACTTCACCAGCCTGCTGTACAGCGGCGGGACCGGGATCGCCGCCGCGACGGTCATATCCTGCCTCGCCTGGGGCCTGGGATACTTCGGGATGCCCCACATCATAGTCAGGTATACCGCCATCAAGAACCCCGCCGACCTGAAGATCTCGAGGCGTGTCGCCACGGTCTGGGTGGTCATATGCCTTGCGGCCGCGTGCGCCATGGCCATCATCGGCAGGGCGTACATCTCCGACAGCGGAACCGCGCTGGACAACCCGGAGAACATCTTCATCGTCCTCGCAGACTCCATGTTCCCGGCAGCCCTGGCGGCCATCATATACGCTGCGCTGCTGGCGGCCATTATGTCCACTGCAGACTCTCAGCTGCTGGTCGCTTCGGGCGCAGTATCGAACGACCTCTATACCCACATATTCAAGAAAAAGGCCGACGACAGGAAGCTCATGTGGGTCGCCAGGGGCGTCGTGATCGTCATCGCCGTCATCGCCGCGCTGCTGGCGCTCGATAAGGACGGCGCCATCATGGACCTCGTCTCCTACGCATGGGCAGGATTCGGAGCGGCCTTCGGCCCTGCTGTGATCCTATCTCTGTACTGGAAGAAGACCAATGCGAAGGGGGTTATGTGGGGGATGGCCACAGGGTTCGCCACTGTCATCATCTGGAACACGTTCTTCATCGCCGGAGGGATCATCGCCGGAGGAGACTGGCTCATCTGGGATTCCCAGCTCTATGAGCTCGTTCCCGGCTTCGTCCTCTCCTTCATCGTCACCGTTGCCGTCTCTGTGAAGACCGGCGGCGCGGGCAAAGAGATCGAGAAGGAGTTCGACGATTATGAGGCGGCCGTGGACGACCCGGACTGGGGATCCGACCCCAAGGTCTCTGGGCCCCAGACGACTCTCAAGGAAAAGGGCCAGTGAAACGAAGGCGGGCATTCGCCCGCCTTTCCTAAACAATCCTCGGCCTGCACAGTCCGGAAAAGGGCCTGAAAGCACCGTATCGAGACATGGATTGATCCGGCATCCAGATCAGGTGGCCAGAGAGCAGATGCCTCCGGATGCAGAACCACTGGATGGGAGAATCCGAGGAAATTATTAAAATAGTGTCAGCGATTGTCGCCTGGATTTGATGAATTCCATATACATCATAGGTGCCCTGCTCGCAGCGGCCGTATGCGTCGGAACCGGTGCATACGTCGTCGTGGGGGGGGGGAGATGACGGCAGTTCCGCCGAAGAGGAACTGACTTTCGACTCTGCTGGCGGCTCCTATATCGGGAATGTCGCAGTAAACGAAGATGGCAAGACCAAGATACCTGCCGCAGTTCCGACATTCGCCAAACACTCTTTCAAAGAATGGAACACCAGATCTGACGGGACCGGCGATTCATTCCTTCCGGGAAATGAATACAATTTCACCTCCGGCCTCACTCTTCATGCAATCTGGAACAACGTCTACACCATCTCCTTCAACACCAGCGGCGGGAACGGCATTGATTCTGCAGACGTGGTAGACGGGAAGCCGTACGTCTTACCCCCAGCCGTCAAAAACGGCATGTACTTCAAGGGATGGAACACCAGAGAAGATGGTTCCGGAGAATCCTATGCCTCCGGAACAGGATTTGTTCCTGCATCCGACACAATCCTCTATGCGCAATGGGCTGAATGGGGCCTGCTGAACGCCCGTGTCGGCACCGAGCTAGTATACAGCATAAGCGGAGATGTCGACCCCCAAGGCCACGAATGGATAGAGGATAAGATAACGTCCATCAGGGACGCGATCAACATCGCACTGTCGGCGCACACGGGCTGGAAGATCGATTTCGGCGTAGACAGCACATCTTTCGTCGGAGAATATACCCAGAAGATCACGGCATTCAGTGATAACGGGACTGATAGCAATGACGACGATTCCTTCACCTACTCGCGCGACGGGTCCGCGGCAGTGACGCTTAAGTTCCATATCTCCGCCGATCACGATAACAAATCATACTCCCGCTTGAGCGCGGAATTGATTAAAGCGGTATTGACGTCCGAGAAAGTAGGCTGCGCTTACGCCGGTAACAATGATTACATCTATACATGGACCGACTGTAAGCTCGTCGGCGATGCAAACGATGAAAAGACCATAGGCATGAACGGGTCCTTTACATGCACTGTCGCTCAGATAACCCCCTCGGCAGAGGCAGTATACAGATTGATAGACAACAGCTTCCTGGGAACCATCGATGCAGTGTCGGTCACGGTGACGGTCGACGGGGCCCCCATAAACTTCACAGTTTCCAAAGACACACTCATAACGGTGATGATCTCCAGCGATGTTACGGGCCTTTACTCGTTCGAAGCATCACTGAAGGAAATCAACGGCAGGTGGTGATGCATTATGTCAGGAGAGATATTCGGTTACACATACGGAGAGTTCGCACTATATGCTTTAGCGGCCTGGGTTATCCTCAGTATCCTGGGCGGGTTGATGCTGTACGCCACGAACAGAGGGAACGAGAGCCTGGTGAAGGAATGTCTGGTCGCAGCAGGTTACATCCTGATTGCGATAGTTTACATCGCTGTATCCCTGGCGGCCCTGGCGTTCAGCCTGATCGCAGGAATCATCGTCGTGGTCGTCGGCCTGCTGATAATCGCAGTCATCGCCACTGACGGAGACCTGCTGGACATCTTCGACTGATGACCGCTCCGTCAGAATATTGAAAGTTAGGGCACTGGCCTCTCCGGGATGCCGGTGCCCGCACGACCGCACAGGCTGAAATCCTCGGCGATCGCGGATTTCATCCTTAGGCCGGAATCCCGATAAGAGGTTCCGGCCCGATCGTCCATGAAGGCTGAAACCTCAGCAGGACCCTGGTCAGATCGCTCCCTGCCCTCAGAGCATGCTGAGGACGAGATCGGAGTACGCGACAGGATCGTCCAGCGGCTGGCCGGCCATCAGGCATGCCTGGCCGTACATGACCTTCACGATCTTCGCGGCCCTGTCCTTATCGGTCTTGAACGCCTCGTTCAGGGCCTTGAAGGCATCCGATTCGGAGTTGAGCTCCAGGACCCTTGCTGCTTTCACGCCGTCGCCGGCCGCGCCGGGCATCTCCCTGAAGTACTTCTCCACCTCGAAGGTTATGCTGCCCTGGGTGGTCAGGAGCACGGCGTGGTTCTTCAGCTTGTGCGAGATCTTCACCGCCGCAACACCGTCGCCGAGAGTCTGTTTCGCGAAGTCCGTGAGCTCCTTGAACTCCTCGTCTTTCTTCTCGGCGGCCTTCTTCTCTTCGTCCGTCTCCAGGCCAAGGTCCTCGTTAGTTACGTTGCAGAATTCCTTCTCCTGGTACTCCCTGAGCACATTGGCTACGAAGGAGTCGATCTCATCGGTGAACGCGAGGACGTCGTATCCCTTGGCGAGCACAGGCTCCGCCTGGGGCAGCTCCTTCGCATGCTCAACGGTGTCCGCAGAGACATAGTAGATCTTCTTCTGGCCCTCGGGCATGCCCTTCACGTAATCGGCGAGCGAGATGAGCTTGCCCTCCTTCGCGGACCCGAACATTATCAGGTCCTTGAGGAGATCTGCATCCCTGCCGTACTGGTCGACGCAGCCGTACTTAAGCTGCCTCCCGAAGCTGCCGTAGAACTGCTGGTACTTCTCCGGCTCGTCCTTCATGAGCCTCTCGAGCTCTTTCTTGACCTGCTTGGTCAGGTTGGAGCCGACCGCTTTCAGCTGGGAATCGTGCTGCAGCACCTCCCTCGAGATATTGAGGCTGAAGTCGGGCGAGTCCACCACTCCGCGGACGAACCTGAAGCAGTAGGGGACGAGGTCCGAGCACTTGTCCATGATCAGCACACCGTTGGAGTACAGCTGCAGCCCGGGCTGGAAGTCGCGGGTGTAGAAGTCGTACGGGGCCTTGGAGGGGATGAACAGCATGGCCCTGTAGGTGACGGTGCCTTCGGCGTTCACGCGGATGACCGAGATGGGCTTCTCGTAGTCATGGAACTTGTCCTGGTAGAACTGGAAGCATTTCTCGTCGTCAGCCTCCTCCTTGGACTTCTTCCAGATGGGGACCATGGAGTTGACGACCTTGTCGACCTTGGTGGTGACGTAGTCCTTCTTGGGATTGCCCTTCTCGTCCTTCTCGCCGGTCTCCTTCCACTCGCTCTGGTCCACGGTCATGTGGATCGGCCAGCGGATGTAGTCAGAGTACTTCTCCACGAGCTCCCTGAGCCTCTCGGTCTCCAGGAACTCAGAGTATTCCTCGCCTTCCGCATCCGCTTTGACATGCATGATGACGTCGGTGCCGAACGAGTCCCTCTGGGCCTCTTTGATCGTGTAGCCGTCGGCGCCGTCGGACTCCCACTCGTTGGCCGTATCGCTGCCGTAGGCGCGGGACACGACCTTCACGTCGTCCGCGATCATGAACGCGCTGTAGAACCCGACGCCGAACTGGCCGATGGCCTCGCTGTCCTTGTCCTTGTCCCCGATCTCCTTCTTGAACTCGAGGGTGCCGGAGTGGGCGATGTAGCCGAGGTTCTTCTCCAACTCGTCGGCGGTCATCCCGATACCGTTATCGGACACGGTGATGAGCCTCTTGTCGCGGTCGACCTTCACATCGATGCGGAAGTCGTCCCTGCTCACCTTGGAGTCCGGTTCCTGCATTATCCTGTAGTTGAGCTTGTCGATCGCATCAGACGCATTGGAGATGAGCTCCCTGAGGAAGATCTCCTTGTGCGTGTAGATGGAGTTGACCATCATATCCAGAATGCGCTTCGATTCCGTTTTGAACTGTTTCTTCGCCATTCGGATCACTGTCTGAACGACTCAATATTAAAATGCCCTTCTATATAAATGTTATGAACTAGAGGTTGACAACGTCAGGGAGATATCCCGTCAGTAGGTCCTGCCCGCATACTCGCTGTAGCAGGACACGACGTAGTCCAGGCTGCGCTCCAGCCAGTCGATGAGATAGTCCATATGCGACTCCCACGTCCTCAGCTGGACGAACTCGAGGGGGTTCGACCAGATGGACACTCCCAGGACCGGCCAGCGGTCGAAGTTGCGATCGAAGTCGGAGCTGTGCGTCATCTCCTCGCTGTACAGCGACTCCCAGAGCTCCGTGATCGCAATCTCGTCGGCCTCCAGGATATCGGCGATCTGCGTCCGGAACTCATCGTACTTCAGGAGGTAATGGTACCAGGCGTTGGTCTCGGCCGCCCAGAGGTTGTCCGGGTCCTTGCTGTGCTCGTTCCTGGTGTTCCCGGAGCTGGTATCGAAGTCCCAGACAGGCCCGCTGGAGATCGTCAGTCCGTCCGCCGTGCATTCGTTCCCGTAGACCAGGAACTTGAAGCTGGACCAGTTGATGTCCTGCGTCGTGAAGACCTCGTTGATGATGTACGTCTCGGCGAAGGATTCCGTATCGAGGACCGACCGGATCTCGCTGAAACTGTATGAATCGGGCCCGGCCCGGAGCATGGAGAGGGCCTTGTTGAAGAGCTCCTCGACCGTCTCGAAGACGCCGTCCTCCAGATCGCTCCCGTCCGGGTCGCTGAACTCATAGGGCTGGTCATCGGCCACGAAATAGTCCCTGCCCTCGACCGCCCCCTCGGAGTAGTCCGTCTGAACCCAGCCGTTGAGCTCCATGAGGTACTGGTACGTGTACGGGTCGCCCGAATCGTCGAGGGCCTGCACGCGCCCCTCCCCGAGCTCGATCTGGTCGCAGACCAGGTACACCCCCTCGTACACGCCGTTGAGCCAGAGGTTGACGAACTGGGTGCTGCTGGCGTACATGCCGATCAGGAGGGCGGTGTTGTACGCGAGATAATCCCTGCTCAGGCTCTGGTCCGTGTAATTGGCGATGAGCGTCCATTCCCTGGCAGACCCGCTGCCGAAGAGATCGACGGGATCGCTGAACTTGATCTTGAACGGTTTCTTCTTGGTATCGTACCAGTGGTAGTCGTTGCCGTACCAGGTGGTGTTCCCGCGCCCCTTTATCTCCGCATCCTCATTGCTGAGCTCATAGTCTGGGTCGCAGTTCGACACCGAGATGCTGCAGTCCAGGTAGTATTCCTTGGAGACGACGTCCTCGTAGCCGTCCGTCACAATCGTCATGGCCGGCAGGGTGTACGGCTCCGATGAGCTCTCGTCGTTGTATACCCACAGCCCCGCCGTCACCACGGCCGCGGCGGCTATGAGAGCGAATGCTGCCTTCGCCGGTCTTCTCACAGGCTCTGCCACTCCGTTTCCTTCGTGTCCGATACGGAGACCTCCAGGTTCCCGTTCATGACGCGTATCTCGTCTACCAGCGCTTTGGAATCGAAGTCGTCCGCCACGACCAGCTCGTACGTCAGGCGGAACATGCTCCCCATGTTGGTGGTCCTGACCTTGGTCAGCTTGATCTCGGTGGCGTACTTCTTCAGGACACCGTCGAAAAGCCCGGTATAGTTGAGCGATTCCGGGATCGTGACATTGAGGGTCTTGCGGTTGTCCTTCCTGATGGGCTCCCTCCCGGAAAGGCGCTCATAGGCCACGTAGAAGAACCCGATCAGCATGACGAAAAGTATCCCGAAGCCCAGGTAGCCGGTGCCTATGAGCAGCCCGGAGGCCATAGCGATGAATATGGCCCCGATCTCCGTGGCCTTCCCGGGGACCGAACGGAACCTGACGAGGCTGAACGCCCCTGCGACGGCTATACCCACGCCGATGCTGTCACTGACCACCATGATGATGACCGCCACGACGGCCGGTATGATGGCGACCGTGATCAGGAAGCCCTCGCTGTACTCGTTGTTGTACGCGTAGACGACGGAGATCATCATCCCTACGAACACGGCGCAGAGCATCACCAGCAGGAACTGCTCGACGGTGAAGGTGCTTATGTAGGGACTGTTGAAGATGTTGTCGAAGAACGCGCCCATTCTCTCTCCTTTTTCAGGGAAATCGTCAAGGATAATAAGACGCACGGTGGACATGCCGGCCGTCTTTGTCAGCAGGTCATCCGTATAACGTCATATTGAGGAACATGACCGATGCAAGCGAGAACAGGCACGTGAAGCACACCGTTCCGGACAGAGTCCCGGCGGCGAGCGCCTTCTGTCCGGCATGCCTCATAGAAAGCGTCAGGATGGCGGAGGACAGGGACAGCACCGCTCCCGCGACGATGGCGTACCCGAAGGGCCCGATGTTGTCCGAGAGGGACCCGCACATCGATGCGCTGTCGAAGCCGCGGGAGGACTCTAGGGGGCCTCCGGCACCGAATATCACATGTGCCAGATCCGTTCCGCCGTCGACTGCCAGGAAGAAGCCGGATATGAACACGGCCAGGCCCGAGACCAGGACGACCAGGGTGAGAGTCATGTCCCTGCCGGCAGGCCTCGCCCGAGGGGCGTCCCCCTCCTTGAAATCGCTGACCGCGCCTTTCCGATTCCTGTGCACGAACTGCATGAACAGGAACAGCAGCACCACTGCCGCCTGCGCCTCCGCGAACCCTATGTCCCCGACGAGCGCCATGTACTCCAGGATGACCGTGCCGGCGGCCACCGTGACGGTCTCGATCCTGCGGTTGAAGCTGAGGTTGTTCACATCGATGACCAGCACCGCCATCAGGAGCGCGAGGACCAGGGCGGCGACGGCGGACCCGTAGGTGTTGCGGGTCACGGCGGCGGGATCGGAGAACGCAGAGATGATGAACACCGTGAGAGGGCAGACCAGCCCGCCGGCGAGGAACCCCACATAATACGGCGAGACCCCGCTGTTGGGCGAGATCCACTTGACGCCCCTGGCGACCCAGACGGCACCCAGGATGACCAGGGCCATGCCTACAGGTATTCCTATGTACCAATCCACGGGGCGGTTAACGGCAGGAGATTATTAATGGGTGCGCATTCCGGATATAGAAAGGGGGTCGGACCATGGCGGACTACCAGTCTACGTTCAGGCGGGTCGAGATGAAGTACGTGATGAGCCCGGAGCAGAAGCGCGCCGTCCTGGATGTCCTGGACGGGCGCATGGCCGTCGACAGCTACGGGCGCACCGAGATCCGCAACATCTACTACGACACCCCCGATTTCATCCTCGCCCGCCGGTCCATCGAGAAGCCCGCCTACAAGGAGAAGCTCAGGACCCGTTCCTACGGGGCCCCGGGGCCGGATTCCCGGATATTCGTGGAGCTCAAGAAGAAGTACCTCGGGATCGTCTACAAAAGACGCCTGGCACTTCCGATCGCGGAGGCCGAGGAATGGCTGGACAGGGGAGGGAGCGGCCCCGATACCCAGGTGGGGAGGGAGATTTCCTACATGTTCAGGAACTACCCCGGCCTCGGCCCCGCGATGTACCTGTCGTACGAGAGGGAGGCGCTGCGCCCGCTGGACGATGCCCTCGACCTGAGGATCACCTTCGACGAGCGCATAACCGCCCGCCTGGACGGCCTGGACATATCCCTGCCGGCCGGAGGCACCGAGCTCATCCCCGGAGGGACCCTCATGGAGATCAAGACCGCGACCGCTATCCCGCTGTGGCTGGCACATACCATGTCCGAGAACAGGATCTTCAGGTCGTCCTTCTCGAAGTACGGCAATGCGTACAAGAAGCTCCTTTTCGACAGAGTCGACTGGGAGCTCTGCGACTGAACGCGCAGCATATCCCAGATAATGAGTTTTTACATGTCGGCTGTCAGTAATATCATATTCCAATTATTATTGACAAACATACTGGAGACATGTTCGCAAACCCTGTTAATTACACACATTCTGATATCAGTCCGAGGTTGGATAGCCTCGTCGTAAAAATACAATGGAGGAATATGTATGACAATAGACGATGCTCAGAAGACGAAGATGCTGTCCTACAGATGGATCATCTTCATTGTCCTGGCTATCGCGTACTTCTTCGTCTACTTCCACCGTACGACAGGAGGTGCGATATCCGATACCCTGCAGGACTCGTTCGAGGTGGGATCCTCCTCGATCGCCCTGCTCGCATCGGCCTACCTATACGCCTATACTCTGATGCAGATACCCAGCGGGATACTCACCGACAAGATGGGTCCCAGGAAGGCCGCCAGCATCTTCGTCATGCTGATCGCGCTGGGCTCTGTGCTGAGCGCTCTGGCCGACACTTTCAGCGAGTTCGACCTGATGATCGCCGGGAAGTTCCTGATAGGGATCGGCGCAGCGGTCGTCTACATTCCGATAATGAAGGTCCTGGCCGTCTGGTACAGGAAGAACGAGTTCGCTTCCATGAGCGGCGTCCTGCTCCTGGTCGGGAACGTCGGAGGGATCGCCGCGGCCACGCCGATGGTCGTGATGATGGACAGCCTGGGCATCCAGAACACCTACCTGGTCCTCGCCGTCATCACCGCTGTCATCTCGCTGCTCTGCTGGTACTTCGTCAGGAACCACCCCTCGGAGCTCGGCCTCCCGAGCATCGAGGAGATCGTCTCCGAGGAGACCGGGGAGCCTATCACCGAGTCCACCTCGGCCAAGATGGGCACCGTAGAGGCCCTGAAGCTGACGTTCGGCGGGGGCAGGAAGTTCTGGCCCCTCGCGATATGGTTCTTCTTCATGTACGGGACCATCATGCTCTGGCAGGCGTCCCAGTCCGGATCGTTCTACAAGAACATCTACGACTTCTCCAACACCGAGGCGTCGCTCATGGTCACCATGGTCGGCATCGGGATGGTGTTCGGGTGCCCCCTGGCAGGCATGCTGTCCGACCGCGTGTTCCATTCCAGGAAGAAGGTCATGGTGTTCGGAACGGCCGTGTACACCCTGGTCTGGGCGGTCATATGGCTGACAGCCGGCAACGACGGCATGGACAATATGGCGATACAGGGGGCCATCAACTTCCTGTTCGGGTTCTTCGGAGGGTTCTTCGTGGTCTCCTACGCGCAGATCAAGGAGCTCTTCCCGGTGGCCATGGCCGGAACGTCGACGGCGGCCCTGAACCTGTTCCCCTTCGCCGGAGGCGCGATACTCATCACCATCGGAGGGTTCGTGATATCCGACAAGACCCTGGGCGAGTTCCAGGACCTCTGGCTCATGGCGTTCGTCATGATGGTGATAGCCCTTGTGTGCGCTCTGCTCTCGGTCGAGAAGGGGCATGAGGACGAAGGACTGAAGCTCGGGAGGAGGACAGAGAAGAGCGACTGAAACCTGAGAACACCGAAACCTATTCCGGAGGAGCGTCCGCTCCTCCGTTTTCCGGCCCGCTTCCCCTCCGAGGGACGGCGGGCCGCGCCGGATCATTCCGGCCTGTAGACCCCGCCGTTATCGAGCATGGAGCGCTTGAGCTTCCACAGCTTCTCGGAAAGGTCGACGTAGTAGGTCTGGGGGTTGGAGAACCTCTTGACCTCGTCCCACAGGGTGCCGATCTGCTCTGCGCAGTAGCTCCTGATCTCTTTGAGCTCGGGGCTCTGGTAGACCTGTTTCCCGCCTTCGAAGACCTTGACCTGCAGGGGCCTGACGGTGAAATCGGTCAGGGTCTTCTTCTTCCACGGAGCGTCTGGGTCGAAGATGGTCAGCGGCCGGGACGGGTCGATCTCCTCGTCCGCGAGGCAGACGAGGTCTGCCAGGGCCTTCCCGTCTTTCTTGGAGAAGAGGCGGAACGTCCTCTTCAGCCCCGGGGTGGTGATCTTGACGACGTTGTTGGAGACCTTCATCTTGGGAACGATCTTCCCGTTCTCTTCCACGGCGGCGAGCTTGTAGACCCCTCCGAACACGGGGTTGCTGTGGCTGGTGATCAGCCGGTCCCCGACACCGAAGGAGTCGATGCAGGCACCCTGCTCGATAAGGTCCTTGATGATGTACTCGTCAAGGGAGTTCGACGCCACGATCTTGATGCCGGGCAGCCCCGCCTCGTCGAGCATGGCACGGGCCTTCCTGGTCAGGAACGCGAGGTCCCCGGAATCGAGGCGGATGCCGCCTTTGGTTATGCCGGCCTCCTTGAACGCCTTTATCGCATCAGGAACACCGCGCCCGAGGGCATCGTAGGTGTCCACCAGCAGGACGGCGTTGTCCGGGTACAGCCGGCAATACTGCCTGAACGCCTCGAGCTCCGAGTCGAACATCAAGACCCAGCTGTGCGCCATGGTGCCGCTCGCCGGCACTCCGAACCTCTCGTCGGACAGGGTGCAGGCGGTGCCGACGCACCCTCCGAGGTACGCCGCCCTAGCACCGAGGATAGCGGCCTCGGAACCCTGGGCGCGGCGGGACCCGAACTCCGCGACGCCCCTCCCGTCGGCGGCGCGGACGATCCTGTTGGCCTTGGTGGCTATCAGGGACTGGTGGTTGATCGTCATCAGGAGCAGGGTCTCCAGCATCTGGGCCTGCGGCGCGGGCGCGACCACGGTGACGATAGGCTCCATGGGGAAGATGGGCGTGCCCTCGGGGACCGCGTACACGTCGCCGGAGAACCTGAACTTCCTGAGATATTCCAGGAACCTCTCGGAGAACACTCCTTTGGAACGGAAGTACTCGATGTCCTCCTCCTCGAAATGCATGTTCTCGATGCGCTCTATGGCCTGCTCGAGCCCCGCCATGATGGCGAAACCGCCGCCGTCCGGCACATTCCTGAAGAACATGTCGAAACAGACCTTCCTATCCTCCATCCCGGATTCTAAGTAACCGTTGGCCATCGTGTACTCATAGAAATCGCAGAGAAGCGAGAGGTTTTCCTTGTTCATGCTTAGTGCGGCTATGCGCCGGCCGATTTTAATTTTCTGCACGGACAGAACGGAACCTGTGTCCGCTTCTGCCGGCGGTCGCTTCAATCAACCGAACGTTTCCGCATCTCTTGAGGCGGAAAGGCGACCCATAATCAAAAAAATGGCCCGAATTTCCTGCACATCAGAAGAAGATAACGGCGTATGACTGACTCGGAAATATAAAACACAATTGATCTGTCAATTCTGTTTTACGATACGATTAAATATTGTTGGATGTATATTCCAATATGTATGAATAGTGATATTAGGCGATATAATGAAGAAGAATCATAAAATATACATTACAATTTTATCATTTGTACTCCTGATAACAACAATCGCGTATATTGCATTGGATAAGGATGAAGGATATCACGAGTATCGGAATCCAGTCAATAACGGACTCGCATCGCTCACTAAATTTGATGCGGCATGTTCCGATGCCGGCACTTCTGTAGAGGGAATAATCTTCCTTACACGGGACAAGAACTCACTGAGTGCAACCATCGTTGCCGATTTGATCGTAGGTGGGGCGGATGATATGGGGGTAGAATTCTCCATTCCTGCCGGACTTGATGTTGACAAAGTCCTATGCAGTTTCAATGATGACACTTCATCAAAATATGCTTACGTTAGAGCGTGGCCGGACGGTGGGCATTCCATCTACATAGCGAAGGCCAATGGATCTCCAGAAGTAATTACTGTCGGAGGATCCGGAACGGCTGTGATAGAGCTCCATTTGAACGGAAAAATTAAGTTGGAAGATATCGACTCGTTGGACTTCGTCATTTTAACAGCGAATAAGACGTACGATGATATCTCAATACAGATAACGCATTGATATTGTTATGATGATCAAATCGTATAGTGAATTGAATGAAAAAATTCAAAAAACCAAATAGACAGTTGAAAGAAGTAAAATTACATGAAGCCCACAATCACGCTAATAGAGAATAACATTAGTTATGCACCTGAATTTAAAGGCAGATATATTGGCCATAGCCTCGAACCCTGTCCATGAACATGAACCGTTGCATTCCATCTCTTTAATGTTCTGCACTGTCTATTGCATCACCGCCATATCGGCTATACTTCCTGGGGCATGCGAACATCACCGATATCCCATCGCCGTCCGTGACCCTGGCCATGTTGGTCTGTTTCAGATCCTCCCCGTCGCAATTGTGTCCCACTGCACCCAGACATCCATTCTGGAACATGTGGACCGTGAGAATGGATGCCATGCAACAGAATCTGTACAGAGTCTGATCGGAACGGACTGACAATACGGTCAGCAGACGTCGATCGATGTGATAAAAAGGTGGACAGGGCGAGATTCGAACTCACGACCTCTACAATGCCAATGTAGCGATCTTCCAACTGATCTACCTGCCCAGTTGATGAACCCTTGATTATATGGTTGTATTTATAGATTCTCAAGCCGCGGAGGCTGCTGGGAGAACATAGTGCCAGTATCCGGCTCACTCTGTGTCGAGACGGGCTTGGAAACGCTGGACCTCGCCGTCTATGCGGGTAGGATACCCGCCCGTGACGCAGGCGAGGCAGAGCTCCGATTCGGGCTTGCAGCACGCCTCGACCAGGCCGGGGACGCTGATATAACCGAGACTGTCGGCGCCGATTATCTTCCTGATCTCTTCGACATCATGCTTGTTGGCGATGAACTGGTCCCTCGTCTTCATATCGACCCCGTAATAGCAGGGGGCGATGATCGGCGGGCACCCGATCCTGACATGGACCTCGACGGCGCCTGCGTTCCTGAGCATGGTGACAAGCTGTTTCAGAGTGGTGCCGCGGACTATGGAATCATCGACGATGACGATCTTCTTGCCGCTCACCGTGCTCTTGATGGGGTTCATCTTGGTCGCAACGGCCTTCTCCCTCTCCTTCTGGTCGGGGAGGATGAAGGTCCTCTCGGCGAAACGGTTCTTCATGAAGCCCTCCTCATACGGGACTCCGGACTCGTTCGAGAACCCGATGGCGTGCGCCCTCCCGGAATCGGGGATAGGCATGACGAGGTCGGCATCGGGGCACGGGTGCTCCCTGGCCAGGATCCTCCCGATGTTCCTGCGGACCTGGTATACGGACATGCCGTCGATGACGGAATCGGGCCTCGCGAAATAGACCCATTCGAACATGCAGTACGCCCTGTCGGTCTTTATCCTGGGAGGATAGGATTTTATGCCGTCCTTGGTCAGCTCCACTATCTCCCCCGGCATGACATCCCTGACGATCTCCCCGCCGAGGGCATCGACGGCGGCGCTCTCGGAGACCACCATGTACCCGTCGTCCAGCTTCCCGATGATGAGGGGCCTGATCCCGCAGGGGTCGCGGATCCCGAACAGGCGCCCGTTGATCATGAGGGCGAGGGCGTAAGCGCAGCCGATCTCGCCCATGGTGGCGCGGATGGCCGCGATGTAGTCCCCGTTCTGCCCGAGGTTCTTGCTGAGGATCTTGATGATGAGCTCGGTATCGGAGCTGGTCTGGAAAGCGGACCCGGACTCCATGTACTTCGCTTTCAGCTTGTCATAGTTGGTGATGTCGCCGTTGTGCGCTACAGCGATCATGCCCGCCGAGGCCACCATGGTCATCGGCTGGGCGTTCTCGATCCCCTTGGAGCCAGTGGTGGCGTACCTGACATGGCCGATGCCGGTCTTGCCGGAAAGGTTCTCGATGCGGCTCTTGGGAAGCGCGGTCTGGACCAGGCCGACGTCCTTCACCGTGCTGATCTTCATCCCGTCGTAGACGGAGATCCCCGCGGAATCCTGTCCGCGGTTCTGGATTATCATGAGGACCTTCTGCAGAGAAGGTACCACGTTATGATCGGCAGCGATGCCGACTACTCCGCAGTGATGCCGAGGTCCCATGATGATCCGTTGAACAGTTTCTCCCGATCTTTTCAGTCGCGGATCTTGGCCCATTCGTAGGACCTGATCCTGGCGGTCTTGCCGTAGCCGCAGGAAGCGCAGTAGCCCTTCCTGACGTTGTACGAGCGCTTTCCGCACCTGCGGCAGGGGATGTGGGTCTTGAATTTGTTGTGCCTTCCCTGTGCTGCTGTACCTGCTCCCATTTCGAAGTCTCCTTTATCGTTTATGCGGCCCCGCCCGCAGGTGTGCCGTCTCCGCGTCCTTCAGGCGCTCTGTGCGCCATGGCCGCAGCCTATCAGGCATGCGATAAAGCAGTCAGTATTAAAGGTTATCCTATTAAAAAGGGGCCCCGGCAGGGATCAGACGAACGCTCCGATGGCAGGCGCGTCCAGGCGGTCCATGTCGTAGAAGATCACCGCGTCCCTGATGCCCCTGGCCCCGAAGCCTGTGCCGAAGAACCTGTCCAGGAGGGCGGTCCTCCACAGGATGTCGAGGACGGCGGTGGCGATGCTCCCGTAATAGGCGTTGGCCATGTCGTCAGCATACCCGTCGGCGTCGATGAGCCAGTAGACGCTCCCGAGGAAGCTGTCGCGGCCGTTGAGCACCCTGATGTAGTCGGCGAGGACCTTCCTCCCCTCGTCGTTGGGGACGTTGATCCTTATCGTCTTGGGTGACGCCGTCCCCTTCCTCTCCAGGTTCCCTTCGCCGTCCAGGACATTCCATGCGACCTCGGTCTCGGTGGCCGAGAATATGTTCCAGGAGAGGTCCTCGCCGCAGTACACGGGAAGGTTGACCGGGTCCTCCGAGGACAGGGACTCCATGGCGGCCGCGCGGGCGGCGTCGTTCAGGTCGTTGATGTCGTAGGCCGCTCCCCTGAGGGCCCCGGAGATGGACATCTCGGAATCTGAATCCGAGAGGGCGAGGATCTGGGATATGAACCCGAGGTCCGTGAAATCGTCCAGGTGCTCCGAGACGGACATCCTGAGCATGGACGAATCGGCCATGACCCCGGCGGCGCGGGCGTTGGCGTAGAACTCCTCGTAGACCGCGGACGCGTCCTTCACCGCTTCGGACAGCCGTCCGGAGGCGGCCGCCACGATCGCCTTCGCCTCGTCCAGGGCGGAGGCCCCGCGGCCGGTCCACAGCCCGCGGCAGGAGAGGTCAAGCTCCACCTGCACGCGGTCCGAGGCGTAGAGATGGTACGGGTACTGCCTGCAGTATGTGGTCCGGTGATCGTACACGCTGCAGCGCCGGTCCCCGTTCAGGAAGACACAGGACCCGCAGCCTTTCTTGAGGGCGAGGGCGGTGTAGGGCTCGGGGCCCCTGGTCCTCACCAGGTCCTTGGGATGGTTCTCCTTGAAATAGACGCGCTCGGAAGGCAGTACCTCCGGCTGGCACAGGCAGCACATGCCGCAGCCATCGATGCATTCCGCCTTCTTCCCGGCGACCTCGGAGTAATCAACCACGTAATCGGCCACAGACATCCCTTCCGAGGGGCTCCGCGCAGGGCTCCCCTTCTGAGACCTGTACCTGGCCCCTTATTATAACGGTATCGGGGAACACCGCGCGCATCCCCTGGTACGGGGTGAAGCCGGCCTTGGAATGCAGCTTGGAGGCGTCTATCTCGGTGACCCTGCGCATGTCGAAGATCGCGAAGTCCGCATCGTACCCGGGCTCGATCCTCCCCTTGGGCTGCGAGAATATCCTGCCGGGGTTCTCGGCGCCCATGGAGACCAGCTGCCGCAGGGGTATCTCCCCGGACCTCACCATCTCGGCGGCCATGGGGATCTGGGTCTCCACGCCGGGGATGCCCCCGGGCGCCGAATCGAAATCAGCAGATTTCTCGTCCAGGGTGTGCGGGGCATGGTCGGAGCCGAACATGTCGATCCCCCCGCGCCTGAACAGCTCCCGGAGCCCGTCGCGGGACGCCTTGTCCCTGATGGGCGGGTTGACCTTGTAGAAGGCGCTCTCGTACCTCCCGGTGTAGAAAGTGAGGTGGTGCATGGCCACCTCGGTGGTGAAGCCCAGGCGGTGCGCCTCCTCGGCCTGGGGGGCGTTGGTGCAGTGGCAGATGTTGATCCTGTTGGTGCCGGAGTACCTCGCCAGGCGCCTGAGCGCCGAGTACTCCGCCTCGGCGGGGCGGTCCCGGAGATGGTCCTGGCAGCATCTCTCCTCGATGCCCTTCGCGATGAAATTATCATCCTCCGCATGCACGCTGACCACCTTGCCGGTGCGGGCGACCTCCGCCATGACGTCCGGGATCTCCGAATCGTCGTTGAAGAGGATGTTCCCGGTGGTGGAGCCCATGAAGAGCTTGAAGGCCGGCACATACGGTGCCAGGAGAGATGCCTGGCACCCCGGGGTGAGGGCGGCGAACAGCCCGTAGTCGGTGTACGAGCGCCCGGCGACCGCGGCCTTCTTGCGCATGAGGGTATCGATGTCCGTGACCGCCGGCTTGGTGTTCGGCATATCGAGGACGCAGGTGACGCCCCCGCAGAGGGCCGACAGGGACCCTGTGGAGAAGGTCTCCTTCTGGGTCATCCCAGGATCGCGGAAATGGACGTGCGGGTCCATGAACCCGGGGAGCACGGTCATGCTCGACCCGAGCTCGATCCTGTCCTCCCCTCCGGACACCAAGCTCCCGACGGTGACTATCTTCCCGTCGGTTATCCCGACCTCGGTGTACTTCAGCTCCCCTCCGCGGTACATCCTGCCGCAGAGGACGGTCTCCGGCTCCTGGGTCATACCCTGACGACCTTCCCGCACGGGGCCTCCTCGGAGAACACCTCGGCGGAGAACCTGCTGAACTCGATGACCCCGGAGAGCCAGGCATCGTCCTGCAGGCCGGCCTTCTCGCAGAGGTTGGAGAGGTACTCCTCGGCGTTCCAGCCCTGCTCCCCCGGGACCTGCGGGAGGAAGACGGCGCTGCGGCAAGACTTGGCGTTGCGCCGGCAGTTCAGCAGCAGGCCGTCCCTGCCGAGGACGATCATCCCGGGAAGGTCCCTGGGATCCGAATATTCTATCTTCTCGGGCGGGGTGAGGACCGAGACCTCCACGGTGCACAAGGCAGGCTCGTTCTCCCTGAGCGCGGGGAAGCGGGGGTCGTGGCAGACATCCCTCGCCGCGTACATCAGGGCCTGGCGGGCGGGATAGACGGGCATGACGATCCCGATGCATCCCCTGAGCCTGCCTTCCTTCTCCAGGGTCACGAAGACGCCGCTCTTCTCATCCATGGAGGCCGGGAGGCCCTCCGGAGGGACGATGTCCCTGCCGGCCGCCTCGGCCTCCACCATGGCCCTGGCCGCCCTGACGACGGCGGCCCCCTCGTCGTCCGTGAGCAGGCTCATTCCTCCTTGCTCTCTCCGTCCTTTTCCTTCTTCCCGGAAGTGTCCGTGATGTTGATCGATATGGGTGTGGGGCCGCCGGCGGGCCTCTCGCTTTCAGTCCGGCCGTTCCCGCTCTCCTCGCGGTAGCGCGGCGCGTCCGGGTTCCTCTTGCTCCGGCAGTACTCGTTCTTGCGGCAGTACTCGATGTTCTTGCTGCGGTCGGCGCTGTCGGCGAAATCCTTCATGAACTCGGGCGCGTTGCTGCTCCTGAGAAGGGAGTTGAGCGCCATCCAGGCCTCCAGGCCGGCCCCGACCAGGTGCTGCTGGAACTTCGGGTCGGTGAAGGGGCTGAACACGCGCTCCATGTCCTCGTTGGCGTACCTGCGGATGCGGTCAACGTCGTCCCTGATGTTCGCCCTCGCCTCGTCCGCCGCATCGAAGGCGTAGCGGCGCTCGTCCGCGTACCTGTCGCGGATGCGGTCCCTGGCCTCGCGGGAGCGCCTGTAGGCGTACTCCTCCTGGTCGCGGGCGAAATCCGCCGCCCTGTCCCTGGCGTCCCCGAACGCACTGTAGGCGCGGTCGGCGGCATCGTCGTAGGCGGTGCGGCGCTGCTCCTCCTCGGCCTCGCGGGCCATCGCCGCCCGGTACCTCTCGTCCGCCGAGGCGCGCCTCTCCTGCTCCTCTATGCGCCCGCGCATCTCCTCGAAGCGGGCCCTGTCGGCGGCCTCCTCCTCGGCCTTCCTTTTGGCGATGATCCTATCGATCATCTCCTTGTTCTCTTCCTCGAACTTCCTGATGTCCTCGTCGTTCGCGCCGTCTGCCATGGTCATTCCTTCCTGAATTTCACTATGAGGGCCTGGCCGCCGAAGTCCGCTCCCACGATATCCGCTCCGGAGAGGGATGTCGGGAGGGACACGGTGCGTTTCTGGCTCCCTGCATGGATTATGATAGTGTTCTCCTTGCCCTTAAAAAGTTCCACCTGGTCCTTCGGGACGAAGGGCATCTTGATCCTGAGCTCGGTGAGGCCGTCCGGGCCGGTGGAGAACTTCATCGGGCTCTCCGAGCTGTAGGTCTCTATGGGATCGGAATCGCCGAAGATCTGGTCCGCCAGCATGCACAGCCTGTCCCTCCCGCGGACCTCGGTGTTCATGAGGTATGCCTTCATCACCTTCAGGCCGGAGAAGGACTCATCGATCATCTTCATGTAGCCGTCCTGCTCGGAGAGCTTGGTCTTCATGAACTCCCCGTCGGCGTCCGCCGGGATGACCTTGTTCACGATCAGGCACTCCACGTTCTTATTGTACAGGCACATGTAGGAGTACGAGCGGCGGGTCTCGTTGATGGCCATCCTCTCGGGGTTGAGGACGAGCCTGACGGTGGTGTTCTCGGGGTCCTCGAGGATCCTCTTGACCTGCTTCATCTGGTCCTTGAGCACCATGACGGAGTCCATTACCTCCTTGGTCGGCAGCGGGAAGTCCACCATATGTCCTATAGTCATCCTCGCCAGCCCCATGAGCCTGGAGACGACGGCGAAGACCTTGTCGATGTACCAGTTGGAGACATCCGGGAACGAGAGAAGCCTGAGGGTCTCCCCGGTCGGAGCGGTATCGATGACCACGACATCGTACCTGCCCTCCTTCTCGAACGTCAGGACGTAGAGCAGGGCCGCCACCATCTCCATCCCCGGGAGGATGGCCATCTCATCGGCGGTGATGCCGTCCAGCCCCTGGGAGAGCATGAAGGCCTGAAGGTACTCGCTGATGGAGTTCCATTTGGTCTTCATCTCGTGGACGATATCGATCTCCAAGGCATCCAGGTTGGGCGCCACGTTGACAATCTCCGGGCCCAGCCTGACATCGAGCGAATCCCCCACCGAGTGGGCGGTGTCCACGCTCATGAGCATGGTGCGGTGGCCCTTCTGTGCCAGACGGAGCGCTGTGGCGACCGATACAGAGGTCTTGCCCACGCCTCCCTTGCCGTTGTAGATGATGAGCCTCATAGCTGCATGGATGCAGCATGAGGATTAAAAGTAAATCTGCCTACTCAACGCCTCACAGGATTATTTCCAATGCGACAGTCGTGCCAGGGTGTCGAAGACGGCCTGGATCAGCCCGTCGCGGTCGGCATCTGATATGGTTTCCTTTCCGGCCGTATGGTATGCCTGTATGAAGATGACAACGTCCCCTTTCCGGCCCGTGTAGAAGAAGAATCCGCCCGTCTTCCCGAGAAGGTGATAATTGAGTATGCCTCCGTACGACTCGTCAAAACCTGCCGGGGTAACGAACTCTTTCAATTTGCCCATAGGGCCCAGGCGTTTGCGCTTGGACTCTATGAATTGCTTTTTGGATGCGAATTCCGGGATCGGATCCGCACAAATTTCGAAGACGACCGCGGTCGTGCTTTCCCCGTCAGGAGAGGAAGCGGAGGCATACCCTGCGTCAGATCCCTCATCGGCCGTGAAGGGGCCGAAAGGCCCCCTGTAGCTTTTGAGGAACCTATCTCTCAGCAAAAGGGCATCCGTTGCCGGTTCATGCATAGACTGCATCGGATATCGCCTGCATCACGGAGGCGATGTCGCTGTCTCCGGCCAGGCTGCCTGCGAAGTACAGACCTGTGTTACTGCAATCAATCAGCACACCGTGGCTGTAGGCTGCGAAATAGACTATGGTGAACTTGGTCATGGTGCCCACCTGAACGTCGATCTTGTATGCTGTGATGCCGTCGAATCCTGAGATCCCCGTCACTTCGGAGGGCGTGGCTCCCATGAATCCTTCTTTGGCGGCAACAACTGACGCGAGGGTATTGTACTGGGCCTCAGCATCATCGGCGAGGGTGAAGGTAACTGTGCTGTAGGGCAGACGGGCAGAGCCTGTGTCGGCCTGCGCAGACGCTGTATCGGCCGATGCACCGTCGACAACATAGAAATCGCCGAATCCTCCGGAGTAGGATTCGTCGACATATGCCGCCATGTTTGCCGCGCTCCTGGAGCATGACTGGGTAAGAGAACTTTGAATGGCAGAGAACACGCTCTTGAACTCGGAATCTGTGGCAAGCGAGCCTGCATGGTACAGCCCGTTGTTGGTGCCGTCCAATACCACATTCCCGCTATAGGCTGCAAAATAGACTATGGTGAACTTGGTCATGGTGCCCACCTGAACATCGATCTTGTATGCCGTGAATCCCTCGAATCCATCGGTATCGATGCCGGTGATCTGGGAGGGGGTGGCCCCCATGAATCCTTCTTTGGCGGCAACTGCTGCGGCCAAGGTCTCATAATCGCTCTTTGCGCTATCTGAATTCCTGTAGACGATCTGGGTGTGGGCCAGGCGCGCAGAACCGGTATCGGTCATCACAGTCGCGCTGTCCGAGGTTGCACCGTCGGCAACATAGAAATCTCCGAATTTACTGGCATAGTTGTCGACGAGGTTGTCCGCCATGAGCGAAACATCTGCTTGCTCGCCGTCATCATCGTCGTTGTAATAGGTGTATGCAATGACCAGCGCTCCGACCACGGCCACTGCCATCACAACTGCGATGCACATGTTTGTTTTCGAAAGCATATGGAATTTTTGTAGGTGAAGCACGTATAAATTATATTGGATTATTCATCCAACAATTAAAATAGTGTACTGACCCTGCAAAATCGATGAACAGCAAGTACCTAGCCATTATTGCAGTGGTTGCCGTAGCTGCAATTGCTGTAGTCGCCATCTCAGTCAGCCAGAATTCGGATGATGATGGCGGCAGCGACGATGCAGACAGATACACGTTCACCGATACTGCGGGATTTTCGCATTCCGTGGAAGTTCCGATAGAGAATGTTTCGGTTGTGCACAAATACATCCCTGTGTTCCTGAAGATCCTCGGAGTCGAAGATCAGGTAGGAGGCCTTGATTCGAAATACGGGATGACGTTCTCCAGATTCTTCGAGAACAGCTACAACATAGGAAGCTACTCGGAACCTGACGGAGAGACTATGCTCAAGCATGATTCAAGGGTCATCCTGACCCCGGTGACCATGGGTCTATCCAATGCGGAAGCATTGAAGGAAATGGGCATAGAGGTCATCTACCTTGACCTGACCGACCCCTACGTCATAGAGGATAACCTCAAGATTCTCGTAAAACTCTTCGGCTCCACTGAAACAGTTCAGTCGAATTATGAAAAATACATGAAGATCTTCAACGAATGCGGCGATTACGCGAAGAGCTTCGACCTTTCGTCAACCTCGGATGCGGATTTCTGCCTCTATATGAGCTCGTCCGGGTTCTACCATACTCATGCCTCTGCCGCTGTGAAGACCATCGAAGAAGTTTCCGGTAAATCGTACACGCACATCATCGACCCGAATGTCAAGGACACCGTATACTTCAACCAGGCTCCGGAAGTCATCCTGAACTTCGACAAGGAGCATGGGCTGGAATATCTGTTCCTCTATACCATGGACACTCCGGAAGAGAATCTGCAGAAGTTCCTCGACTCGGGCAACGGGATCGACCTCTCCAAACTGAGCTGCTTCACTGACAAACATGTCTATGCGCTCTCGACGGATTGTGTAAACGGTGCCCTCTGCTGCGTTTCCAAAATCCTGTACGCGCAGGCGTTCGGCGCAGATACCGGAACAACGGCAGAAGAGAAGATAACAGAGATCAACGAGGCTTTCGGCCTCGATTATTCGACCGAGAACTTACTGGTCGAGGTAAGCGGGCTGGTCTGAACGGGTTTCCGATGGACGAAAACGCTGAGGCCGCAGAAAAAGACCGCCTCGTCAAGGCAAAGGAGACGGAAAGGGAGCAGGACCGCATAGAGGGATCTTACAGCGCCTCGAAGAAACGCAAAACGCAGTTCATCCTGCTGATGTCGGTTACGGCCGCGATAGCCTTCGTCTGCTCCTTGGCCATCGGATCCGTGAACATCCCGTTCTCCGATACATTGGCCGTCGTGTTCCACCACATATTCCCTGCGTGGGTAGACCTCCCGTCGAAAGATTGGTACGACGACATAGTGATGAATTCCCGGCTGCCGAGGACGCTCCTCTGCCTGCTGACAGGATTCAGCCTGGCAGCTGCCGGGACAGTTATGCAGGGGCTGCTGAGAAACCCGCTCGTCAGCCCTTTCACATTGGGCGTCTCGACAGCGGCATCGTTCGGTGCTGCTATGACCATCGTGTTTGGCTCCGAGCTTTTCGGGAGCTGGTTCCACGACGAATGGAACCTCGGGTTCGCCAGCACCTCTGCGGAAAACATACTGCTGGTGGCCTTCGCGTTCATGTTCGGATTGGTGAGCATATTGCTGGTGCTCAAAATCGCTTCGAAGAATGCTTCCCGTGCCACGCTCATCCTGGCAGGAGTGGTCATCAGCTATCTCTTCTCGGCCGGCATATCGCTTTCGCAGTATGTTTCCGATGATGAAGCGCTCCGCAAGATAACCAACTGGCTCATGGGCGGCATGTGGAACGCGACCTGGGGCGCGGTGATCGTGCTTACGCCGATTGTCATCATTTGCACGATCTATCTCGAGAAGATTTCGCTGGACATAAACAGCCTTTCGGCAGGCGATGAGATCGCCAGAAACGTAGGGCTTGATGTTTACAAGCTGCGCCGCAACGGATTGATCGTATGCACTTTGGTATCGGCCGCCTGCGTCGCATTCACAGGCGTGATAGGATTCATCGGCCTCATGGCACCCCATATGATCCGCATGGTGATAGGGAACGACACGCGCTATGTGATCCCGGCCTCGGCCCTCCTGGGATCGTCCATTCTGATGGTATCGGATGTGATTTCCAGAGTGATTCTCAGGCCTGAGCAGATACCGGTGGGGATAATCATGTATGTGATCGGCGGGATTTTCTTCCTCTGGATGATCAGCGGGAAAAGATGGGGAGATAGGCTGTGAAACTGGAAGCAGAAGGCATTGCCCAAGGATACGGACCCCATTGCGTAATCAAGGACGTAGGATTCACAGCAGAAAGCGGAGAGCTGCTTACGATTCTGGGCCCCAACGGATGCGGAAAATCCACGCTCATCAAGACCCTCTGCGGAGTCATCCCTCCCAAAGCAGGCACGGTAACGGTTGACGGCAGGGACCTTCTGGCCATGGACCCGAAAGAGATGGCGAAACTTGTTGCTTATGTCCCACAGACGATAGGCACAGCAGGGCACAGCACGGTCTACGATCTCGTCCTCATCGGAAGGCGCCCTTATGTCGAATGGTCATACACGCATGAGGATCTCGAGATAGCCGCCCAGGCCATGATCGACATGAACGTCAACGCATATTCAGGCATCAATATCGAGAATCTCTCAGGTGGCCAGCGTCAACGCGCCTTCATCGCACGCGCTCTGGCACAGCGTCCGTCGTTCTATGTTTTCGATGAACCTACCAGTTCTTTCGACCTGCGCAATCAGCAGGATACGATGAGGATCATGAAGAAACTTACCAGGGAGCGGGAATCGTGCCTCGTGGTCGCTCTGCACGACCTCAATCTGGCCATCAGATATTCTGATAAGGTGATGGTGCTCCACAACGGAAGCGTCTACGATATCGGGAAACCTGAGGATGTCATAACTCCGAAGATGATCATGGATGTTTACGGAGTGTCTGCAGAGATAATGGAAGACCGCCATGGGCTGTTCGTCCGTGCTTATGATGACGGGAACGACCGTGTCGCAGATCGTGCCTGATCAGCGGTCAGAAACATCTTCCAACTCCCCTTCGACATCCTCGAACTCCTTCTTCAAGGCATTGAGCTCTTCGTCTGTAGCTTTCCAGTATCCGCGTTCGTAAGCTTCCGAGAGCCTTTTGATCATGGACATATAAGCCCAAGGGTTGTTGGCCTTCACACAGTCTCTGGTATTCTTGTCTAGGACATAGCGTGACAGAAGGTCGCTGAAAGCCCCCGTATTGACGCAGCCTACTGTAGCGGCAAGTCCGAGCGTGTTCTCGAAACGTTCGTTGATCTTCTGGGCACCGTGATATTCGGTTTTCAGCAGCCCGTCTATCCACTTGGGATTGAGAAGGCGGGTCCTGAGACCTCTTTCGAAAGAACGGGCGGCGGGCTCGGTCTTCGTTCTCGGACCGCTGTCGTCCACTACGTAGACCTCCGGTTTGGCGCCGGAACTCACTTCTACTGCCTTGGAAAGCCCGCCGAGGAACTCATAATAGTGATCGAGATCAATGATCTCGCGGTCTTTGCTGTCCCTTACCTGAGATACAACATCGACGGCACTGTAGTTATGTTCCAGGAGGCCGGCGATGTCTTCTCCCCGGCGTTCTGCAGTATATGCAAAACGGAGACTGTCAATGAACATGCCGCCCAGCTCCGATTCCTCTTTCCAAGAGGAACTTTTCACAGCAGCAGTGACCGAGGTTCCGTACTCTCCCCTTTCAGGACCGAACAGGCGGCAGAAGGCCAGATCCTCGGCCTCTTTTCCTGAATAGCCAGCGACGGAGAGATATTCAAGGTTTCTGCGGTCGCCGGCCTTGATATAGTTCTGCTCTTCCGGCTCATCCAGCTTCCCGACCGTCTCAAAGATCTTTGCCAGCCCCGTGACGAGATTGGGGAACATATCGCGGAAGAATCCGCACATGGATACTGTGACATCGATGCGGGGGCGCCCCAGCTCCTCAATCGGAATGGGCTCGAAGCGGGAAACGAAGTCTCCCGATTGAGAGACCATGCGGAGACCCAGATACCCGCAGATCTGCCCTATTGTCATGCCCTGCGTCCTGGAAGTCTCCAGTCCCCAGAGAACCAGGGCCACACGGCGGGGCCATCTGCCGCTGTCCCGGCGGTACTGGTCTATGAGATCGCGGGCGGCATCCGCACCTCTCTTGAAAGCTGCCTGCGTGGGAATATGAAAAGGATTGAACTGCACGATGTTGCGCCCCGATGGCAAGACTTCCGGATCTTTCAGAGAATCGCCCCCTTGGGCGGCCTCGATGTAACCTCCGTTCAGTGCTGTCAGCAGACCCTCTTCCTCTTCGGGATGTTCGGCCGCCGACATGACTTTCTTTGCATATTCGAGAAAAACAGCGATTCCTTCGACATCTGCTGCTGAAGAAGGCACTCTGCCGTCCGCAGCATATTCAGAAACAGCTTCTGCCAGTTCCCCGTCGGAGATTCCGTTCAGTGATTCCGGAGAAGGAAGCCCGTCATGGGGGAAGCGGAGAGATTCCGCCGCACAGCAGGCAGCATCTTCCGCCGACATCCCCTTCCCGAACACATGGAGTCCGTTCGGGATGAGAGAGTTGCGAATATTGACAAGTTCATCCTCTAGCTCTTCGATGTCTGTCGGCAAGCGCATTTCTGCAGCTTTCCTGACTATGCTGTCCTTCAGCATCTCGGCGCGGCCGGAATCGGCCTTTGAACTCTCACGCAGTTCCGCTATCTCGGATTCCAATTCTGCAAGGGCGCCGTATGTCCCGCTGCGGACAAACGGCGGAGGCATGTAGCTCACTATCGCCGCATGGGAACGCCTTTTCGCGATCATCGCCTCCGAGGGGTTCCCGGAATAATAGATGTAGAAGTGCGGCAGGTCCCCCATCAGCATATCCGGATAGCACTGCCCCGACATGGCCTGCTCCTTCCCGGGCAGGAACTCCAGAGTTCCATGGGTTCCGAGATGCACGATCGCGTCGGCCCCGAAATCCCTCTGCAGCCATTCGTAAAATGCCAGATATTGGTGGTGCGGCAGAAGCGAATCATCGTGGTAGGATCCGCTTATGTCCCCTTTCTCCGGCACTCTGGCGGGCTGGATGCCGATGAACACATTGCCGTCGACGATCCCTGGGATCAGGTATTTCCCGTCCGAGACCATGATCTTTCCCGGTTCCGGTCCCCATCTTGCCGAGATCTCGCAGGGATGGTTTCCCCTCGGCAGGCTCCTGATGACGGCCCCGGTCGGAGCCAGCCAATCTCCGCCGTTGAGTATCCCGTCGGAAAGAAACCTGCTGATTATCTCTCCTGCGCTCATAGGAACGGTATCATAACCTGCCGTCGCTAGCATCGATAAGATGCTTGACAGAGACCCTGCTCCGTCGATGAAGGAACCGCCGAAGAGTTCTCCCTCTCCCGGAGGATAATTGTATGCGATGATCGCCACTTTTTTCTCCGTTTCGGATTTGTGGCGAAGCCTCAGAAGACCGCGGACCTTTCCGGCGATCCTTGAAATCCTATCATCAAGCGGATCTATCTCGGATGCGCCCGGCGGAAAACCTTCTGAAGACGGCATGGGTTCGGATGTGCCTACAGGAATGGTGCAGACGGCTCCGTCGAGTTCGGGAAGGAATATGTCCAGCATGAACTCCATGGCATCGACGCCCGTTTTTGAACGCATCCAATCACCGCGAGAAGTGCCTGTCATGATGAACGGAGAGAGGATCGGAGCCCCGAACTCCCTGAGGAGATCTACGGCAGAGCCACTGTCCCCTCCCATGGGGCCCGCGAGGAAGCGGAACGGCAGCAGATTGACGATGACATCGGGTTTTCCGGCGATCCTCCTCAGCTCGTCTGCACTGTCCACGCTGTAACTGTTCATTGCAACAGGGATGACGTCGGCGAAACCGCCTAATGCCGCGAACATGCGTTCGGCGACTTTTCTGCTGTCATAGGGATAGCTGCTGCCGCTGTACGCCATCATCACCGTTCCCTCCTTCTTCCCGAAACTGTGGGCAGACAGGTATGAGCCGACATCCGGGCATTCTTCGCCGGTGTCCGGATCTTTCAGGTAAACTCCCTCTCTGACCTCCGGGTACTCCTTCTCTTCCACGCTGCGAATCCCTAGGTAATGCCCGAGAATGAGGCTGTAGATGTATTCCATATCCCTGGTTTCCGCCCGTTTCCAACATTGGCTGATACGATGGAGGTTCTCTTCATCGGCAGCGCTCATCCTGAAACGCGATGCATCATACCCTCCGATCCGGGCCAAATTGGGAGCCATCCCTCCCGCTGTTACGCGAATGCCTTTGCATTTTTTAGCTGCAGAGACAATCATGCGGCAATCTGCGCTGGAAAGGCCCATGAGATCTATGACAAGAGCATCGGCCGACTCTATGTCTCCGAGAATCCCTTCGATACTGCCATGTCCCTGACCAACGTATGAGACCGAGAACCTCACTCCCCGAATCTTATGCAAAGAGGCATACTCGCACGTGGACAGAACTGCCGGCATGGACACAGAAACCACGGTGATGAGAAGTTCGCCCATTATGATTGGATGATAGTTCCAACGAACATAATCATTGTGACTGAAAAAGCCGCCCCATTTAAAGACCGCCCCATTCAAAAAGCGACCTGCTGATTCATAGTTGCAACAAGAAACCGCAGGCCGATGACAGCATCGCAGTCCTGAGATGATAAAGGTTGGTGCCGGGAGAGGGGTTCGAACCCTCGGCCTTCGGATTTCCCTGGTGAGGTCAGTAATTAAACCAAACCCTATGAGTCCGACGCTCTACCAGGCTGAGCCATCCCGGCGCTGAACCGCCCCATCCTCTCAGGGTTTATAACCCTATTGGATGGGCGGAAGAGGTTTAGGTCCCGCAGGCCTGCGCCTGCGGGGGGTTCACTCCTTGGTCTCCTCGGCAGGAGCTTCCTCGGCAGGAGCCTCAGCGGCCTCTGCGGGGGCTTCCTCGGCAGGAGCTTCCTCGGGCTGGGGGGCCTCGATGATGGGCTCGGGCTCTCCCTCTCCCTTCCTGAGGACCTCGGTCTTGCGGATCTCGACCCTCTTGATGGGGACGATGACGTGGCAGGCCTTGGCAGTGTCCTTGGACATGTCTCCGGAGATGACAGCCTTCACGACATCGGACAGCTTCTTCTCCTTGGCGAAGTTCACCAGGTACTCTCCGATGGCGGCGCGCATCGCGTCCTCCTGGGAGGACTGGATCCTGCGGTCGGCGATGGCCATCGTCTTGATCCTAACAACGTAGCCGTCGGCAGTGGTGACATCGACGACGTGGTCGGTCTTGGTCTTCTTCCTGCGGGTGAGCCTGCGGACGTGGTCGGCGGCGAACTCGTGGCCGATGAACTCGGTCTTGGCCTCGTGCCCGTCGACACCGACGATCTTGAACTTCAGCTTGATGTGCATCCTGGTGAGGTCGCCGGTCAGGTCCTTGACGGTGATCTCGACCTTCCTGTTCAGGAGGGCCTCGGGGTCGACGGCGGGGGTCTCTCCGACGACGATCTCGTTGAACATGCGGGGAGCGTGGATCTGGTACCATTCCTTGGCCTTCCATTTGTCCTTGCTCTTCCTGCCGCCTGCGGTCTTCGCCGCCGGCGCGGTCTTCTTCGTATCCTTGGCGGGCTCTGCCGCGGTCGCCGCCGCCTTCTCAGCGGCTGCTTTGGCCTCTGCGGCCCTCTTCTCTGCTCCGGGTGCTGCCATTTCGGTAACTCCTATTGCTGTCAGCCTATCTTCGGAGCATATAAAAAGATTGCCAGAATGGACCAAATTTAGGTTTTTGTATTTTCCTCAATGTCCAGCAATTGGAAAATTCACCTAAAAATATAATTTATTCCATCAGTGGGTGGTACCACTATTATTTATAACATTCTCATCGGAAGACGTTCCGGCGGGAGCGGCGCCGTTGCCCTTCTCCCCGAGCGCAGCGCGCATCTTCCGGACGCAGTCCTCCGCATTCTCGGAGAACACATCGGCGCCGATCTCGTCCGCCCAGTCCTGGGTCACAGGGCCCCCGCCGACATTGGTGACGACCTTGCCCTTGAGGCCCCTGTCGGCCATCATCTCCTCCAGGCGCCTCTGGTTGACCATGGTGGAGGTCATGAGCGCAGACGTCCCCACGGCCACCGCGCCGTCGTCCTCCACGGCGTCCACGATGAACTTCACGCGCACGTCGCGCCCCAGGTTGACGACCGAGAAGCCGGCGGCCTGCAGGAGGGCGGCGCAGATGTCCTTGCCGATCGAGTGGATGTCGCCTTCTATGGTGCAGATGACGAACCTCCCCAGCATCGACCCGTCGGAGGGATTGCCCAGGTGGGGCGTCAGGATATCGACTCCCGCCTTCATCGCGCTGCCTGCGGCCATCAGCTGCGGGAGCATGATCTCCCTGCGGTCGTACTGCCTCCCGATCTCCTTGATCCCGGCGGTGTAGCCGTTGGTTATCAGGGAAATCAGGTCGAGCCCTCCGGCCAGGGCCCTTTCCGATACATCGCGGGCAGCCGCGGCGCTGTAGTTCATGACCGCCTTCCGGGCGGCGCGTTCCGCGTCTTCCTGGGTCAACATCGGAGTACAAAATGCTTGCGTACCTTTATAAGACACCCCGAAAAGGTTCGGATCCGCAGTGTTCAATAGATAAAAGGGGGCCCGGAGGCCCCGGAGAGTTTACGTCCTCAGAGGACGACCTTCACCTTGTGGGCGGAGAGTCCGAGCTCGTCCTCGGACATGCCCATGGCGATGCCGTAGAGCTGGGAGAGGTGGAGCACGGGGATGTTGTACCCGAGGGCCTCCTGGGTAGTGTCGAACTGCAGGTGGCAGAACGGGCAGACATCGACGATGAACTGGGCTCCGGACTCCTTCATGTTCTCCAGGTTGGTCTTGGTGAACTCGTTGGCGACATCTCCGAACGCGGCCTTCAGACCTCCTCCGGATCCGCAGCAGAGGGTCTTCTGCTTCCTCGGGAGGCTCTTGCATCCGGTGGCCTCGACGAGCTCGTCGAGAATCTTGGGGTTCTCGGTATCATCGAGGTTCTTCAGGTGCCCGGGCTTCAGGAAGTGGCATCCGTAGAAGACGGCGATGCCGTAGTTGAGGGGCTTGGTGACGGCGGCCTTGATCTTCTCGATCCCGACCTCCTTGTAGAACACCTCGGCGAAGTGGTGGACCTCGGTGGTCCCGTTGTAGTGCAGGCCGATCTCCTTCAGGATCTCGTTGACCTTGGCGAGCTCCTCGGGGTTCTCCTTGAGCTCATGGGCGGCCTCGAAGAGGGATCCGTAGCATCCGTTGCAGATGGTCAGGATGGGCAGGCCCATCTTCTCGGCGAGCGCGAGGTTCCTCGCGGCGGCAGCGAGCCAGGTGGTCTTGCTGAAGGCCCTGATGACTCCGGGTGCGGGGCAGCAGGAGGCGTCGTTCAGGTCGACGAGCTCGATCCCGAGCTTCTCGCAGACGACACGGGTCGACTTCTCGACACCGGGGTACCTGAGGGGCGCGATGCATCCAAGGAAGAAAGCGTATTTTGCCATTTTCACTCCTCCACGATCTTGTTGAATCCGGCCGCATCCATGATCTTCTTGAGGTCGGCGAACGCGTTCTGGTTGCTGAGGACGGTAGGGGGGACCTCGGGCAGCCCGAGGGACTTCCTCATGGCCTTGATGTTGTCGTTGATGGGGACGGTGTGGCCCATGGTGTACAGGTTGGTCGCGGTCTTCTTGTGGGCGGGCTTGATGTGGCCCTCGGCGACGGCCATGTTCCTGAGCGCGATGACGATGTCCACGATGGGGACGCGGCGGGGGCACCTCTCCACGCAGGTGTAGCAGGTGCTGCACATCCAGAGCTCGTCGGAGCTGATGATCTGCTCCTTCATGTCGAGCTGGGCCATCCTGACGAGCTTCCTGACCCTGTAGGAGGTCCTCCTTCCGGAGGGGCATCCGGCGGTGCAGGTTCCGCACTGGAAGCAGAGCTTGGCGTCTGCTCCTCCGAGTTCGGCGAGCCTCTTCTCGAATTCCGGGTCGTATTTGACTTCAGTAGCGTCCATGACGTTCACTGGATGCGAAAATTTTCTGAAGATATTTAACAGGGAACGGTCCGGAACGGTTAGGGTTACCTTATAAGGTATACTTAAATATTCTACAGTCCCCAACGCCCGGCAGGTTCAGGCCAGATGCCTCGCCTTGACCGACGCGATTATCTTCTCCGCCGTGCGGTCGTTCTCCCTGAAGACCGCGGTTATCGCATGCCTGAGCACCCCGGGGTCCACGGCGGACTTGATCTTCAGGCGCTTCCTGGTCAGCAGGTACTCGTCGACGAAGAAGCTCTTGCCCGATCCGAGCATCTCCGACAGGGAGTACGTCTCCGAAACGACCGTGTGCTCCCTGTTCATGGACTCCAGGAACATGAACGCGACCCTCTGCGCCCCGTACTTGTAGCGGATGAACTCGGGGCCGTTGTCCACATAGACCATCCCCATGTAGCCGACCTCGTCCATGTCGTACCCCATCTCGTCGAAGTCGTAGAGATAGAGCGGGTCGTCGATGAGGGCCAGGTCCGCGAGGCCCTCCTTCATCATCCTGACGTTGTGCACGTCGTCCGATATCACGAGCTCGACGTCCGTGAGCTTGAGGGAGGAGAACACCGAGGTCATGAGCTCCTCGGTCACCGGGCTGCAGCACACCGTGAAGCCCCTGTCGTCCGAGACCCTGGCCTCCGACTCGGTGAACCTCTCGGCGATCTCCTTCCCGACCGCGGTCAGAGATGTGCCCGAGGGGGTCGAGACGGTCACGGGGACGCCCGCCGCCGATTCGATGTTCGAGATGTAGCGGTGGACCACCGGCACCGAGATGCCGAGCTCGCGGGCGGCCGCGGTCATGCTCCCCGTCTTCGCCACCGCGATCAGGGCCTCGAGCTGGCGGTTGGTCACGCCCTGCCCGTTGATTATCTGCTCGGTGCGGACCCTGATCT
Source organism: Methanomassiliicoccales archaeon LGM-DZ1 (assembly GCA_030168595.1). Classification (NCBI taxonomy): domain Archaea; kingdom Methanobacteriati; phylum Thermoplasmatota; class Thermoplasmata; order Methanomassiliicoccales; species Methanomassiliicoccales archaeon LGM-DZ1. Next base: position 1,414,826 of record CP115556.1, on the reverse strand, counting down.
CCATAGCGCAGTCATCCTCTCCCTGATATTAAAGGAACATCGCGCGCGTGGCGCGCAGGAGCCGCCGGAAGCATCTTTTAAGATGCGGAGGCCATGCTCCGTGCGGTACAATGGCTCTGAACGGACGCATAGCGGTGGTCGGCCTCGGCAGCCCGATAATGAGCGACGACTCGGTTGGGCTGAAAGTCTCCGACGACATCAAGGCGATGGGTATGGAGGACGTCGACTGCTTCGCGGAAGCGATCGGCGGGCTGGAGGTTCTCCCGGTCATAGAGGGGTACTCGTACGCCGTGTTCGTCGACGCCATACAGACGGGGCAGTACGGCCCCGGGACCGTCCTGATCTTCGATGTGGCCGATTTCGAGTCCACCGTCGCGAGCGTCCCCTCGCACGACATCAACATAGCCACCGCGCTGAAGATCGGCAGGCAGATGGAACCCGAGAAGATGCCGCTGTCCGTGAAGTTCGTGGCCATTGAGGTGAAGGACATGGCCACCATGAGCGAGGACCTGACCCCCGAGGTCGCGGCCTCGAGGGGATCGGCCGGCAGCGCGGTCCTCCACGTCATCTCCGGCTTCAGGGACGCGGCCGGCTCAGACGTCCAGCGACGAGAAGTCGAAGGCCCCGGCCCGGCGGCCGAGCTTCCCGAGGACTGTGATGTTGAGCCTGTCGGCCCTGAAAACCCTGTCGGCGGCGGCCATGACATCGTCCTCGGTCACCGAGTCGATGAGGTCCATGGTCTCCCTGGCGCTGTGGGCGGCGCCGTGGGTCATGAATCCCCGGCACATCCTGTAGATGCGCCCGTCGGTAGTCTCGGCGGACCTGGCTATCTCCCCTTTCAGGAGGTTCTTGGTCCGGGAGAGCTCATCCTTCTCCAGCCCTTCCTTCCTGAACTCGGCATGCGCCTTCGCGGTCTCCTCCAGGGCCTTCGGGACGTTCGACGGGGTGCACGACATGAACGATACCACGTACCCGGCGTCGCTGTAATGCTCCGCGGTCTCGTAGATGGAGTAGACCAGCGCGTTCTTCTCGCGGACCCTCTGGAACAGCCTCGAGCTGGTCCCGGCGCCGAGGACAGAGGCGAGGACGGACTCGGCATAGCGCTCGGCCTCGGTGCCTTCCCCCACGGGGAACCCGAAGCCGATGTTCACATGCTCCGCCGCGGACGCATGGACCGTGTGCGACGCTCCCGGCATCTTGGGAGGGACCCTTGCTCCGACGACCGGCGCCGACATCCCGTCCAGGCTGTCCTCCGCCCAGGACAGTACCCTGTCCGGGTCTATGCCGCCGGTGGCGAACACGGCGAGGTTCGGCCTGCCGTACCTCTCCGAGTAGTACTGACGCAGGTCCGTGTGGGTGAGCGGCCTGACGCTCTCCTCGGTGCCGCCCTCGTCATATCCCAGCTGCTCCCCTTTCCACAGGTCGCTCTCGAACAGGTCGTGGACGTACTCCTCCGGCTCCGATTTCACCATGCTCAGCTCCTGGAGGACGATCTGCTTCTCCAGTTCCGTGTCCTTCTCGTTGATTAGGGGGTTGGCGACGATGTCCGCCACGCACCTCATCGCGACATCGGAGGTCTCTTTCAGGGTGATCCCGTAGAAACCGGTCATCTCCTTGGCGGTGAAGGCGTTGAGCTCCCCGCCGTTCCCCTCCATAAGCTTCGCCATCTGGAACGAGTCCATGCTGCGGGTCTCCCTGAACACCGTGTGCTCCAGGAGATGCGAGAGGCCGCGTATGCCGTCGCGCTCGTCGCGCGACCCTGTCCTCACCGCTATCATGAACCCTGCGCTGGCACTTCCGTCCATAGGCTCTGTTAGGACCGGGATCCCGCCGGCGGTCTCCGCTTTCCTGATGGTATTCGACATGCTCCGGTCCACTCTGCGGACGTTTTAATAACTTTACCGCATGCCGACCCCGCGATGTCGGAATTCAAGGTGCTGAGATACGCCGATGAGCCGCTGGAGGACCCCATCGCGGTGGTCGGCTTCCCCAACGTCGGGCTCGTGGGATGGATCGTATCGAGCTACCTGGCGAGGACGCTGGGACTGCATGTGGCGGCCGCCGTCGACTCGACTGAGCTGCCCCCGTACGCCTTCGTCCAGGAAGGGAGGTGCTACCCGCCCGTCAGGATCTACGCCGGGCAGCTCCCCAGGAAGAGGCGCAAGCCCGCAAAGAAGGCGGCCGACGGAACCGAGGGGAGCGCCTCCGAAGCGCCGGCCGCGGCGGCTGTGAAGAAGCGCGCATCCCGCAAGAAGCGCGACATTGTCATCGTCACCTCGGAGATCGCACCCAGGCCGGAGCACACCGGCTGCATCTGCGACTCCATACTGGAGGCGCTGGACAGCCTGGGCGTGGAGGAGATCGTCTGCGTCGACGGCATACCCAGGATCTCCCCCGACCAGACCGAGCTCCTGGGGCTCGGGTCCACCGACAGCGCCAGGAAGCGCATGGAGGACAGCGGCCTCAAGCTAATGAAGGACGGCATAGTCCGCGGCGTCTCCGGGGTCATGCTCTTCAAGGGGGAGCAGCAGGGGAGGGAAGTGGAATGCGTCCTGTCCCCGGCCAACCCGCAGCTGCCCGACCCGAGGGCGGCATCCTGGCTCCTCGGGCCCCTTTCCACGCTCATCCCTGGCCTGGACGTCGACCCGTCCCCGCTCACCAACGAGGCCAACGAGATCGACGGCAGGATAAAGGCGCAGATGCAGCAACAGACGATCAACCACAGCATCTACGGATGAGAACTCGGAGAGAGCAATATGCAGACCGTACCGAAACATTTCTTCGTGACCTCCGGCCAGGCCGCCAGCCCTGTGTCGGACCTCAACGCGTTCGACCTGGCACTCCTGAAAGCGCACATCAGCGAGCAGAACCTCGTCGCAGTCTCATCGGTCATACCCGACGGCGCCGAGCAGGTGGACGTCTGCGAGATCCCGATGGGCATGGTGACCTTCTGCGTGCTGTCCCAGATGCGCGGGAGATCGGGAGACGTCATCTCGTCCGGGGTCGCCTACGCCTTCAGGAAGGACGGGCACGGCGGATATGTCGCCGAAGGCCACCTCCACGGGTCCGGCGAGGACCTGGCGGAAGAGCTCAGGAACAAGATGCGCGAGATGTCCCGCATACGCGGCGTGGAGTTCGGAGAGGTCCATTGCAGGGTGGAGAACCAGACGGTGCCCGACGGCGAGTACGGGTGCTGCGTCTCGGCGGTCGTCTTCACGGACTTCAGAGACTGAGATGTTCGCGATCATCAGATGCGGGAACTGCAGGCGCCCCAGGATCATCGACGAGAAGGACGGCAGGACCGTATGCCCCTACTGCGGGAACGCCGACGTCACCTCCGAAAGGGCCCTGCTGTTCAGGGCCCGCGACCAGGAGCTGCTCCGCAGGCGCATCGAGGCGATTACCCTGCGTGACGGGGCGAGGCAGGGCATGAGACGGTCCCCTGCGGACACGGAATGGGCCGCCGGGTCCCTGCCTGCGGAAGAAGAGACCGCCCTTCCCGACCCGTCCGACCCCGGATCCGTCCTGAAGTACGAGTACAAGCGCGCTTCGGGCCCGGAAGCGAAGATGGAGATCCTAGCGGAAGGGCTGGACAGGATCTACGGCGAATGGACCGTCGATGACCTCAGGCAGTTCGAGCCGAAGAACGCCGAAAAGATGCTCTCGGCCATGCTGGACAGGTGCCTGGTCTACGAGACCAAGTACGGGCGCTACAAGCGCTCGCGATGCCGTTTCAGAGGCTGTCTCGGGAATTCTTCCCTTTCTTCCCCTTCCTGTTCTGGGAATCGACTTCCCTGACCATGCGGGGTATCTCCCTGAGCGCCCCTGCGCACAGATATATCGCGGAAAGTGCCAGCACGGCCGCGGCCGCCACGTACATGATGGCGCTGTCGGAGTTGTCCAGGGAAACATACACCACTATCCAGAAGACCAGGTTCCAGATCATCGCGGAGGCCGCGTACTGCATGGGAGCATGGCGCGCGATCCCGTTGCCGATGTCGATCCCCACGGCTGAGTACTCGAACAGCATTGACAGCGACATGATGAACAGGTAAGCGTACCCTGCGACGTCCACGCTGTCCCCGAGGCTGTCGGTGGCCGACGCGATGTAATAGATGAACCCCGTCCCGGTGGCGCATCCGGCACCGAGGCCGAACGCCAGGCCGTAGAATATGCTCTCCGAGTGGCCGCGGAAACGCTTCAGGTTCATGACCACGACAAGTGCCAGGCACTGGACCACGGAGAAGAGGATGATCCCCAGGATCGCGTTCATGATGTAGGTGTACACCATGAACATCACCGTCCCCGCTATGAGCCCGACAGCGAAGAGCCCGAAGAACATGGGGTCCCCGAAGTAAGGATGGTCGGTGTACGGATAGGTGTACTTCCTGACGAGAGCGTACATCAGTGCCAGAGCAGGCGCGAAGGCGAGAACGGCCGCGATGTAGAATATCGGGGAGTCCATGATGGAGCATCCTGTGGGCCTTATAAATCTTCACGGGCGGGGAGGCGCCCGTCCGCCGTCCCGCCTGCGGTCCCGCGGATGCCCGTTCCCTTCCCTGCGCGGGGATCCGGAGGGCGCCCGTCCGCGCCTCTGCCCAGAATACCTGCCGGCGGAGTACCTCCCGCGCCGGCCGGGACCGGAGCGTTCCCTGCGGGGCCCCCTGCTGTCAGCGGGGCCCGGAGACACCTGGCACTTCTCCGGGGCCGGCGCGGCCTTCCCTTCCATGATCTTGTCGTAGAAGTGAACGACCATGCACGAAGCCTCGCACCTGCCGCAGGAGGTGCATCTCTCCGGGTCGACCCTCATGCCCCCCTTTATCCTGATGGCGTGCCTGGGGCAGGACTTGGCGCAGATTCCGCACTCGGTGCACAGCTCGGCGCGGACCAGGGCCTTCCCGGCCTTGGCGAACATGCGCTCGGCATCCTCCGCGTTCTCCGCCGTCACGGAGATCTGCCCCCCGCCGAACAGCCTTGCGCGCCCGTAAGGCGTCCTCACCAGGGCGATCTCGAACTCCGGCGAGTACTTCACCTCGCCGACGGTCCTCAGGGCATCCTCCACGTACGAGAAATCCCTCTTCCTCGGCATCGTGGCCACGGCCTCCATGGAATAACCGCCGGCGACGCACACCGAGGCGCCCTTCATGAGCTTCATGGACATCCCGCCGCCCTCCGGGCCGCCACGGAGGTCCAGCCCCATGCTGTCCGCCAGCTGCCTCATCTTCGGGGGGAGGACCTTCCACCTCCAGAAGCCGAGGTCCACGTACTCGGGCGGCAGGCCCCTGGACTCGGCGTACCTGTGAAGGTACGCCTCCCAATCCGAGTACATCTCCGGGTGGATCCTCTTGGTGTTCCTCCATTCGCTGGCGAGGCAAGAGGCGCACAGGTAGCACCCGATCCTCTCGAAGTCCCTGTTGTACAGGGGATTGTAGTCCAGGCCCTTCATCCAGATGTAGCCCCAGATCTCGGCCGCGCACCAATCCCTGACCGGGTTGAGGTTGGTCTGGTTGGGGACGAAGGGGTTCCTCGACACGAACTCCGTCCCGGAGCGGGAGAAAGACTCCAGGGAGCGGTTCCCCTCGCAAGTGACGGTCCCGCGGGGGAAGTCGCGGGCGATGAGGTCGGTTATCGGGCCGAGCTTGCAGACCTTGCAGCACCACCTGAAATCCTTTGCGGGAGGGCCGAAGGTATCGACGTTGTCGCGGAACGCGCTCCCCGCCTCGGCGGCATGCAGCTTCAGCCCCTTCTCCTCCGCGAAGCGCCTGACGTACGCGACCGTCTCCGGGAACTCCAGGCCGGTGTCGGTGAAGAGCAGCTCCGGGGACCCGACGGCCTCGATAGCGAGCCCGCAGGCGGCGAGGGAGTCCTTCCCTCCCGAGAACGACACCGTGACCGGCTGCTTCCTGCCCTTCACGTAGCTGCGGATCTCCCCCACGGCCCTGCGCTCTATGGATTCCAGGTGCTCCCTGTTGCAGGCGACGAATGTCCTATCATCGGCATCCGGGGACAGGGGCAGGCCGGACGGGGCCCCGAGGTCCCTCACGCGGAGCGCTTTCTCGGCGGACCTCATGTCCGCCGAATCGGCCATGGCCACGCCGGGGCCGGTCTTGGTGCCTTTCCTGACGATGATGGGGTCTCCGCTGCGGAACTCCCCGATGATGGCAGAGACGTTCTCCCCCGCCACGCCTTTGCCTTTGAGGTGCCCCGAGACGCCGGAGATCGACACGACGTTCTTCGAAGCTGCGGGCGCGAACAGCTCCGCGCCGCGCAGGCGCAGCTCCACCTGCAGCCTCTCGGACGGGATGTCGAACCTGAGGATGCCTATGACGGACCCGTGGGCCACGATCTCGTCCGTGCGGTCCTCGCCCGGCACCTTGTTGAAGAACACCTCCTTGCGCTCGATGGGGGCGGCGGTGCCGAAGGCGTCCCTGAGGAGACCTTCGAGGATGCCCCTGCTGTCCCCCATGCAGGGGCGTATGTCGCCGGGGCTGTTGACCTCGAACTCCCTGCCGGCGGAACCGCATACGGAGCAGCGCGCTCCCAGGATCAGCGTGCCGCAGGCGTCGCACCACCTCATGGTCTCCTTGCCGTTGGCCGCGTTCCTCGGTTGAGCATCCATCTCTGATGCCCATCCGCTCCCGATTTATAAGTGATTGGCTTTTACGTATGCAGACTAGGAGCGGTCATGATGAGCGGCAGGTTGTCCAGCGCCCACAGTTTCAGTCCCCGCGAGATCCGCGACATATTCATCTCCACGCTTGTCCTGACGGCCGCGGTCGTCATCATGTTCAGGTCCGGGAGCGTGGCGGACTATTTCGAGCGCCACTTCGGCGGCTCGGAGTACGGGGCGATGTTCGCGGTCATCTTCGTCATCATGCTCCTGAGCTTCGTGGGCCACGAGATGGGCCACAAGTTCATGTCCCAGGACCTCGGATGCTGGGCAGAGTACAGGATGTACCCGATGGGCCTCCTGCTGGCCCTCGTCATGTCCGTCTTCGGCTTCCTCTTCGCCGCCCCCGGGGCGGTTTACATCAGGGGGAACATGACCGTGGAGGACAACGGCAGGATAAGCATCGCCGGGCCCGCGGTCAACATGTTCCTCGCGGCCGTCGGCATCGCGGGAAGCCTGGTCCTGAACGAGACCGCCTATGTCGTCCCCGTTTACCTCATGGCAAGCATGAACGCTTCGCTGGCACTGTTCAACATGCTGCCCTTCGGCCCTCTCGACGGCGCCAAGATCCTCAGGTGGAACACTGGGGTTTACGCGCTCGCCATGGGGATCGCCGTGGTGCTGTTCATCTCGTTCTGGTTCATGCCGACGATCTATTACTCCTGAGCCGGCACGCCCGGCTCGGCGGATATCGGCAGCAGACCAAGTTAGAAAAAAGGAAAGAAAATTGGGCAGGCCGTGAAGGCCCGCCCGGTTCACATATACTCTTTGCAGGGATACCTGAGGTTCCTCTTGACGGTGCCGCGCCACTGAGCGGCCTTCCCGGGGTTCAGGATGTTCTTGGGGTCCATGGCCTGCTTGATCGCGAGGATGCAGTCGAGCTCAGTCTTCCTCTCCTCCTGGAACTTCACGGCCTTGGAGATCCCGACCCCGTGCTCCCCGGTGACGGTCCCGCCCAGGGATATGGAGGCATCGAAGATCTCGTCCGCGGTCTTGATCCCGCGGTCCCACTCGTCGGCGTCGCCGACCTTCAGGAGCATCTTGCTGTGGAGGTTCCCGTCCGAGGCGTGGCCGTAGACGGCGACTATGACGTTGTTCTTCTTGGCGATGGCCTGGAACTTCTCGACGGCCTCGGGCACGCGGGACACCGGCACGCCCATGTCGTCCGCCAGCGAGACGCAGGAGTAGCCGGGCATCAGGGCGGAGAGCGAGGCGAGGACGGACTTCCTGGCGTCCGTCCACTTAGCGATCTGCGCGCTGTCGAAGGACGGGGTCACGGACTCGGCGCCCTGCTCGGCGGCGACCTCCTCGACCACCTTCAGGTCCCTCCTGATGACCTCGTCGGTCTCGCCGTCGACCTCGACGATGATTATGGCCTCGGCATCGGGGAGCGGGTGGCCCCTGGCCTTGTTGACCGCCTCGATGGAGGTGGAGTCCAGCAGCTCGCAGGATGCGGGGATGAGGGGCTTGGCGATGATGGCGGAGATGCATTTCCCGGCCTGGACGACGGAGCCGAAGGTCACCAGGGCGGAGGCGGACTTCTTCGGCTTGGTGGTCAGCTTGAAGGTTATCTCGGTGATGACCCCGAGGGTCCCCTCGGACCCGCACATGAGGCGTGCCAGCTGGTACCCGGAAGCATCCTTGATGGTCCTGGTGCCGCAGCGGACGATGTCCCCGTTGGCCCTGACGAACGTCAGACCGAGGACGTAGTCCCTGGTGGCCCCGTACTTGACGGCCCTCATGCCGGAGGCGTTGGTGGCGACCATGCCGCCGACCTGGCACGCCTCCCCGGACCCGGGGGACGGGGGGAAGAAGAACCCGTACTTGGCGAGCTCGGCGTTGAGGTCGTTGTATACGACCCCGGCCTCGACGTCGACCCAGAGGTCCTTGACGCTGACGTTGAGGATCCTGTTCATCTTCTGCATCGCGAGGCAGATCCCGCCCATGATGGGGACGGCGGCGCCGCAGAGCCCGGTCCCGGCGCCCCTCGGCACCACAGGTATGCCGTTCGCGTAGGCGATCTTCATGATCTCGGACACCTGCTCGGTGGATGTGGGCTGGACGACCACATCCGGGCTGCTGTGGTACACGGATGCGTCGAAACCGTAGGTGTACAGCACCGCTGCGCTTGTGGATATGCCGTCCTTCCCGACGACAGCCTCCAGCTGCTTCAATATCTTCTCGTCCAGGGCCATTTCTATCGGCCATGCCGATTCACGTTATTGGTTATAAGAATGCGCATGCGCGCGATGCCTCTGCGCGGTCGCCACAATTATACGGGCCGGCGCCGATTCCCGCCTCATGATAAGCGTGAACGAACGCAAGAAGCTCTGCGCGATGCAGTTCGCCGAAGGGCTCCTGGCACTTATTGTCGGTATAGCCATAGCCGTCCTCGGCGAGGATGCCCTGGAGATAATCCTGATCGCCGTCGGCGTGATCCTGGTCATCTGGGCGGTCCTGATATTCGTAGGCGCCGCCTCCGTCGGATTCGGCGGGGGAGGGATGCTCATGGGAGGGCTCTACCTCCTGCTCGGACTCATCCTCATACTGGTCCCGGCACTGATCTCGGACGTCCTCATGGCCCTTCTGGCCGTGGGCCTGATCGTGATCGGCGTCCTCGCCCTGCTCGGCATCCCGGCCTTCGGCCTCCCGGACAGCGGCTCCAAGATCGTCAACGTCGCCGTCGCGGTGCTGATGATCGTCACCGGCATCATCGCCCTCTTCAACCTCGACGACACGGCGGACGTCGTGATGATCGTGATCGGCGCCTTCGTGGCCGCCGCCGGAATCGTCAGGATGTACGGCGCCTACAGGCTGAAGGGCGTCATCGCCTGACAGCAGCGCGAAAAGCTTCGGCGGGGCGCCGCCCCGCCCATCACCCTTTTAACCGCCTTCCTTCTACCGTCCCATATGAAATCCATGATTGTACTTCTGGGACCCCCCGGGGCCGGGAAAGGAACCCAGGGAGAGAAGATCGAGACCGAGCTCGGATACGTCAGACTTTCCACGGGCGACATGCTCCGCGAGGCCGTCAGGAACGGGACCGAGCTGGGCAAGACCGCCAAGAAGTACATGGACGCCGGAGGGCTCGTCCCCAACGAGGTCATCATCAACCTCATGAAGGAGAAGATCAGGAGCCTCGGCAAGGTCCCCGGCATCATCTTCGACGGGTTCCCCAGGACCATCGAGCAGGCGGAGGCCCTCGACAAGGAGCTGAACATCGACCTCGCCCTCGACATCGACGTGGCCGACGACATCCTCGTCAAGAGGCTGACCCAGAGGCGCTCCTGCCCCAACCCCGAGTGCAACGCGGTGTACCACCTCACCAACAACCCTCCGAAGGTCGACGGCATCTGCGACAAGTGCGGATCCAAGCTCTACCAGAGGGACGATGACAAGGAGGAGACCGTCAAGAAGAGGCTCGAGACCTACCACAAGAACACCGAGCCCCTCATCGGCTACTACAAGAACGCCGGCAAGCTCGTCAGGATCGACGGCGTCGGCGACATCAACGAGATCTTCAAGAAGGTCGAAGCGGTCCTCCAGTGATTCCCGGGATGCCTATCCCGTGCCCCCTCTGGGGGCACAACAGAAACGCTTAATAACAACCGCCGGATATGGCGGTTCAATAGCCCCGTAGTGTAGTGGTCAATCATCGGAGACTCTGGATCTTTGGACATCAGTTCGAATCTGGTCGGGGCTACCACTTCTCATTCTAACTTCTGATAGGTTCCGGCTTCGGTCCCGTCAATTATTTATCCGTCCCGCCTCTGGCGACCGTTCATGGAACTGAGCCTGCCTGCATGCCTTCTCATCGTCGCTGCCGGCGGAGCTATCGGAGCGGCCGTCCGCTACCTGTTCATCTATTATATCGACTCGACGCAGTTCCCGTGGGCCACCCTCGCGGTCAACTTCATCGGGTCTTTCCTGCTGGCGCTCCTGACGTTCAGCCTCACCGGCATATCGCAGGAGGCCAGGCTGCTGATGTTCACCGGCTTCTTCGGAGCGTTCACCACCATGTCCACGTTCGCGCTGGACACCACGGTGCTGTTCTCGAACGGGCGCTTCGGCGACGCAGCGATGAACTTCCTCGGGACCGTGGTCCTCTGCCTGGGCGGAGCGGCCGCCGGACGCTGGGCGGGGATCGCCCTGGCGGCCTGATGGGATAAAAACCGTCAGTCCAGAGATTTCTCGGTACCGTCGGCGAGGTCCTTGAAGTAGGATACCCCTTCCTCGGGCCCTCTGGCTATGAGGATGTCGCCGGCCTCCATCTTCGTCTCCTCCCCGGGGCCGAAGATGTAGTCGTCGCCGCGCCTGACCGCGATGACGAACATGCCGCTGACGGTGCTGAGGGAGACCTCTCCGAAGGTCTTCCCTGCCAGGATCGAATCGTCGGCGACCTTGGCGAGGCACATGGTGGTGTCCGCCTCCCTGATGGACATGGCGAGGACGGGGTGCTCCGCGAGACCGCGGATGACCACGTCGGCGATGGATTCCGCCGCGTGGGCGATGTCCATTATCCTGTCCATGAGGGTCACGGTGACAATCGCCCTGTAAACCTCCTCGGAATTGCTCTGGCCGGACTTGGCCATCTCGTCCTGTATGCGCTCGCTCAGCCCGTCGAGGCTGTTGGAGAGGGAGATGACCTCCTCGGCGATCTCAGTGTTGTCATAGAGCAGGGACGAATATGCCAGATCGATCATCATCTCGGAGGTGTCCTTGAGCTCGGTGAGCATGGCGGCTAGACGGCTCATCATTCTCCATCGCCCTCCCCGTTGAGCTCCTGGGTCAGCTCCTCCTCGTTCTTCTCGTCCTCCTTGTCCGAGGTCTCCTCTTCCTCCTCGGAGACAGGTTCTTCGAACTCCCACTCCTTCTTGCCCGAAGCGTACTCGGTGAGCAGGTCGGCCCCGTCGTCGGTCCCGCGGACGATGATGGTGTCCCCCGCGCGGAGCTTGGCGCTTCCCTCGGGGTCGTAGGTCCACCCGCGGCGGTTCTTGACGGCGATGATCTTGCAGCCGGTGTTGGCCTCGACGGCGAGCTTGCCGATCGTGTTCCCGGCCATGCTCGACCCGTCGGCGATCCTGATCATCCTGATCTTCTCGTCGGCCTCCGAGAGCATCTCGGTGATGAACGGGCGCTTTTCGGGAGGGAACCTCAGCAGGCCCACTATATCGGAGGCGGCGTCCGAGATCCTGTCGGCGGCGGAAGCGACCTCCAGGAGACCGGACAGCTGCCTGGCGTCCTCCCTGGTTCTGCTGGACAGGAGGACCTTGTAACGGGTGGCGAACTTCAGATCGTCCATCTCGTCCTCGATCTCGCGCACTTTCTCAGCCATGCTGGTGCTGTTGTACATCAGCGATGCGTATGCGAGGTCGACGATGACCTCGGAAGAATCCTTCATCTCCGTGAGCAGCTCGCGCACGGTCATATCTATGTGTTTGAGTTCCGAGATGTCTTCGGGTTCGCTCATCCGGACGCCCCCGGGACCATGCCGGAGAGTCTCCGGCCGACGCAGATAACCAAGTTCCTTTCACCCTTGAACGGAATTTACGGCGAAATATTGCATCGCCGATATATGATTATCACTATCAATACAACCAGTCTGCATCGGTCCCAGACTCCCATCTGAACGGCTGGCACGTGCTGTCCGCAGGCATGCGGGGCCTCTTCCCGTCTTTCATTTATAAGAGAGATGCCTTGTCGCACTCGATCGCATGGTCTGAGGAGGTTCTTCGGATGGATAGGCAGAAGAGATCTGACGGATTCCTGGCCCGCTACGGGTCCGCGATAATCATGGGTCTCGCCGCCCTCTGCATCGCCGGCACCGCCGATCTTTTCGCCGGCCTCGTCCTCAACAGCATGGAAGATTACATCCTGACCATCTCGGGGATGATGATCCTCATCTACTCCGCGATAGGGATGCGCGGGAACATCTTCGGCGCGATGGGCTCCAGGATAGGCACCGCCATGAACATCGGTACCTTCGAGATGAGCCTCAGGAAGGGAACGGTTCTCCGCGCCAACTTCGACTCCGCCATAGCGCTCTCGCTCATCATGAGCATCGCCATGGGTGCCGTCACCTGGCTCGTCGCGCTGATCTGGTTCGGAGGGAACGCCGACATCTGGGACCTCATCTTCATCTCCTCGGTGGGAGGGTTCCTGGCCGGGATCATCGTGGTGTGCTTCAACATCTTGATCGCCTACGTCGGGAACAAGAGGGAATGGGACGTGGACAACATCACGGCCCCCCTCATCGCGGCCATCGGCGACATAGTCACCGTCCCGATGATATTCTTCGCCACCTGGGTCTTCCTCGAGATGGACGATTACAGCTGGGGGGAGACGGCCACCATAATAATGACGGTCGCCATCATCGCCGTCACCGCGCTGTACACCTGGCGCATGCTGAAGGCCAAGACCAGCCGCAGGGACTTCTCCGGAGAGGCCAAGAGGATCTTCTACGCCTCCCTCCCGGTCCTGATGTTCTGCCTCATATTCGAGATCGGGGCGGGGATCGTCATCCAGGACGAGGAGGACTCCCTGGTGCAGTACGGCGTCCTCATGATCATGATGCCGGCGTTCCTGAACCAGGGGAACGCCCTGTCCGGGATGCTCACCTCCAAGCTCTCCTCCGCCATCCACCTGGGTACGCTCTCCCCCAGGTGGAACCCCAAAGGCGCCGGGGGAGAGTTCGCGATGATCCTGGTCTGCTCGGTCATCACCTTCGCCTACATCGGCACCATATCCTACGCGGCATGCATCCTCGTCAACGGCGGGAGCGGGATCGGCTTCCTGACATCCATGGCCATCATAATGGCCGCCGGGATGATCACCACCGCCGTCCTGAGCCTGCTGTCCTACTACGTGGCCGTGGCATCGACCAAGTTCGGCCTGGACCCGGACGATGAGTCGATACCGATCACCTCGTCGGTGATGGACCTCGTCGGCTCCATCATCCTGGTATCGGTGATCTCGGTCTTCATCTGACCCGGCACAGAGGATGCCTGCCCAGGAGGCGCCGGGGACAGCGGACCCCTCCTTATATTATGTTAAATAGAAGGCTTGTTTTACCTTCACACAGGTAATTCCATGATCAGCAGAGACGAAGTGCTTGCCAATCTGGGACGCTACGATCAGGAGAAGGCCAGGATCGGGGTCCTCGCCTCGCATTCCTCGCTCGACACCTGCGACGGAGCGGTGTCGGAAGGCTTCCGCACCCTCGCAGTGTGCCAGAAAGGAAGGGAACGGACCTTCAACAACTACTTCAGATCGCAGAGGGACGCCGACGGCAACCTCATCCGCGGAGTCGTCGACGACACGATGATCCTCGATAAGTTCGGCGACATCATGAAGCCGGAGAACCAGGAGTATCTGATCAACACCAACACCCTGTGGGTGCCCAACAGGTCGTTCACCTCCTACTGCAGCATCGATGACGTGGAGGACAATTTCAAGGTCCCCATGGTCGGCAGCAGGAACCTGCTCCGCTCCGAGGAGAGGGGCGGGCCGAAGGACTACTACTGGCTCCTCGAGAAGGCCAACCTCCCCTACCCCAAGAAGGTCGAGAAGCCCGAGGACATCGACGGGCTGACCATCATCAAGGTCCACCACCACGTCAAGAAGCTCGAGCGCGGGTTCTTCACTGCCAAGGACTACGACCAGTACGTGGAGAAGAGCCAGGAGCTGATCAAGCAGGGCGTTCTCGACGAGGACTTCGAGAAGCACGCCAGGATGGAGCAGTACATCATCGGCCCCGTCTTCAACCTCGACTTCTTCTACGACCCCCTCGAGGAGAAGGGAGAGAAAGTGGAGCTGCTCGGCATCGACTGGAGGTTCGAGTCCTCGCTGGACGGCTACGTGAGGCTCCCCGGGAAGCAGCAGGTCGAGCTCGAGGACGACGGCATAATCCCGGAGTACACCGTCTGCGGCCACAACTCCGCCACCCTCAGGGAGTCCCTGCTCGACAAGGCGTTCGCGATGGCCGAGAAGTACGTCAAAGCGACCCAGGAGTACTACAAGCCCGGGATCATCGGGCCCTTCTGCCTCCAGACCTGCGTCGACAAGGACCTCAACTTCTACATCTACGATGTCGCCCCCAGGATCGGAGGAGGGACCAACGTCCACATGTCCGTCGGACACCCCTACGGCAACACCCTGTGGAGGACCAACATGAGCACCGGGAGGCGCCTCTCCATGGAGGTCCGCAAGGCCATAGAGCAGGAGAGGCTCGAGGAGATCATAACATGAGCCAGGCATTCGCCGGAAAGAACGCCGGCAGGCTCCTGGCACTGTCCCTGGCGGCCCTGCTGGCCGTCGCCGCGGCCGCCGTGGCTGCAAGCGCATCGGATGCCGCCACCAACGGCATCGGCACCGCAACAGCCGATGACGACTGGAAGGACGGGGAATCCGGGCACATCGATGTGCCGGTGAGCCTGACCGCGGAGAGCAACGTGCTGTTCAAGATGTACGTGGACTCGTACGACGAATCCGACCCGGACAAGACTGTCATGAAGACCGGGCTCTCCGAAGGAACGCAGACCGTTACCCTGTCGATATCCCTGAGCAGCGGGAACCACACGGTCACCGTCTATGCCTACATCGATGAGGACGGGGACGAGAGCACGACCGGCGACCAGACCTCCATCGGCACCACCTCGGTCGAAGTGCATGTCGACAAGGGCATCTGGGACAAGGCAACGTCTTACATCGCGATCATAGCGATCGCGATCATAATCGTGATCGCCGTGCTCTATTACATCAGGTCGAACCCCAAGGCGAAGCCCACCACCACCTTCACCCAGCTCGAAGAGGAGAAGAAGGCCGGGAAGGACTCCAAGGCCCCCGCCGAGAAGAAGGCCTCTACCGAGAGGAGGCGCTACGATGCATCCTCCGAGTCCAAGGAAGCCGTGCCAGCCGAGGAACCCAAGGAGAAGGAGGCATCTTCCTTCTCGGAACTGGCCGATGAGAAGAAGGCCAAGAAATCCTCCGGAAAGGACGGAGAGGGCAAGAAGCTCAAGTACGTCTCCTCCAGGAGGAAGTGAAACCCCTTTCGGGCCCCGATAGGGGTCCGGCCCCCCTTTTGCATAAGCCGATACCTTTAATATGCCATCAGCAGTCTGCGGAGTATGGCAGACGCTGAAGTTAAACCCTTCAAACTGCAGTTCCTCGAGTCCCTCTCCGCGCTGATCATCTCCGCGTTCGGGCTCGTCGCTGCGCTTGCCTGGAACGGCGCCATCCAGTCCGCGGTCAGCGCGGTCTTCCATGATGATGACAGCCTTGTCGGGAAGACCATCTACGCTCTCCTCGTCACCTGCCTCGCCGTCGCGATGACCATGATCATCACCAGGGCCACTGTCAGGACCAAGGCAGCCATTTCCGCGGCCGATGACAGGAAGAAGGCAGAGAAGGAATCCAAAGGTTCTGAGTGAGGCGTGCCTCACCGATCAAACCCCTTACCCTTTCGGGGATTTTTGAGATATGATCCGCCGGCCGGCAGGCAGAAACGCCGGTGCCGGGCCGTCAGAGCTTCAGTTTCGGGTCCTTAAGGTCCATCAGCGCCACTGCGCGCCTGTCGATGAAGAACCCGATCTTCTTGTGGAGCATGATCGAGGGCGCATTGTCCTGTTCGATCATGCTGTGGGCGACCTCTCCTCCCGCGGCGCGTCCCGCACGGAGGGTCTCCCTGAGGAGCCTGTAGCCGATCTCGTTCCTGCGGACGATGGGGTCGACCCCCATGTTCTCAATCCATACGAGATTGGTGCAGTCTGCGATATGGTGGAGCATCTGCGCGAAGATGAACCCGTAGATCTCCCCGTCCTCCTCGGCCACGAAGCTCAGCCCGCTCTCCAGGTAGGGGCGGAAATGGTTGGGGCTGCTCGCCCCGAGGTTGTCCTTCCACTCCTGCGGAAGGTCCTCCCACTTGTTCTCGATGGTCTCGCTGAAGTACTCCTTTATGCAGGACAGCTCCAGTTCGCGGACCTTCTTGATGTCCTTGAGCTTCATGGGCCGGAAGTCCATATCACATCGCCTCGGGGGCGCCCATGCCCAGGCACCAGAGGACGTTGCTGAGGACGTACTTGGTGCATTCGACGAGGGTAAGCCTCGCATCCCTCTCGGCGCCGGCCTGGAGGACCGGGACCTGGGCGTAGAACTGGTTGAAGGCGACGGCCACCTCATGGCCGTAGGCGGGCATCATGCTGACCCTCTTGGTCGCATCGATGTCCGCGAGGACGCTCTCGAACCTGGCCAGGGTCTTGGCCAGCCTGATCTCGTACTCGTCCTTGAGCAGGGACCCGTCGGTGATGCGCTTGAAATCCCCGGCCTTGCGGAGTATGCTGCAGGCCCTGGCGTGAACGTACTGCAGGTACGGCCCGGAGTTCCCGTCGAAGCTGAGCGCATCCTCCCATTTGAAGACGAGCTGCTTGTCGGCGCCGACGCGGACGATGTTGTACCTGACCGCCCCGACCCCGATGTCGTGGGCGATCCTGTCGATCTCCGCATCCGTCATCCCGGCGCACTTGTTGCCGTCCCTGATGGCCTTGGCGGCGCGCTCGGTGGCCTCGTCGATGAGGTCGTCGAGGTAGACCACGACGCCCTTCCTCGTGGACATCCTGCCCTCGGGCAGGGAGACGAAGGCGTAGAACAGGGCCTCGGGCTTCCTCTCGACGCCCATGATGGAGAGGGCGGAGCAGAGCTGCTGGGACCCCAGTTTCTGGTCCTCTCCCAGCACGTCGATGGTGCGGTCGGAGCGGGAGAACTTGTCGAGGTGGTAGGCGAGGTCCCTGGTCGTGTAGAGGGTGGTCCCGTCCGACCTGGTGAAGGTGAACTTGGTGTTCTTGCCGTGGATCCCGAAGTCCTTGAGGTCCACATACCATGCCCCGTCCTCGGCCTGGCCGGCGTACTTGCTCTCCTGGAGCTTCTTCACGACATCCCTGGCGGCGCCGTTCTTGATGAACTGGGACTCCCAGGTGTACCTGTCGAGGACCACGTTCATGTCGGCGAGGGTCTGGCGGATGCCCCCGAGCATGGTCTCCGCGACCTTCCCGACGCGGGCGACGGTGCCCTCGTCGCCGGCCTCGAACTTCCTGATCATCTCGGCGATCTCCTCCTCCAGGGCGGGGTTGCCGTGGATCTTCTTGGTGGCGGCGCGGTAGTTGTAGACCAGCCTGTGGTCGATCTTGTCCCTGTCATCGGGCTTCTCGGTCTGGGCGATCTCCTCCCTGACCTCCTCGGGAGTGATGTTCTCGGCCCCCCAGGCCATGATGACCATCTGCTTCCCGACGTCGTTCACGTAGTACTCGGTGGTGACGTCGTGCCCGCGCATCCTGAGGCAGCGTGCCAGCGTGTCGCCGATGATGGGGTTCCTGGCACGTCCCACGTGCACCGGCCCGGTGGGGTTGGTGGAGGTGTGCTCGACGTTCACCCTGAGGCCGGTCGGCCGCGATTTCCCGAAGTCCTGCTTCTTCTCCGAGACCTCCTGCAGGACATCGGTGACGATGGCCGTCGGGTCCGCGGTGAAGTTCAGATAGCCGTTCACGGCCTCGACGCCGGCGATGAGCCCGCACGGCGCCTTTATGGCCGATGCGATCTGCTCCGCGATCGCCTTCGGGGGCGCCCTGAGCGCCTTCGAGAAGGCGAAGCACGGCACGGCCAGGTCCGCCTGCTCCGGGACCTCCTTCACGATCTTCAGGTCGGCAGGGGCCCCCATGCCGGCGAGGGCCTTGACAACGGCCTCTTCGCATTCCTTTTCGAACTGTTCCTGTGCTTTCATGCCGAATCATCCGACCTTGTAACGCAGCAGCGCTGCGATGCCGCCGAACGCCCTGTAGAGCATCTCCCCCTCCTCGGAATCGCCGGAGATGAGCTGGATGCTCGAATTGTAGAGCTCGGACATCTCGAAGAAGTCATCGATGAGGTCCTTGCTCTCCGCGACCTTGGCGCCGAACCCGCACTCCGGGCACTTGACCGGAGCGTCTGGGTCATCCACGGTCATCATCGTCTCGTGGCCGTTCGGGCATACGGCCTTTATGCGGTATTTCTTCAGTTTGCTGGAGATGAGGAACGTATCGACCGCCCCCATCTCGGCGCACTTGCGGACCATGTCCTCGCCGTAGGCGGAGAGCCCGCCGTCCTCCTTCCTGATCTCCTTGAACAGGCGCTGCATCATGTCCCTCTCGGACGTGATCTGCATGTCCACGATGACGCCCTGGGCGGCCTCGACGAGCTCCTTCAGCCCCGACTCGTCGGTATAGCCGGTGTCGAAGAACGGCCTGACGACCTTCTTGAGGAGCTCATGGTGGAGGTACTCGTTGTTGATGAAGAAGTCCTTCGTCATGCCGGGCCCTCCGACGAGGATGCCCTCCATGTCCAGGATGCTGTCCAGGAAGCAGGTGGTGCATCCGTCGGCGACCTTCTTGAAGAACTCGTGGGCGGCGATCTCGATGAGCCTCTCGAAACGCACGGAGGACTGACCTCCCTGGTGGTGCTTCGAGGGGACGAGGGAGTCGTAGTGCTTCAGCACCTTGATCCTGGTCCCGGCCAGCATGCCGATGGTAGCTTCCTTCCTGTCTATGACTATGAGCCCGTAGTACCTCTTGTCGACGAGCATGCCGTCGAGGGGCTCGGTGAAGAACTGCGCGTCGCACCTGTACAGGAAGGCGGTGATGGCCTCGGGCGGGTTGATGACGTACTGGACCATCTTGGTCTGGTCGCCCGCGCGGGGGACCTCGCCGCAGAAGATGACGATCCCGTTCTCCGGGATCTTGTCGAATGTCTTCAGACGGGCAGCGACCGACTCGATGGCGCCCGTCACGTTCTTCATCGTGGTCTTCGACTTGATGTTCGACGCCGCCGATTCCTCGTTCCTGAGGTAGGCCATGACGTCCGATACGAGCTTTCCGAACGGGATGTACACCGAGATGAGCTCGGTGCCTTTTCCTCGATAGCCGCGGATCTCGTCCATGGCTTTCTTGAAATCATACCTGGCCTTGCTGACAGAATTGTCTATTGCCGTTTCCAAAGCCTCCAACAATAATTATTATACCCATCGCGCTTGCGTATAAAAGGGTTAAGAATGGCTAATCAGAGAGTGGTCATCTCCATCGGGGGCTCCATACTGATCCCCGGCAGGGACGATGCAGCCTACATCAGCAGTCTGGCACATATGCTCAGGGAAGCATCCGGAAAGGTCAGCATGATCATTGTCGTCGGCGGCGGGAAGACAGCCCGCTATTACGCGACGACCGGCAGGGAGCTCGGAGGGTCCGAGTACGACCTGGACATCATGGGCATAGACTCCACCAGGATCAACGCCAAGCTCCTCGCCCTGGCGCTCGGGAAGGACTTCTCGTCGATGGACATCTCCCCCACCGTGGAGGGCACCGTGGCGAAGGTCGGGAAGATAAAGATCCCGGTCATGGGAGGCACCGAGCCGGGCCACACGACCGATGCCGTCTCCGCGATGGTCGCCGAGAGATGGAGCGCCGACCGCATAGTCAACGCCACCTCCGTGGACGCCGTGTACTCAGACGACCCCCGCAAGAACCCGGACGCCGTGAAGTACAGCAGCCTCACCATTGAGGAGCTGGGTCATATCGTCTACAGCGGCCATGCGGCCGGGAAATCCAGCGTCTTCGACCCGATGGGCGTGAAGATCGCCGAGAAGGACCGCATCGACATCGAGATGGTGGACGGCAGGAACCTCGCCGAGCTGGAGAAGGCGATCCTCGGGCAGCCGTTCTCCGGCACCCACGTCGATTCGCACAGGGCCGGGTGACCGGCCTTCGCTCCGGGCCGAGGGGCTCGAAGCAATCCTTCTTGATGACCTCGATGCCCTCGGATTCGGCAAGGTTCGTCAGCCTCGCGGCCGACGGCCCGTTCATGGACTTCCGGTGCAGGAAGGCCGTTTTGGTGCCTGTCTTCTCGGCTGCCTGCCTGATCATGCGGGCCGCCGCCTCGTCTGAGGCGTTGTCCGTCCTGTAAGTGGGCACGATGTGCCCGAAGTTCACCTTCCTCGTCAGGGCGAGCTCGGTGAAGCGCGGGGCATAATGGCCCCCGCCGATGCCGATGACCGTAGAGTAATCATTGTCGCGCGGGAAGTCCTCTATGACCGACGCCTGCAGCGCCGCCGCGTCCTTCCTGCCCCAGTGGTTCTCATCGCTTCCTATTTCTATGAAGAACGCAGGCGTCTCCATGTACGGGCCGTGGTGCGTCGCCTCGAAGCAGATGCTGAACTCCGGCAGATTGCATTTCGCCTTGATCGTACGCAGAGCGTTGCTCATGAGGGCCGGCGCGGACGGGACCAGGGTCTCCGCCCTGCCGCCGAGCCTGCAGTCCTCGTAATTGCCTATAGGATGGACGGTCAGCGCAGGGGTGCCGCTCGATGATGCATGCTCAGAGGGGAAGATGACGGCATCTGGCTTCCATCCTGCTTCCGCGATCTGCGCATCGAGCCCGTCGCGGCGGATGTGGAGGTCCTGGATCTCAGCCATTACTAAGTCATTTTTTGTATAGAACACTAAATCTCCGATTTTCCCCTCATCGGTCCAGCCCCCGGACGCGAGCAGGGAATCGGTGATGTTGCGCGAGGAAATATCCTGCATACATCTGATTACGGCCAGCATTACAGATTTGCACAAAAGACCAAGATGAATATGTTTTTTACTAGATGGAACCAACTGCTGATTAATAGTTGTTAATTTTTCCCTGCCCCAGGCATTACATGCAGGTAAAGACACGCCTGGCTGTCTGTAATCCGTATCTCTGATTGCAATAGTATGCCTTTAAATCCGGATGCGAAAATCTTCGATCCTGGATATGATGGAACAAACTTATTGCCTGACCGTGAAAGAACGCATCCTGCTTCACATGCTCAGATTTCCGAGCGTGTACCCGAAACAGAACTTCGACGTCCCCCGCGAGCTCACTCAGGACGGGATAGCATCCGCCGCCGGGATCTCCCGCGCGCATGTATCTATCGATCTGAAGAAGCTTGAGGAGTACGGATTCGTGGAAAGGTGGCAGGCGCATCTGAACGGAACCCCGGCCAAGCGCTTCGTCTACTGCCTCACGCCGATAGGCGCGGGGGAGGGGAGGAAGCTCAAGGCCAACCTGGAGAAGAAGGGCATCGACACCGATATGCTCCTGGACATCAGCCGCTGCAATCCGGAAGGGAAGTGGAAGTGCATGAGCCAGGCGGACCGCGATGCGGTCGGCAGGGCCTGCGTCTTCCGCAAACCGATCCTGAAGAAGGACCTTCCGGGGATGACCTCCGGGACGATCCCGACCGATTTCCGCGGGT
Organism: Methanomassiliicoccales archaeon LGM-DZ1; assembly: GCA_030168595.1. NCBI lineage: Archaea > Methanobacteriati > Thermoplasmatota > Thermoplasmata > Methanomassiliicoccales > Methanomassiliicoccales archaeon LGM-DZ1. The sequence goes on along the minus strand of CP115556.1, from coordinate 1,392,858 downwards.
ACATCTGCATACCGGAGAGGACTGCAGAAGCGTTCATCCGGCTGGCCGATCCCTTCTCCCTCCGCTCCTGGCACAGCTGGGCCGCCGACTACTGGCTCAAAAGCGGGAACAGGGCCGAGAGACTGTACCACCTGAACAAGGCGGGCAGGAACATCGAGGCCAACATCCTCGCCGAAACCATGGATTAGAACGCGCTGTTCTGCCCCTCCGAGGAGCTCTACTGCGACCTCAGGGCCGTCAAGGCGGTCCCGGAGTACAGCGAGCACCTGTTCTGGCTCATGGCCGAGACATCGATCGGGCTCCGTTCCGTGAAGGATGCCGAGGAATGCCTCGGCAAACTGGCCGGGATAGGGTCCAGGCATGCTCTCGAGGTCAGGTCACAGATCCTGGTGCTGCAGAAGCGCTACGAGGAGGCAGCAACGATAGCCGAGCGCGCCATGGAGGAGGTCGGCGGGCCCCTGCCTGCCGAGATTGCCGCCGAGGCGCATGCCAGCATCGGCAACCTGGAGAAGGCCAGGGAGCTCTGCGACATCGCCGCCAACGAGACGCTGAGGACCCTGGACGGAGCGTGGATCGACAGGATATTCTGCACCCGCGCCCGCATAGCGTTCGCCGAGAAGGACACCGCGGCCACGATGGATAACCTTGAGAAGGCCTGGCAGTCTGCTCCCGAAGGGCGCCGTCCGGCGTACAGGCACATGATCGATGCTGTGTCGGAAGGAACGGACCCGGGATTCCAGGCGCTCTGAGATATTTCGATGGCCTGACCGGGGCTGACCGGGCCCGGCGCTCCTGCAAAGGCGCCGGCGCCCGAGACGGCATTTCAGAAGACCGTGCTCTTCCTCAGGGAATCGATATCGGAGATGTACAGGTCCCTGATGTCCTTGATGTCCCATTTGAGCATGGCCAGCCTCTCGAAGCCGAATCCCCAGGCCATGACGGGGCATTTCACGCCGAACGGGGCGACGACCTCCGGCCTGAAGATGCCGGCGCCTCCCAGTTCGAGCCATTTCCCGTGGAAGAACACCTCGAGCTCCAGGGAGGGCTCGGTGTACGGGAAGTAGCTGGGCCTCACGTGGATCTGATCGAACCCCATCCTGGAATAGAACTCGCGGATGAGGGAGATCAGCATGTCCAGGCTGGCGTTCTCGTCGATCACGATGCCCTCGATCTGCGAGAACTCGGGCAGGTGGGTGGCGTCGATGGACTCCTTCCTGAAGATGCGCGAGATGGAGAACGCTTTCTGGGGCGCGTCGGGATGGGCCGCGATGTACCTTATGGAGCTCACGGTGCTGTGGGTCCTGAGCAGCGCCTGGGCCGCCTTCTCCTCGGACCAGGTCCCGCCCCAGCCCGTGGACCCGGTGCCGCCGCCGTTCTCATGGATGGCCTTGATCTTCTCCACCAGCGCCCTGTCGGTCAGGGGTATGGACGCAGGATGCTCCAGGAAGAAAGTGTCCTGCATATCGCGGGCCGGATGGTCCTGCGGGATGAACAGGGCGTCCATGTTCCAGAACGCGGGCTGGACGTACTCCGAGGACATCTCGGTGAACCCCATGTCGCAGAACAGCCGGCGAACCTCGTTGCCGAGGCGCGTCAGGGGGTTCTTCTTCGCGGCGTACACCGTCGGAGCGAGGGCCTGGACATCGTAGGAGCGGTAATCGACGTCCTTCCATTTCCCGCTCTGGATCAGCGTGTCGGTGACGTCGGCCACTTCCTCCCTGAGCTCGATGCCGGAGGCGGCGGCCTCCTTGCCCTCATCGGTAAGCGATATCTGCCTCCGGACGTCCTCAGTCTCGCGGATCATGCCCTTGCGGCCCTTGAGGTCCTTCACGGCCTTCGGGTCGGCCTCCGCCTCGGGGACGGGCGCTTTGAGCATCCTGGCTATGAGCTGCTCGTCGGGCATCGAGCTGCCGAGGGCGGCGCGGCCTGCGTCGGTGAGCTGCAGGGAGTTCTCCCCTGACCTGTCCATGACGGCCAGCTTCTTCTTCATGAGCCAGCCGACGGCGATCTTGTCCTCCCCGGGTATGGCGGAGGCCAGGTCGGCCAGGGTCATCCTCCCGCCGGCCGCCGAGATTGCCTCGAGCGCATGCCTCTCGGGAAGGTCCTTGGCGGACGCCTCCGGATCGGTGAGCTCGTAGAACTTCTCGCTGCTCTCCTTGATGGAGGCAAGCCCCTTGAAGGACAGCCTGGAGGCCGCTCCCATGGCCTCCACGCCGAGGGAGAACGCTCCGCCCCGGACAAGGTCCTCCGGCGCTGCGGAGCCTCCAGCCTTCGCAAGTGCCAGGAGCAGTTTCTTCTCGTTGTAGCTAAGACCATCGATTACTTCTTTCGCGACCATTATCTCACCATTTGAAGCCGCCGTAGGCCATTTTAGCGACGATCTCCTTGGCCTCCTCCCTCTTGGCCTGGTGGGCCTCGAGGAAGACGTTTATCTTCTGGGTCAGCGCGACCTTGCATTCGCCGCACAGGACCTCGCCGTTCCTGCACCTGCGCGCCATCTCCTCCAGTTTGGCGTCGTCATGCTCGAAGAGATAGAAGTTGTACTTGAACACGGCGCAGACATCGGGGTTCCCGCCCTTCTCGCGCTGCTCGTCGACGCTGACGCACCCGCCGGTGAACGCCCTGCCGACCTTCTTCTTGACCTGCTTGGGGGTATCGGTGGTGTATATGGTGGCCATCGGATCGGACGAGGACATCTTGTCCCCGCCGCTCAGGCTGGGGCACATCTTGCAGTAGAGCAGGCTGGGCTTGGGGAACCCGAGGCCGGGGGCGACGTCGCGGGTGACCCTGAAGTGCGGGTCCTGGTCGATGCCGGCGGGGATCAGGACCGGGGTCGGCCTGCCCTCGATGACGCTCGGCAGGAACGCGGGGGCGGACTCCAGCGCGGTGAAGAAGATCTTGCCGATGTTGGAGGACCCCTCGAAGCCGAAGACATCCTTGGCGGTGCTGAAGGTGACCTTCTTGGCCACCTGGAGGGCCAGCGGGTACAGGGTGCCGATGTTCTCGGTGTCCACGAGTATCTTGGTGCTGTCCGGGTCGAACCCCAGGGCGGCGAAGTCGAGGGCGTTCTCGTAGGCCATGCTGCGGGTGTCGTGCAGGGTGAGGTCCTTGAACAGGAACTTCTCGTCATCGGTCATCTGGAACAGCATCCTTACATGGAAGTTGTCCTGCACCCACTTGTTGAATATCCAGGGCATGATATGTCCCAGATGCGTGTTCCCCGACGGGCCTCTCCCGGTATAGAGCCAGAAGCGGTCCCCTTTGTCATAGGAGTCGAGGAGCGGGATCAGGTCGCGGTGCGAGTAGAAGATGCCGCGCCTGAGCATGAAATGGATGTCCCCGTAGCGTGCGATGCGGTCGAGCACCGTCTTGTCGACCGGAGAGGTACCGAACCTCTTCATCAGGACGCCGTAATCTATGTCGCCGGTCACCTCCCACGGGGTGACCTTGAAATCCTCGGCCATTGAAGACGGATAAGAGCGCCTGCAATTAATATTTGGGGCGCTGAGGCGTGCGAATGCCTATTAACGGCTTCGCGCATCAGAGCGGTATGTTCAGCATCCTTGGCGAGGAGGCCATGTACCTCGACATCGCCGAAACCTTCAGGAAGAGGATCACCGCGCTCGCCGGGGAAGGCGAGAAGGAGGATAAATTCAGGAAACTGATGTCCGCGGCCGACGTCCAGTTCAGGCTCAACGGGCAGACCGAGGAGAGCGACTTCATGCTGACCGTCCCGGATTCCTACACTCCCGAGGACATCCAGCTGATGGCCGATGTAATCCTGAAGGCCCTGAAGGACTTCGGAGGGCCGGCCGTCACCGTCGACAAGACGGAGCAGCAGTACAGGATCATCATCAGCAACAGCCATGAGCCCGAGATCATCGGCCTCAGGAAGACCAAAGGGATGTCATCCATGGAGGTCTTCAAGCCCATCATCAACGGATGGGCGGCTCCCGGGCGCGCCAACCCGAGCCTCTCCCGTTTCTACGACGATTGAAAGATAAAATCGAATGATTCCGCCCGGGCCGGATCTTCTTAGGCCCGGGCGGAAGAGAACAGGCCTCAGTCGGACCTGTAAGAGATATCGAGCTTGCTGATGTCCGACTCGTCCCTCTCGGGCGTCCCGGGGACGGTTTTCTTGTCCTTGCGGCTCTCGTTCTTCAGGTTGGCGAAGAGGGAGACAGGGATGAAGATCTTGTTCTTCTGCTCGATGTCCGCGACCACTCCGTCGGAAAGGGTGCGATAGTAGATCGCCGAGGTCAGCATGACCACGAAGAAGATGACGACCGCGGAGATTATGATGAACTGCAGGACGGAGCTGTAATCGTCGGTATTGTCGATCTTGTAGTAAACGTACAGCAGGACGGCGAGGACCGGGAGGGCCATCCTCTGGATGGTGGCCACGACGCCGTTGTACAGCCTGTACGGCTCGAAATCACTCTCGACCCTGGCATCCACGGTCTTGTAGATGCTGAAGGTCATGGTGATGATCGGGACGTAGAGGATGACGGTGAAGACCGAGAGCGATGCATCGGTGATGCTGTCGTCGGACGCCACCGGGTTCATGGAGAAATAGATCCAGACGAAGAGCCCGACGGCCATGGAGAGCATGGCGGTGGTGAACATGTCCTTCCAGGGGAACTTGAAGCTCTTGCTGAAGGTCAGCTCGATCCTCCTGGTGTCGATGTCCGGCGGGACGTTGAACATGAACGATACCACCCTGTCGCCCAGGCTGCGCTTGGCCTTGATGTTCATGTACCTGACCGAATGCAGGGTCCTGAAGAAGATCAGCTTCTGGATGGAGGCCACGACGACCGCCACTCCCACGGACCCCACGGCTATCTCAGCGATGAACAGCGCTACGGAACCGTAGCTGTGGACATCTATGGCTATCAGCACTCCCACGATGATGCCGACCATCACCAGGAAGAGCAGGTACGCCTTGTTTCCGCGCAGGAAGTTGTCCAGCATGTAATAGACGCCGACTAGGATGAACGGGGCCGCCAGGACCTAGACGGAGACGTACTTGTCGAATGTGCTGGCATATATGAAATACGACAGGGCCGCGAGGCTGGCCAGGAGGCTCAGCGCCCACAGGATCAGCACAGTGCGGTCGAACGAGCTGAGCTCGGTGACGCTGCTGGGGAGCGAATCCTCCCAGTATTTTACCTTCCTACCCTTCACGATCCTTGTCATTTCTTATCCGTCCATACTCTGACGGAGACCGTGGCCCTGTCGCCGGGGTACACACCCAGGAAGAGCGCCATATCGGTGTAGTCCTTGGTGTCGAACGGCCCCAGAGTGCCCTCGGTCATCCCCTCTTTATGGCCGGCTGAGGAGAAATCCCCATATGCCAGCGCTACGTCGACGGGCCTGTCGGATTCGACCGACACGCGGACCTTGCGGCCCTTCTTGACCCCGAACGGGATATGCAGGACGTTGTCATAGCCTGTACCGGTATCGCTCTGGAGATTGACCTCTCCGACGACCTTGCGGTCCAGCTGAAGCACCGTCTCGCTTTTCGAGAAGATTCCCATCGGTGCATGATTGCCGTCCAATGTAAAAAGGATTGCCCGATTTGCATCTTGACCGGCCTGCGCCCGAGATATATTGAACGGATGTCTGGGTCATTGCTTCGGGACATCGGCCAGGTCGGTGGAGTACTTCCACATCCTGGGATAATGCCCCGGTTCCATCAGCACACGGGTGATGTGCACGGCTATCCCCGAGTCGGCGGCCATGAGCTTCTCGGAGGAGAGCATCATCTTGCCGAGCGCCACCAGCTCGCCGCGGGCCGTCATGACGGCGACCAGCGCGTTCTTCCTGATCTCCGGGTCGAGCATGTGGACACCTTTGACGCTGAGGTCCGCCCCGTGGCACAGCGCGTCTACGGCGGTGGCCTTGGCGATGACCTTCGGGAGCGGGTCCACCAGGACCTCCATGGGCCTGATGATGCTCCTGAGCCATTCCCCGTGGCCGTCCTGCTGCCAGAATATGTACGCGTCGGTCAGGTCCTGGAGGGTGGCGGCGCCGTCCTCGGTCATCCTGCCCGAACGGGTCCTCCGGAGCTCGGTCATCGATGCCCCGCACAGCAGCAGGTCGCCGATGTCGGTGCACAGGGTGCGGACGTATGTCCCGGCGTCGCAGGAGATGCGGAACAGCACATCCCTTCCTTTGATATCCAGGACCTCCAGCTCCTTCACATTCCTGATGCGGAGCTGCCTCTTGACAGCGCTCCTGACCGGCGGAAGCTGGTATATCCTGCCGACGAACTTCGACATGACCCTGCGGATCTCCGCCTCGGGGCGGTCCGCGTGGAGCCTCATGAGGCACACGTACTCCTTGTCCGATGAGAGGACCACGTCCGTCAGGCGGACGGCCTTGCCGGTGCAGATAGGGAGTATGCCGGAAACATAAGGGTCCAGGGTGCCGCCGTGGCCGATCTTCTCGCAGTGGAGAGCCGATCTCGCCCAGGCGGTGGCCTGATGGGATGTCGGCCCGCGCGGCTTGTCGAGGGCGATGACGCCTGCTTCCAGAAGCTCACCTATGGTCCGGTCGGACGGGCGCTTGCCCCATTTGTCCGGGATCGCTTTCGCATCCTTGACCAGCATATCTCGGGCGCCCTCGCGGGCCCTGATAGCGTCGAGAATGATCCCGAGCTCCTGCTCAGGAGTGTACTCGGCGGTATCGAGGATGAGGTCGTAGACGCTCTTGTCCCCGATGTCGATGTTATAATACTTCATGTAGCGGGTGGCCTCCGACTTCTGACGGTCGATGGTCTCCTGCACCGCGGTCCCCATGTCCTTGTCCTCGCGCACCCCTATGCGCGACATGCGGACCTCGGGGCTCGCATCTAGATAGATGCGGAACGCCGGGATGCCGTTGCGCGTGAGCATGTATGCGGAAAGGCGGGATTCCAGAATGATGTCGGGGTTGGCACGGGCCGTCTCGACGATGCGCTCGTCGATGCCCGCGTCTATAGAGGGATCTTTCTCTGCCAGGGCCCCGAACTCCCCCAGCGTCATCCCCTTCTCCGCGGCCATCTGCCTGAAGACCTGGCCGAAGACGACCGCCCTGAGGCCGAGGGCCTCGGACAGCATGCCGCAGAGAGTGGTCTTCCCGGAACCGGGAGGACCGCTGATGGTTATCCTCATTCTTCAGACTCCAGCTGTCTCAGGCGCCTCTTCAGGAGTATGTAGGTCACAGCCTTGTTCTCGAGCTGCCCGATGGGCAGGCTGATCAGCGTGTAGACGATGATCCAGATCGGCATGAACCAGATGTAGTCAAGAAGGTTGGCGGTCCCCCACGGCATGACTATGTCGATGAGGTCATCGGGAACGGTGTTGTTCACGAAGAACCAGACCCAGGCATAGATGGGGATGACGACCAGCATGGTGATCGGCATGACCTTCATCATGTCGGTGCTCTGCTGCATCGACCCGGCCATGATCTTGGGCTGCTCCTCGGTGAGCTTCTTCATCTTGTAGAGGTTGTTCTCCAGCCTGGCCTTCCTCAGCTCGGAGTTGAACTCGGACTGGATATGCTGGTTCTTCGCCTGCTCGATGGGGTGCGAGAGCGCCGCCCTGATGGTGGTGGAGAGGGTGATCATAATGAGCCCTCCCAGCACCAGGGTGAGGACGGGGTACTTCCCGTCGAAATCGATGACGCTGAACACCACGTCCAGGGCCTCGCCGATCGCTGACCTGAACTGCACGACGACCATCATGATCAGCAGCGTGAACATCATAGCCAGCATGGTGCCTTTCGGCATCTGCGGCATGTCCTGCTGCATCTGACGCATCTGCTCAGGGCTTCCAGGGTTCGCCATTTACCTCAATCCTCCGATCCGAAGAACCCTCTCATCATGGGGTTCATCTCCATCATCTGCTCGCGGCCCAGCGCCTCGTAGAACCTGATGATGATACCGACGGTCAGCAGCAGACCTGTACCGGTCGCGTTGCCGACGGTGCCGATCATATCGGCCACGGCCGCCAGGAGACCTACGAGCGCTCCCGAGAGTACGGTGATGGTAGGGATGTACCTGTCCAGCACCCTCTTGAGGACACGCGGCTCGCGCCTGAATCCGGGGATCTGCATGCCGCTCCTCTGGATGTTCTTGGCCACGGACTCGGAACCGAGGTTGGTGGTCTCCACCCAGAACTTGGCGAACATTATGGAACCCAGGACCATCACGCCCACGTAGATGCCCACATGGCACAGGTTCTGCAGCACTGAGTGCCCGTTGCCGTAGCTGGACGGATTCAGGATCGGCAGCAGCCAATCGGTCAGACCCTGCGGCGTCGACAGATACCATGCCATACCTGCGGATGCAGTGGTGCTCCCGGACTCATAGTATCCGATGGAGTCGTTGGCACCGAGGAAGGGTATGCTGCTGAGGAAGCCGTTGGTGTAGAACAGCAGGCAGATCATGCTTATGTTCGCCAGCAGGGCGGACATCAGGATGACCGGGATGTTGCTCGAGTACATCAGCTTGATAGGGTACTTGCCTCTGGCACCCCTCGCATTGCCGTGCGATATGGGCAGTTCTATGCGGCTCGACTCCAGGTACACGACGACCAGGAATATCACGACGGTACCGACCAGCGCCACCATGGGGTTCGGCTGGCCCAGGAATATCGTCTCATACCCGCCGTTCATCATGTCGGACGAGTTCGTGTTCATCAGCACGTAGATCGCCTTGGGAATGGTTCCCGCGGGCGGGTTGCTCAGCGACGTCGCCGCGCTGTCGTCGACAGCGTACCAGTTGAGCGTTCCGGTGAATATCGCCTGTGCTACGCCTGCGGCGATGAACAGCGATATGCCGCTCCCGATGCCCCATTTGGATATCACCTCATCGAAGAGGAATATGAGATAGGAGCCGACGAAGAGCTGTAGTATGATCATGAGCTTGGAGCCCGCGCTCCCGAACATGTCCACGAACGTGTCCGAAGGGACGAGATATCCGTAGACCTGCGGGATGGCCTCCACGAAGATCATGATGATGACAAGGAGCTTCAGGACCGACTGATAGCATGCCTTGTCCTTTTTGTTGCTTAGGTCCAATTTGATGATCTTGGCACCAACGAAAAGCTGCATTATGATGGATGCAGTGACGATGGGGCCGATACCGAGCTGCAGGATGGTTCCCGAGGCTCCGGCCATGATGGTCCTGTACTGCGCGAATATATCCAGGGACTCGGTCTGATCGAGCCCCCAGATATAGACGTTGGACATCACGAAGTAAAGGACCAGGATGACAATGACCCACATCATCTTGGTCCTGAAGGCCACATGGCCCTCAGGACGTTTGACGGCGGGGAGCCTGTCCCCAAGGGGTTTCACCTTGTAGAGCAGGCTCGGTTGTTCATCATCCATTGGGACAACACACCCCGTATCACTCGGCGATGCTGCCGCCGGCGGCCTCGATCTTCTCTTTGGCCTTGGCGGACGCCTCTGCAACGGTCACATCGACAGCGATGTCGATGTTGCCGCTTCCCAGGAGCTTGTCGATGTGCGCGTCGGTGAGGTTGACGGTGTATTTCTCCCCATCCTTCTTGGCGAAGCCCTGCGCGATGAACGTGTCCATGCACTTCTTGAGCTCGGAGACGTTGATCGTGCTGTTCGCCTTCACGACGGACTGCGGCCTCTTGAAGCCGTGGCGTCCGAAGTGATCCCTGTCGTATTTGAGCATCCAGATCTTACCGGTCTTCCCGATGCCCGCGTTACCGCGGCCGCCGATGATACCGGCGCCGCGGCCGGATTTCTTGCCGCGGCCGTGGGTCCTGAGACCTCTGAATTTCTTTGTCCTGCTGGGCATTATTCCACCTCAGAGCATCCTCTTGACGAGGTCGTTGATCTTCTCTTTCCTGTCGCCCAGGGCCCCGCCGTTCTGGACGGAGCGCTTGTTGCCCTCGTATCCTCCGATGGGAGGGTGGAGGCGGATGACAGGCTTGAGGCCCTCGACATCCTTGAGCTTGTACTCATCGGCGGCGACAGCCTTGGCGAGGTCGTCGATGGTGGCGAACTCGGTCTTCTCCTTCACGTAGTCGTCGGTCAGGGCGACGTCGCCGGCGATCATCCCGCGCTCCCTGAGGAGGGCGGCGATGGTCTCGGCATCGGCCTTGCCGAAGGTGCAGAAGTCCTTGATCTTGTACAGCATCCCTTTGTAGCTGTCGGTCTCGGGGACAATGACGGCATGGTTGACCCTGTTAAGGCCCATCAGCCTCATAGTCTCCTTGATGTCGCGTGGAACGCTGACAGTCCCGACCACACGGATAACGATGTATGCCATCTTCACTCCTCCCTGTAGTCGCCGTCTCCGGCCTGGGTGCTGTCGCTGTTGGCGATCCCGATGGGGCCGGAAGCGATCTTGAGCTTCTCAGCCTGCTGCTCGGTGACCCTGATCTTCGCGGTCTGGCGGAGAGCGTCGAAGGTCGCCATGCAGTAGTTGACCTTGGTCTTGGTGTTGCCGGTGGCGAATCCCCAGGAGTCGTGGACACCGGCGATGGTGAGCAGGCTCTTGGCCACGTCGCCGACGGCCAGTCCGATACCGCGGGGAGCGGGGCGGAGGTAGACGGTGACGGAGCCGGAGCGTCCGATGACCTCGAAAGGCAGCGAGTGAACGGTTCCGCATCCGCATTCCCAGGACCCGCAGCCCCTCTTGATCTCGATGATGTTCAGCTTGGCGTTGTCGATGGCCTTCTTGATGGTAGGCCCGACCTCTTTCCCTTTGGCCCTGCCCATTCCGATGAACCCGTCGCCGTTGCCGACGATGCAGGTCACAGCGAACCTGACCCTCCTTCCGGAGTCGGTCATCCTCTGGACCATGTTCATGTCGATGACCTCGTCCTGGAGGTCGGGGAGCAGGATATCGACGATCTCGGCCTCGCGGAGAGGCAGCTTGGTGGCAAGGGCGTCGCTCATGGTCGTGATCTCGCCGTTTAGGACCATATGTCCCAGCCTGGTCTTGGGTATCCAGTCGACCATTTCACTCAGCCTCCAGTTTCTGTTTCATGCTTGCTACATCCGCTTCGATCTTGTCGTCGATGTGCTTTCCGTTGATCCTGTCCTCATCGGGGAACACGTCCTCGGAGGCGGGGACCTCGACTCCCGCATCGATGATTCCCTTCGCGACGGCGAAGAGGACTCCGCCGTGCTGGGGGTTCTGCATGCCGAGATCGAGCACTGCGTACTCGACGCCGGCCTTCTTGGCCTTCAGGCCGGCAGCGTACCCGACGAGGTAGGCGGCGGGGATGGAGGAGCAGGAGTGCTCCCATCCGAGGGCCTTGAACTGCTTGGTGTCGGCGGCTGCGATGATCTTGTCACCGGTCATCGTGAAGTCAGCGAACTGAACGGTGATGTTCTTGTTGGACCTCCTGACGACTGCACGGGTCTCATGGCTCGCGAGGAGCTTGCGGCGGGTGTAGTAGTTGGTGCGGCCCTCTCTTCTGCGGCGGAACGCCACGTTGTATCTAGGTCCGGTTGCCATCAGTTCTCCTCCTTCAGATTGCCGTCGATGACCATATGCTGCCTGAGGTTCCTGCGGGAAGTGTAGACTCCTCCCTTGGCCCTCCTGTAGTAAAGCCTGTAGACGGACGGGGTGATCTTGCCATCTGCCCTGAGCTGCTTGAGCTCGTCGCGGATGGGCCTGATGGTCTGGATCCAGACCTTCTTGTGGGGCGCCCTCGCATTGTGGGTTCCCTTCGTGCTTCCGGGCCCCTTCTTCTTGCCTTTGGCCTTCTGGGCCTGGGCGTGCCTTATCCTGCCCCTGGAGGTACCCTCCTTGGGCTTGGCCTTGATGGTGCCGGACGCGATAGCGGTGCGGATGTCGGAGCGGGTGATGCACTCGGCGACGTCGTCCTCCTTCTCGGGGTCGATCCAGACCCTGTGGATGCCGCACTTGAGTATCTCGGCGGCAAGCCTCTTCTGGTTGCTAAGGTCTGCCATTGATCACACCATCCTGTTTAGGACGCGGATACCGAGCTCTTTGGCACGGTCCTCGATCGCGACCCTCTTCTTCGTTCCGACGGTCCTTCCGATGCGGGCTGCCTGCTTCTTGGGATCGATCTTCTCGAGGTCCTCGGCGTTGTAGACCATGACCTCTTCGAATCCCGAGGGATGGAGGTCCCTGGCCTTGGCGGGTCCGCGGTAGCCGATCTCCACCATCGCAGGGCGCTTCTTGAACCTCCTGCGCATCTTGGAGTGGATTCCGCGGGGCTTCCTCCACATCTCGCCGAGCATCTTGTATCTGTACCACTCCTGCCTCTTGAAAGCAGGGCGCTTGCCGCTGATGACGGCCCTCTGCGCGAGCGCCTCGACGGTCTCGTCGTCGAGCTCGGGCTTGGGCTGGACCGCGTAGGCATTTGCCTCCACGACCTCTGCGGCCTCTTCTTCCTTGGCCTCCTTCTTCGCGGGGGCCTTGACTTCCTCGCCGGCGAACGCGGCCTGCCATTTCTCGATGGTCTTGGGGCCGACGCCGGTGAGCGCCTTGATGATCTCCTTGGACTTCTCTTCGTCGCTGACAGCATCCTTCAGCTGGTCAACGGTGGTGATCCCGATCGACGAGAGCTCTTCAGTGTTCTTGTCGGAGAATCCCGGAAGGTCCTTGAACTCCTTTACGGTCATTCTTTCACCTTGTGCGACTTGCCGGTAATGTAGATACCGTCCTCGAAGACCCTCTTGTCGAAGCCTCCCCTCATGGTGGACTTCTCCATGTTGGCCGCGGTCTGGCCGACGTCCTCGATGGAGATGCCGGTGACAGTGATGTCCTGTCCGCTGATCTTCACCTTGGAGTCGCCGACGATGACGGCGTAACGGGGGGCGTGCCCTCCCATGTAGTTGTTGACCTCGACCCTCTTCTCTTTGTCGTTGACGGTCACTTTCATAGGGAAGTGGGAGAACACGACCTTGAGGTGGTAGGTGAACCCGACGGTGACGCCCTTGATCATGTTCTTGATGTGGGCGGCGTAGGTTCCGACCATGGCCTTGTCCTTGATCCTCGGGTATTCACAGCTGACTGTGACTTTCCCGTCCGCAACGACGACATTCACGCGGGGGTGCGAGAAGTTTCTGCTCAGTTCACCTTTGGGCCCTTTGGCCGTCAAGGTGTTCCCGTCCAGAGAGACGGTGACCCCATCGGGTATGGCGATGTGGCTTTCGATTATCCCTGCAACTGTCATCTTTGTTCCTCAGTACACGTATGCAAGCAGTTTTCCGCCGATGCCGAGTTCTTTGGCTTTGTCCTGGGCGACGACGCCGTCGGTGGTGGTGAAGATGAGGACCCCGAAATCCTGGGCGGGGAGGTACCTCGCCTCATAGGTCTCGATGTCCGCGACTTTCACGGAATACCTGGGCTTTATGACACCGCAGTTGTTGATGGCTCCTTTGAGCTGGACGCGGAACTTGCCCGCTTTGCCGTCCTCGACGAACTCGAACTGGTTGATGTATCCGTAGTCCTGCATGACTTTGAGCACGCGGCCGATCAGCTTCGAGGAGGGTGCGATGATGCACTCCGCCTTTCCGTTGACCGATGCATTCTTTATGACGCACATTGCGTCGTTGAGTGGATCGCTCTGCATTCATGTCACCTCACGAATATTTCTTGAAGCCCAGCTCCGGGGCCATGTCTCTGAAGCACTGGCGGCACAGGTGCATCCCGTACCTCCTTATAATACCGCGCCTGCGGCCGCAGCGGTCGCATCCGACCTGCCTGCCGTACTGTTTCTTGGGCTTCATTCGATCACCTGGACATTGTACTTGTCTTTCATGAACTGGATGGCCTCGTCCCTTCCGACGCGGTGCTCCTTGGGGATGGACTTCCTGAGGAGAGCCCTCCTCTCGACGCGCTCTCCGCCTTTCCTGCGGATGACCACGTTGACATCCATTCCGAAGATCCCGATCTCGGGGTCGTACTTCATGCCGTCGAAGTCGGTGTAATCGGAGATACCGAAGGACATGTTGCCCTCCTTGTCGAAGGAGTACTCGTACACGCGGTTCTCCCTGATGCTCAGGGCGCGGGCGAGGAACTTCTCGGCGTTCTCTCCCCTGAGGGTGACCTTGCATCCGAGGGGCATGCCCTCACGGATGCCGAGGTCCCTGTTGACGGTCTTGGAGAGGGTCTGGACAGACTTCTGCCCGGTGACCATCTCGAGGACCTTCTGGGCCTTGACGAGCTTCTCGCCGGCCTCGCCGACGCCGATGTTGACGGAGATCTTCGATATGCGGAGGTCCCTCATGACGTTCTCGCTCATTCGGAAGCCTCCGGAAGAACGATCTCGGTCTTGCCGGTGCCGATGACGAACACGTTGTCCTTGACGGTCTCGGTCTTGCTCTCGAAGGTGACGGTGGCGGCGGCGGTCGCGGACCCGTCCTTGACGGACGCGATGGTCTCGACCTTTCCGGCGTGGCGTCCGTTGATGACGAGCACGACGGCGTTGACATCGTAGGGGTAGACTGCGAGGACCTCGTTGCCCTCGAAGGTCATCTTGAGGGTGTCCCCGGTCTTGTACTTGTTCTCGCTGATGAGGATGTTCCTCCCGGAGGACAGGTTGACCTGGAGCTTGCCTCCGGCGACCTTGTTCTTGCCCTCGACCCTGAACAGGGACCACTTGGTGTCCTCCTCGGAGATGGGGACGGCGGTGAGCTTCCCCTTGCCGGTGAGGAGCATCCTGTAGTTCGCGTTCAGCTTCGGGATGCTGACGGTGTCCATGATCCCGACGGGCGCTTTGGCGTCCTTGACCTTCTTGCCGTTGACGATGAGGTCGCGGTCGGCGATCATCCTCTTGGCCTCTTTGGCGGTGTCCGCGACACCGAGCATGTCCCTGAGGAGCATGCCGGCAGGGACGGACTCGTCCACGGAGTGCGCTCCGGGCCTCTGCTTGGCCGCCCAGACGTGGGTCTTCTTGGGGATGGCCCAGGTCCTGGGCATAGCCAGTCTCTTCATGTGGTCGCTCATTCTGCTGCCTCCTTGTTGTCGAGGATCTTGGACCTGAGGGGATCCTCGAGGTTCAGTTTGACTATGACGAGGTTCGAGGCGTGGACCGGGCGGGCGACGGCGGTCCCGTCTGCCTGCTTGATGGTCACTCCGTCGATCGAGACGCGTCCGGTCTTGGTGAAGACCTCGACGACCTTTCCCTCGGTCCCTTTGATGTCCTCGTCTCCGCGGACGATCGCGACGGTGTCGCCTTCGCAGACCCTCGCGGTGCGCCTGCCGTACTTCTCCGCGAGCTCATCGCTGAGATGGGCGGAGAGCATTTTCCTCTTAGTGTGCGCAGGGGCGTTGGCCTGAGCCTTCCTCTGCACCCTTGCTTTGCTGCTAACCATGTCCATTGCCTCACACGATGGTGCTCGCGGTCGCTGCGATCCTGGGCCACCTGTCGGCGGCCTCCCTGGCGACGGGGCCCTTGATGTCGGTTCCCTTGGTCTCTCCGGTGTCGGTCACGAGAACGGCCGCGTTGTCCTCGAAGAAGATCATCGTGCCGTCGGGGCGCCTGTAGGGGCGCTTCTGGCGGACGATGACGGCGAAGACGATCTGCCTCCTCATGGCGGGGGTCCCTTTCTTGACGGAGGCGATGACGAAGTCGCCGACTCCGGCCTTGGGGATCCTCCTGCTGACGCCGTGGTAGCTGGGAACGGTGATGATGGAGATGACCTTGGCTCCGGTGTTGTCGATGACCGTGAGCTCGGTCTCCTGCTGCACTCCCCTGATCTGGTGTCCTGCGATTCCCTTCATCTCAGTCCCTCTTCTCGATCACGACGTACGAAACGGTCTTGGAGATGGGGCGGCACTCCATGATCCTCACGGAGTCGCCCGCTTTGAGCCCGAGGCAGGCGGGCGCGTGGGCCGCGTACCTTGCGGACTTCTTCATGTACCTCTCGTACTTCTCGTCTTTCTTGAGGTAGTCGCGCTTCACGATGACGGTTGAGTTCATCTTCACGCTTGCGACCACTCCGTCGATGACCTGTCCCCTCACGGAAAGGGTTCCGTGGAAGGGGCAGCACGGGTCGCTGCACTCGCCCTGCGGTGCTTTGACCTCGATGCCGATGTTCCTGATTTCTGCTGTCATTTTTCTCACCTAACCTTCTTCATCCTGTCTTCGGGTCGGTGAAGGAGTTTGCTTCCTTCGATGTCTATCTGCTCGTTGTTGTACATGAACCTGAACTCGTTCCCCGACTTGGGGACCATTCTCTCAGTTCCGGCCGATTCAATGGTGAACGTGTTCTTCGTCTCGTCGACCACTCTTCCGGATATACCGGAGAACGGCGCTGACAGCACACTCACGTCGAGGCCTATGAGTTCGGATCTCATGAATTCGGTGCGATTCATCTGCTTACCTTACTTCGGTGCGGAATCCCATCTCTTCCAGGACGGCCTTGACCTTTTTCTTGTGGTCGCCCTGGAGTTCGATGCGCCCGTCCTTGCAGGTGCCGCCGGCCGCGCAGCGGCTCTTGAGAGTCTTCGCGAGGTCGTTGATGTCGATGTCGTTGCCGTCGATGCCGTCGATGACGGTGACGGTCTTACCGTATCTGCGGCTGTCAATCGATATCCTGACGCTCTGCTGTTCGCGTGCGATCTCCTCGCACATGCAGAGCTCTTTCGGCAGGCCGCACTTCGGGCAGATCTCAGACATCAGAGCTTCTCCTCCTCCTTCTGGACGGTCAGGATGCGGGCGATGCTGAGCCTGAGGGAGCGGATGATGCCGGGGCTCGAGGGAGCGCCTCCCATAGCGGAGACACCCCTCTCGTGCATGAGCTCGTTCCTGAGCTCCTTCAGTTTCTCGTTGCGCTCTTCAGCGGACATCTTCCTGATGTCGGCGACCTTGAGTGCTGCCATGGTCACTGCGCCTCCTCAGCGGGCGCGGCCTCGGCAGGCTCTGCTCCCTCGGCGGGGGCGGCCTGCGCGGCGACGGCGTTCGGGCCGAACAGGTCGGGCAGCTTCTGGGCGGCCTCGTCCTTTCCGGCGACAGCGATCTCGGCGGGGAGCTTCGCGGTGTTCTGCATGATCTCCACGGTGACTCCGATGATTCCCATCTTGAGCTTGGCGACCGCGTATCCGTGGTCGACGAACTGGATCTTGGGCTCACCGCAGTATTTGATGGAGCCTTCCTTGAACTTCTCGGTCCTGTGCCTCTGTCCGCTCAGCTTCCCTGCGACGATGATGTAGCATCCGCGGGCGCCGGCGTCCATGACCCTCCTGAGGGTCGCGTGGCCTGCGCGCCTGAAGTGCCATCCCCTCTCGAGGGAGAAGGCGAGCTTCTCAGCCATGATCTGAGCGTTGAGGGAGACGTCCTTGACCTCCTCGACCTCGATCTGGGGGTTCTCGAACCCGAACCTGTCCTCGATGACGGTGGTCAGGTTCTTGATCGTCTGGCCGCGGCGGCCGATGACGAGCCCGGGCCTCTCGGTGGAGAGGATGATGCGGGTCCCCATGGGGGTCCTCTGGACGTCGAGGCCGCCGAATCCCGCGCGGGAGACCTCTTTCATGAGGTACTCCTTGAGCAGGACCCTGCGGACGTTCTCGGCGACGAATTTCCTTTCTGATGCCATTTCACTCAACCTCCGAGAGGATGATCTCGATGTTCGCGGTCTCCTGGTTCCACTGGGTGGCGCGTCCCTGCGCCCTGGGCCTGTGCCCGGGGATGACCTGTCCGCGGGAGATGGAGATCGTGGAGATCTCCATGGATGCGGAGTCGAGTCCCTTGTAGTCGGCGTTGGAGGCCGCGCTCTCCAGAGCGGCGAGTATGGCCTTGGACGCTTTGACCGGATACCTTCCGGGCCCGACGTTCGCCTTGTGGGAGACACGCTTGTTGTATCTCCTCAGGGGAACGGGGACCTCTTTGGCGATGACGCCCTCCAGGGTCTTCCTGGCCTCGGGGACCTTCATCCCCCTGATCAGACCCGCGACCTCGCGGGCGAACTTGGGGGAGATGGGCTGCTCCTTGGACAGGGCCTTGGCGGTGGTGTCGGGGTCCGAAACAGTTGTGTAGCCTTTGTTTGTAGCCATGATTCGACACCTCACTTCAGCGGCATGAACTTGGAGGACCTGGTCGCACCGACTCCGGGTCCGGAGTGCTGCGGCATCTTCCTGTTGATCACAAACTCGCCGAGGTTGCATCCGATCATCTCGGGCTTGATGTCGACGTTGACGAACTGGTGGCCGTCGTATACAGCGACGGTCTTCCCGACGAACGAGGGGAGGATGGGCAGGTCCCTGCGGTGGGTCCTGACGACTCCGTTGTTCTCGCCGGACAGCTTGTCGTAGACGATCTGCTGTTCGTAGTTCAGCCCGCGGAGGTAGGTCCTCCTCGCCCTGGACGGCAGGAGCTCGAGGACCTGGTCGAAGGGCATGGACTGGAGCTGTTCAAGGGTGTATCCCCTGAACATGAACTCCTTCTTCCTCCTCGCCTGGATCGCGGATGCCTTCTTCCTCAGTTTTCTCCTGGAAGATTTCGCGGATCCCATGATTTTCTTTGCCATTTAGGTCACTTCCTCTTGATCTTCTTCTTGGGCGCGATGAATCCAGCCTTCTGGCCGGGAGGCGCGGTCCTGCCGTGGCAGTTGGGTCCTCCGACATGCGGGTGGCTTCCTCCGCCGTTCGGGTGGTCGACCGCGTTCATCGCGACACCGCTCGTCTTCTTGTTCGCAACAGACCTGGACCTGAGGGTCAGGTAGTTCTTACCGGCCTTGGCGAGGGGCTTGTCGGTCCTTCCGCCTCCGGCGACGACCCCGACGACTGCGCGGCAGTTGGGGTCGAATTCCTTCAGCTCTCCGGACGGCATGGTCAGGACGACGGTCTTCCCGCGGCTGACGACGAGCGCGGAGGTTCCGGCGGTCTTGACGAACTTGCCTCCGTCGAGGGGCTGTCCCTCGACGTTGTGGACGAGGGTTCCCTCGGGGATGTTGCCGAGAGCGAGGATGTTCCCGACATCGGCGTCCTTGGTGCCGATGTATATCTTCTGACCGACCTTGGTTCCCTCGACGGCGAGCTGGTAGCTCTTCTTGCCGCCGAAGTCCACGACGGCCAGGGGGCTGGTCCTTCCGGGGGCCTGGATAAGGTCCTTGATGGTTCCTTCCGCCTGGGCGTAGTGGGGGATCCTGATGTCGTCGACATGCCTGTGGGAGGGGGAGCGCATGTGGTCGCTGCCCGAGCCTCTCCTCTGCGGAATCAGTCTTTTTCCCATGATCTCACCTCAGAACACTCCGACCCTCGTGCCGACATCCTCTGCAGAGTAGCCCTCCGCGAGCTTGATGATGGCATGCTTGCCGTCTTTCTGGATTCTGGTCCAGACCTTCTCGACCTTGACCTCGAAGTACTCTTCGAAGGCGGTCTTGATGTCTGCCTTGTCAGCGTCCCTGTTGACCAGGAACTCGATCTTGTTGCCGTCCTTGAACTTCTGGATGGGAGTCCCGTTCATGAGGTTGAGGGACTTCTCGGTCACGTACGGCTTGATGAGCACATCGCTCTGCTTCATTCGGTCCACTCTCCGATCTTCTCGATTGCGGATTTGGTGTAGACGGTGAGCCTTCCGGCGTCTCCTCCGGGAGCGAGCAGGCTGGTGTTCAGGGTGCTGATCTCCTCGACATCCACACCGGGCAGGTTGCCGGCGCCGGAGAAGACGGCGGCCTTCCTGTCCTTATCAGATATTACTATAAGGACGGAGACAGGGGTCCTGTACTTCCTGTTCCTCATCTTTCCCTTTCCGGCGCGGATCTTGGTCCCGTCCTTCGCGCGGTCGACATCGTATCCGATCCCGATGGCGTCGAAGAGCTGCCTGACCTCCGCAGCGGTCTTGACCTCGTTGAGGGCGTCGTCGACCACGATGGGGAAGGAGACCTTGTCATCGAAGACGTGTCCGCGGGCCTTCACGCACTCCGCGTTGGCGGTTGCGGCGAGGGCGGAGAGGCGGGCCATCTTGAGCTCCTTCCTGTTGACCTTCTGGGTCCAGATCTTCTCGACTTTCGGCGGGTGGGCCCTGCGTCCCGAGATGTTGTTAGGGGACTGGGTTGCCCTCCTTCCGTCGTGGAGCCTCTGGACGCGGGCGACACCGCGTCCCTTGCCCCAGGTGCTGACGGAGTGCCTCATTCCGGACATCTTGTTGGGTCCGTAGGGCTGCCTTCCGTTGGCTGCCGCGGCAAGGATCGCTTTCTTGATGAGGTCGGGCCTGTACTCGGAGGCGAACGCCGCGGGCACATCGACGGTTCCGGCGACCTCTCCCTTCACGGAATAAACGTTGGTTGTGGTCATTCGAATCACGCTCCCTGCTGGGACTGGGTGGACACGAAGGTTACCTCGGCGGCGCTGGTGTCGGCCTTGGCGGGCACGCGGGTGCCGTCCCTGAACCTGATGAGCCTCTTCGCGGGACCGGGAACGGATCCGTGGACGAGGACGTAGGTGCTCCTGACCTCTCCGTAGTTGACGAAGCCTCCCTGGGGGTTGACCTCTTTACCGTCGGTTCCGACCTTGATGATCTTCTTGTTCAGCTCGGTCCTCTGGTGGTATCCCATCTGACCGGCCAGGGGCACGGTGCTCCTGACGTATCCGGGCCTCTTGGGTCCGAGGTTGGCGACACCGCGGCGGTGCTTGCTGTTCTTGTGGGACAGCAGCTTGATTCCCCACCTCTTGGTGGCTCCCTGGAATCCCTTTCCGGTGGTGATGGCGATGACGTCGATGAAGGCGCCCTCGGCGGCGAAATCGGTCACGGGGACCTCTTTGCCGAGAATGCTCTTCGCGTAATCGACGCGCTCCTGCACGGACTTGCCTCCGCCGATCCTGAGCTCCATCAGGTCGGGGACCTTCTTGGGCACGCCGGACACGAGCTTGGGCTGGGTGTAGGCGAGGACGCGGACGTCCTCGATGTCGAGGCCGTCGAACTTGGAGTAGTCGGGCTCTCCTTTCTTGGGCACATTGACCCTCCTGTTCAGGAGAGGGTCGATGTCCGCTTCCTTGGCCCAGACCTCGCCGGCAGTCTTCAGGCCGAGAATGGTGTTCTCGTAGAACCTGACGGCGGCGATCTTCATGGGCGGGACCTCGATGACGGTCACGGGCACCTGGACCTCCATGCCGGAGGTGGTGCTCTTCGCGCGTTTGTCGACGACGAACGCGTGGGTCATCCCGGCCTTGTAGCCGGCGAATCCCTGTATCTTGGGCGCGCCGGAGATCTCGGGCCAGCTGTCCAGCCTGGGCATCTGCGACTTTGCTCTCTTCCTAGGGCCGTATGCCCTGGAACCCTTTGTTGGGCGTCTTGTTTGCGGCATATTTCCACATACCTGCGAGGGTATCTTCGCTAACCTCGCGATTCATCAGACGAACGCCTTCGTGAACCGACCGTGACGCCGTATCCATCTCGAAAAACGTCGTTTTCCGACATGAAATGAACGATGGGTTGCTTCTGCATTGCCCGATACGTCTGGTCGGCACAGAGTGCTCAATCTGAGGGGTGCTAGCAACATCGCATATAAAAAGGTGGCCCCCGCTTTCTTATTAATACAATCGCGCGGGAACTAATGCGGGAAGGGGTTTGGCGCCTGCCGCGGGCGGACCGCCCGCCGAGCGGGTCACAGGGTCCCGTTCTTGGCCTTGTCCTTGGCGCGCTTGAGGCGGTCCTTGGGGGTGAACCCGGTGGCCTCGAGGAGGAACTCGTTGAGCTTCCTCTTGGAGTCGAGGACGGTCTCGTCGGGGAGGTCCCTCGCGTTCTCGACGTTCACGGTGGAGACCCCGAGGACGCTCTTCGAGATGATCTTCGCCTCGATGCGGGACATGGCGCCGTACGATGAGACGAGGGCCCCGTTCTCCTCCCTGACGGAGCCGAAGACGTTCTGCATTATGTCCTTCAGCTTCCCGCCCTCGATCTTGCTGTACCAGCCTCTCTTTATGTCGAATTCCGTCATTCCTTCCACGTTCTCAGCCTCTGATGTTGAGTTCATTGGCCAGCACCCTGCCGACATCGTCGGCGGTGCCCAGCATCTTCTCGGCGGCGAGATAGCGCTCCCAGGTAGATTTACATTCGCATCCGCCGCAGTCCAGGTCGCGGGGGTCCTGCGAGAAGGAGAACCTCTCCACCGCGGCCAGCGCGCGCTGGTCGCAGGCGCCGCAGTTGTGGACCCCTCTCTGGGACCCTCCGCCGGAGGGAGAGCTCATGAGCCTGGCGTTCACCTTCCCGGACAGACGCTTCATGACCTCTATGAGGCTCCAAATCCACGGGGAGCGGAACTCGCCGCGCTTCCACAGCCTTTCAACGACGGTTCCGTGCTGGATGTTGAGGGGGTTCACCGATATCTCGTCGGAGAAGGGATCGGCGAAGAGCGCGGACGACACCGCATCCTCGATCGCATCGGATTCGCTCAGGAACGGCGGCTTCAGGAGCAGGTACGTCCTCACCCCCAGCCCGGCGTCCTTCAGGCGCATGCCGGCCTCCCTGCTCTGGGCGGCCGTGAATCCCTTGTTGACGCAGGTCCTGAGGACCTCCTCGTCGGACGACTCGAGGCCCAGTGCCACGGTCATCTGCCGCGGGAGGACGGAAAGCAGGTCCCCGGTGAGGAACTCCGGACGGCTCTCGACCAGGATGCGCCTGCATCCGCCGTACTCATCGAAGATCCTGTCCCTGACGGCCGCCGGGATCTCCTCGGTGTCGAAGAAGCTCCCCGAGGTGTAGATCTTCACGAACGGCTCGCCGCGGTATTTAGAAAGTGCCAGATCGACCTGTTTGTTGAGGTCCTCCGCTGTGACCCCGCTCATGGAGGCGGTGCGGTAGCCGCACATGGTGCAGCCTCCCCTGCCCGCTTTGGCCCAGCAGCAGCCGTTGGTGCGCAGGATGATCACCTGGGCATCCACGGCCTCCCCTCCGGCCATGTCCTTCTCGGACCAGACGGCCTCGGGCTCGCTCGGAACTCTTTCCTTCTTCATCGCCCGTCCGCACGCCCCGGCAGATTATTAACCTTGGCAGGCGGACCGCTGGGACTCGCACGCGGGCCCCCGCCCTCGCGTGTTTTTAATATCATAGGGGCATGGCGACGCAGGCATTCAAATGGCGAAGAAAGTCATAGTAGTCGGATCGGGCGCCGCCGGCATGTCGGCCGCGTCCGCTGCCCGTGCGGCAGACCCCGAAGCGGACATCACCGTGATCACCGAGGACTGCGATATCGCATACTCACCCTGCATGATCCCCTGGGTCCTCGAGGGGAAGTCCACCTGGGACCAGATGATAATGCACACCCCCGAGTGGTACGCGTCCGAGAGGAGGATAAAGGTCCTGACCCGCACCAAGGTGGAGTCGGCCGTCAACGACAGGGCCAAGGACGGCACCGTCACCAAGACCGTGACCGCAGGCGGGAAGACCTACGAGTACGACTCGCTGGTCCTCGCCACGGGCGGCAGGGTCTTCGTGCCCCCGATCGAGGGGAAGGACCTCCCCGGCGTGTTCACCGTCAGGACCGTCGAGGACGGCAGGAAGATAGAGGCCTGCCTGAAGACCGCCAGGAACGTCGTCATCGCCGGAGCGGGCGTCATCGGGCTCGAGCTCGCCATCGCCCTCAACAACATCGGCAAGGACGTCACCGTCATCGAGATGATGGACCAGGTCATACCCAGGATCGCGGATGCCGACATGGCCGCCCAGGTCCAGAAATACCTGGAGGACCAGGGCGTCACCATCGTCCTGAAGGCGCCCGTCCAGAAGGTCACCGGCAATGGGAAGGCCGAGGGCGTCGAGTCCCTGGGCAAGACCTATCCGGCGGACATCGTCATCTTCGCCACCGGGGTCCGCGCCAACACCGACATCGCCAAGCAGCTGGGCCTCGACATCGGCCAGCTCGGCGCCGTCGCGGTCGCGCCCACGATGCAGTGCTACAGGCGCGGGAGGCTCATGCCCGATGTCCTCGCATGCGGGGACGTCATCCAGTGCCAGTCCGGGGTCTACCCCGGGCCCACCATGAGCCAGCTCGGATCGTCCGACGTCAAGGAGGGCAGGGTCGCCGGGACCAACGCCGTCGGCCGCCGCGAGATCTGCGGGCCCACCCTGAGCCCGTGGGTTAGCCCCATCGGGGAGATGGAGATCGCCGGCACCGGGATGTCGCTGGGACTTGCCTCCTGGTACGGAGCGGACACCGCCACCGGCAGGGCCGAAGGCCTCACCCGCGCCAGGTACTTCCCCGGCGCCAAGCGCATGACCGTGAAGGTCATAGGGGACCGCGCCACCCACCGCATCATCGGGTGCCAGATCGTCGCAGGCGAGAACACCACCGGACGCATCGACTGGATGACGGCGGTCATCGCCGCCGGGACCACTGCCGAGGAGTTCCTTGCGAACGGCGAGAACGCCTACTGCCCCCCTACCGCCATGGTGAGGGAGCCCGTGTTCGCCGCCGTCGAGGACCTGGTCAGGCAGTTCAGACAGTGATCCGATGGAATACGGAGAGTACTCCAGGATCTACGGCGAGCTCAACAGCAAGGACGACATAGAGCGCCTGGAGGGAGAGGGCTACGATGCCCGCTTCCTCGAGACCCTGTATACCCAGAAGGTCAACAGGACCGTCAAGAAGAAGTTCCACACGGTCAGGAAGAAGTCCAGGGAGATCCTCCGCGACTGGACCGGCGGCGAGAGCATCTGCTCCATCGCCGACCGCCTGGGATACCCGCCGATGCTGACGGCCATGACCATATTCCTCGAGGACGGGTGCACCAAGAAGGTCTTCTGGGAATACGTCCGCGACCCTTCCCTGCTGGACAGCCCCGAGACCGCGGCCGAGCTGCGCGAGGCAACCGAGAAGGACATCGTCTACTCCCCCCAGGCCGACCAGAGGCAGAAGGAACGCGGGAAATGGGGAGAAGGGCTCCTCTGGGAATGGCTGGACGGCCAAGACGTTTCATACAAAACGGAAGAGGAGGAGAGGGCCGCCGGAGCGACCGGCAAGACCCCCGACTGCCTCCTGGACTCCCCGATGGAGTTCGAGGGCAGGGAGATCCGCTGGATCGAGAGCAAGGCCTCGTTCGGCGATGCCGTGGAGTTCCGTTACAACTGCAAGAACCAGCTCATCCCCTATACCGAGCTGTTCGGCCCCGGAGTGGTCGTCTACTGGACCGGCCATCTCGACGGCCTCGAGGCCCCCGACGGCATAACCGTCGAGGACATCGGGATCATGGACAAGAAGCTCAGCAGGATCTGAGCCAGTCGCAGACGGCGGAGCAGGCCATGCCTGCGGCGCCCGTCTGCATTTTTTCAAAGTAGATTCATAAAACGGCCGCCGGAGTGCCCGGATGAGTTCCCCGGGCAGAACGACAGTACGGGGCGGAAACACTGTCCCAGGAGATCTGCAGAGAGGCATGAGCGCCCCTCCGCAGGCATGACACGCCTGAAAAAGGATCTTCAGAGCGCCTGGACCTTCTGCGCGAACTCCTCGCGGAGCTCGCCCATGGTGGCGGTGCGCTCGGCATAGGCGTTGTGCTTGTGGATGGACTCCTCCGAGTCGGAAGAGACCTTGACCTCGCAATCATCGGGAAGCTTCGGGAAGTTGGTGACGACCAGGGTGAGGCCGTTCCTCACGACATCCTCCACGAAACGGGTGTTCTCATGGGCGTTGATGACGACCCTTCCCTCGTCCTCCCTCTTGAGGAGCTCGAAGGTGGGGCTGGAGACTGACTTCTCCGCGAGATCGATCAGATCATCGGCCTCGATGCTCTCCTCGGGCCCGGTGGTGATCACGATGGAGCATACGTTCCTCTGGTTGTGGGACATCATGGGGAAGCCGGGGTCCTCGACGTTGAGGAGCTCCCCGACGGTCTCCTGGGCGCAGGGGCAGGCGGTCATGCCCACGGCCTCGCACCCGATGGTCTTCCTGATCTCCCCGTCCCTGGTGCCGGTGGCGCCCGCCAGGAGCGTGTAGCCCTCGAGGGTGTCCCTGCCCGAGGGGGTCTTCCTGGGCCTGAAGTACTCGGCGGTGATGGTGACGTAGGCGTTCATGGCATACTCGTGCTTGACGAGGAGCTTCCTGACCATATCGGCGGCCAGGTTCTCCAGGCCGTCGACGGGATGGGAAATGCTCTCCTCGGCGACCGCCCTGAGGACCTCGACGTTCCTCGACAGGTGGCTGCCCCTCTGCGCGGCCGGAAGGTCCACGAAGATGTCGAATGAGCAGTTGACGACGTTGCTCAGGGGGCTGTTCATCCCGGGCCTTGCGATCAGGACCGGCTTGCGCACGCCGGAGACCCCTACTTTAGAGAGCCTGAACCCCGTGGATCCCCTGCTGTACTGCACGTCACACTTCAATGCCATATGACAGCGGTAAAGAACGAATTACTTAAATCATATAGGATAACCCGAAAGAGGGTTGGACGGCATCCGCTGCACGACCGTTCCCGATTTATCCGCGCAGCTGCATGGAGGCCGCATGGGCACGATGATATGCGGGATCGATGAGGCCGGCCGCGGGCCGATGCTCGGGCCTCTCGTCGTGGGTGCCGTATGGTCGGACGATGACGCCGCCCTCAGGGAGCTCGGCGTGAAGGACTCCAAGATGCTGACCCCCGCCAAGAGGGAATCGCTGTATGATGAGATCGCGCGCACCGTGCCGCACTGGGAGGTCGCGGTCATCGAGGCCGAGACCATCGACTCCGAAATGAGCGCCAAATCCCTGAACATGATCGAACTGGAACGTTTCGCCGCGCTCGCGGCCATGCACCCCTGCGACCTCGCGGTCGCCGACTGCCCCGACCCCAATACCGGAAGGTTCGCCGGGACGCTGTCCAGGATGGCCGGGGGCATAACGGTCAAGGCAGAGCATAAGGCCGATGCCAATTACCCGACGGTATCGGCCGCCTCGATTATGGCCAAGGTGACCAGGGACCGCATCGTGGAGGGCTACCGCGGGGAGTTCGGCATGCCGGTAGGCTCCGGCTACCCTAGCGACCCCGTGACCGTTGACTTCATAGAAAAATGGATTAAGAACCACCGCTGTGCACCGCCACACGCTAGAAAATCGTGGGAACCTGTCAAGGCAATGCTCTCGAAAGGAAAGAACACGACACTGGACGATTGGTGATTGACCATGACCATGGAAGCGACCATACAGGAACTCATTGATAAGGCCAATAAGAGGATGGCCGACGACGCAGACGTTCACGAGAAGACGAAAGACCTCGTGAAGACCGTGAACTTCGACCTCGGAGAGGAGAAATACTCCATGAAGCTCTCCGATGCGAAGATCTCCGATTTCAAACCGGAGTTCGTAGAAGGTGCGGACATCACGGTCACCACCACCCCGGAGTATTTCCAGCAGCTGGTCGACGGGGACCTCAGGCCCATGCGTGCGTACGTGACCAAGAAGATCTCGATCAAAGGCAAGATCCAGGACCTGATGTTCCTGAAGAAGCTCTTCTGAAACCGTTTCGCCCTTCACGAAATTTAAATAGTAAGCCAAGTGTAGGGCACATCATAGCGAGGTAGGGTAGCCAGGATATCCCGTCGGGCTCATAACCCGGAGATCGGTCGTTCAAATCGACCCCTCGCTACCATACGTTTTACAGCCTGCCGCCTTCTTAGGGATTGGGGCGCCATTGTCCTGTTCAAGCATACTTGATGATACAGGGCCTGATCATCGATGCGGCCTTGTTCCGAGACGGCCGCTTGCACGGTCGAGAGAGAAACTGCCTGCCGAGATGCATGCAGGATATCGGCTCATCGGCCGATCGACATTGAAAAATTAACATTGAAAATAACGGGCCGCAGGGATGGACCCTGCGGTCCGAGAAGCGTTCTGATGGAGGAGATTGCCTTCCGGGCCCGTTCACCTGCCCGGACCTTTTCAGGGTTCCTCCTCCCCGCCCCGGTCTTCGGCGGGAGCTTCCCCGCCGGAGTCCTCAGGGGTCTTGTAGGTGCTGATCCTCACAGCCTCGTCTATGGGGACGATGAAGATCCATCCGTCACCGCTCCGGCCGGTCTTGGCGGCCTTGCAGACAGTGTCGATCACGCAGGGGACGTGATCGTCCTCGACGGCGATCTCGATCTTGACCTTCTCGATCTCGTCGACGACGAACTCGCCGACCCTGTTGGTGAACTTGACCCCTGCCTGCTTCCCGCGGCCGGTGACGTGGGTGAACGTCATCCCGGTGATCCCCTTGGCCTTGAGGGCGTCCTTGACGTCCTGGTACTTCTCGGGGCGCACTATCGCTACGACCATCTTCATTCCATTTCACCTCAGAGATATGCCGGCTCCCCGTGCTCAACGATGTCCTGCCCTATGGACTCCTCGGCCTCGGGTATGCGGACCTTCATGAACCTGGAGATGACCCAGATGATCGCATACGACATGGCGAAGCAGAAGATGACGGTGAAGGCGACTGCCGCGATCTGCCCGATGAACAGGTCGGTGCCGCCGTGGATGAGCCCGGCGACGCCGCCGGAAAGGTCCGGGTCCGCGAAGATGCCGGTGGCGATCGCTCCCCAGATCCCTCCGACGCCGTGGACGCCGAAGACATCCAGAGCATCATCGAACTTCAGCTTGGAGTGTATGAAGGTGACGGCGAAGAAGCACAGGGCCCCGCCGACCGCCCCCGTGAACATCGATTCGGTGAACCCGAGGTACGCCGCACCGGGGGTGATGGCGACGAGCCCCGCGATCGCTCCCGCGATGAGCCCGAGGACGCCGACCCTCCCGACCTTGATGTACTGGGCGACTCCCCACGCGGCCATGCCGAAGACAGCGGCGGCCTGGGTGGTGAAGAACACATGGACTGCGGATGCATCGGCCAGAAGGCCGGACCCTCCGTTGAACCCGAACCATCCGAACCACAGCAGCATGGCGCCAAGGAAAGCGATGGGTATGCTGTGGGCGCGTGAGGACTTGCGGGTCCCAGCCAGTCTGGGACCGACGAATATGCACAGTGCCAGACCGGTCACTCCGGCGCAGATGTGGACCACGGTCCCTCCGGCGAAGTCGAGGACGGTGAGATACTGGTCGAACAGCCCCCCTCCCCAGACCCAGTGGGCCATGGGAGCGTAGACGAGGACCGACCAGAAGATGAGGAAGAGTATAATCGCGTTGAAACGGATGCGCTCAGCGCATGCACCGAGCACGAGCGTGGCAGTGACGATGGCGAACATCATCTGGAAGAGGACGAACTCCAGGTAGGAGATCTCGCCGCCGTCCATCATGTCGAATTCGTCGATGCCGTTCAGAAGGACGTGATCGAGGTTACCGATGAGGGCAGCATCGCCGCCGAACGCGAGCGAGTAGCCGACGACAATCCAGGATATGCCCATGACCGCGGTAGCCGCGAGGCACTGGGCGATCATAGAGGTCATGCTCTGCCTTCTGAGCATACCTCCGTAGAAGAATGCGACTCCGGGCACCATGATGAACACGAGCGCGGAGCACACAAGGATCCAAGGGATGGTGACATTGACGCTTGCGGCCGCTGAGCCGTCATCTGCCGATGAAACGGGCGACACCAAGACTATTGCTGCGATTGTGGCTGCCAGGAATGCGATTCCCGCCGCTGCGATTGCTGATGACCTCATTGATACCACGATTGAATTGTTTTTTCCTTCGAAATTAGACAAATGTCTAATGATATTTGAATATAACCATAAAATAATCTCTAAAATACGAAATTCGTAAAACAAAGGCCATATGGATGGACTGAAATATACAGTAACGTCCATCAACAGACATTGCAAACTGCGGAAATCCCCGAAGTCCGCAGATCGCTGAAAAAAAGAACCGGCCGCCCGAAGGCGGCAAGATGTTTGATAGATCTTCAGAGAAGGCTCTTGGCCTCTTCAGGTGACATGTCTATCGCCTTGAGGAGGTACTGCAGGGCCTTCTTCTTGTACGGGGCAAGGGCCGCCGCGGACTTGGGATCGTCAGCGATGTCCGCATAACTGGCCATGATCGCGTTGTAGTACTCGATGGCGAACTCCGAGTAGTAGGTCGGGGACATCGATTCATCAATCTCAGCCGCCTCGTTGTACGCCTTCTCCGCCTCGTCGTACTTGCCGACCGATATGCAGAACAGCCCGTAGGACTGATAGTAATCGGCGCTCCCGCTGAGTTCGATGGCCTTGGTGTAGGCCGCCATTATGTCCTCGGTCTTCACCTTGGCGCCGAACATGCCGGAGGCATAGTTCCCGCACTCTGCGGTGTAGTACCATCCTTCCGCATCGTCGGGGTATTCGGAGGAGTACTTCTTGAACGCGCTGTATGCCTTCTTGAAATCGCCCGAGCTCATGGCCTTCATGGCCGCATCGAACTTCTTCTGAACGGCGGGGTCCCTTTCGGGGGCTTGACCATCCATCTCATCTGCCATGCTATATGCCATGACGCGCGGCTAATAAATCCTTTGTAACCCGCCTGACGGTCTGAACATGAAACAGGCCGCTCTAAGGGGGCGCTCTTCGGGCCTTCGGCAGGTCCGATGAAGTTCATATGATATCTGGGCGGCCGATCCCGGGCATGCCGGCGGCCGTTTCTCCCGCAAAAAAAAACAAACTCCGATCGCAGGAAAGGACCGATAGAGGGAATCCGAGCCTGAAATGCGAAGATATGCGCAAACACCATTATAGCATCCAGCACCATCTGATATACGATGGTGCTGACGCTTTCGGAAGATGAAATGTACGAGATAGTCCTCCGCAGGGACAAGGACTTCGACGGCGTCTTCTTCTACGGGGCATATGATTCCGAGGTGTACTGCCTCCCTTCCTGTTCCGGCAGGATCCCGATCCGCCAGAAGATCCGTTTCTACAGCACCCGCGAGGAGGCCGAAGCGCAGGGCCACCGCCCGTGCAGGCGCTGCCACCCCGAAACCGTCCCCATGAAAGACCCCAACAGCGTCTGGTTCCGCTCGGGGAAGGGACGCAGGAAATGACGGGAGCGGCACCGGGCCGTTCTCCGCGCTGAAAGGTTATAATCTTCGAATGCCAATCTCTGGGTATGTCCATCGAGGATCTCTGGAACCAGGTGGCGAGGGCTGCAGGATGCCCGGATTTCGAATTCAAGGAAATCGCCCTTCCGAGGCTTACGGTGAGGGACGCCGAGAAATGCAGGCACATGTGCGAGCAGAACGTCTGCAAATGCTACGGCACCAACTGGGGATGCCCTCCGGGGGCCGGCAACATAGCCTCATGCCTCGGGAAGATCAGGAAATACGGCCACGCAGCGGTGGTCTACCATCGCTACAGGGTCGACATAAAGGACGCCGATGCCCTGAAATCCTATTCCGGAAAGCTCCAGAACCTGCTCAGGACGATGCAGAGCTTCCTCCGCGCAAGAGACTACAGCTGCATGTGCCTGTCCGACGGAGGATGCAACTACTGCGGGAAATGCAATTATCCCGGAGAGTGCAGGCATCCCGACCAGAGGGTCGACTCGGTGAGCGCCTACGGCATCCTCCTGATGGAGTACCTGGAGGACAACGGCCTGGAGTTCAGGTTCGAGGAGGACCATGTGACCTTCTACGGGCTGATCTTCTACAATGAGAAGGCCGATGCGCCGGCAGCAGGGCAGCGAAGAAGCGCCGAACGCGCAATTCTATTATAAAACAAACCAATCCGCGCACCAATGAGGGGCCCGTCGCCGGGCCCCCGGAGGCCATGCAATGGACAGAGAAACGGTTGCGCGGGTCGCGAGGACCGCGCACATCAGGCTCACCGATGAGGAGCTGGACAGATATTCGAAGGACCTCGCCGACATACTTGATTACTTCAAGGTCCTCGACGAGGCCCCCGGGCACGACGGCATCGGGGTGAACCCGGTGGAGATTGCCGACATCACCAGGGAGGACGAGCCCCGCCAGGACATCGATCCCGCCGAGCTCCTGAAGGACATGAAGACCTACGAGAACTACGTCAGGGGGCCCAAGCTGGTATGAGCGACGCGGAGACCATGTCGCGGCTGAAAGCGATCAACCAGAGATACCAGATGTTCAGGGCCTTCTGCGAGGACGGCACCCCCGGCGATGCGAAGTTCCTCTTCTCCGCCAAGGACAACCTGACGTCCAGCGAGTTCGAGACCTGCGCCGGGTCGAGGATCCTCGAGGGCTACCGCCCCGTCTTCGACGCCGCGCCCATCGAGAAGATGAAGGCCGCCGGAGGGAAGCTCATCGGCAAGACCAACATGGATGAGTTCGGCTTCGGGACCTTCTCGGCCAACTCGGCCTTCGGTATACCCAGGAACCCGTTCGACCTGGAGCGCTCCTGCGGCGGGTCGTCCGGCGGCTCGGCCTGCGCGGCCGCCGTCCTGGACGGCCATGTGTCGCTGGGAGTGTCCACCGGCGGATCTATCTGCTGCCCCGCGAGCTTCTGCGGGGTCTACGGGATCGTCCCCACCTACGGGCGCGTGTCCCGCTACGGCCTGATCGATTACGGCAACTCCCTGGACAAGGTCGGGCTGCTGTCCGCCGACCCGTCCAAGCTGTCCCGCTACCTCCCCGTCATCGCAGGAAAAGATCCGAGGGATCCCACGTCATGCGCCCAGCCCGAACTGAAGCTGGCACATTCCAGGATCTCCTCCGTCGCCGTGCCCGAGGAGGCGCTCTCCGGAGTCGCCGCCGATGTCAGGGAGGCGTTCGGCAGCGCCCTCGAGGAGCTCAAATCCATCGGCATCGAGGTCGACCGCGTGAGCATGCCCGAGCTGAAGTACGCCATCCCGGCCTACTATGTCCTCGCGACCTCGGAGGCCTCCACCAACCTCGCTCGCTATGTCGGCATGCGCTACGGCCGCCAGGACGGCGACCTGTCCCAGAAGTTCGATGACTACTTCACCGACGTCAGGACCGCCGGCTTCGGCGACGAGGCCAAGCGCAGGATCCTGCTGGGCACCTACACCCGCATGGAGGGCTTCCGCGACAGGTACTACGCCAAGGCCCTCCAGGTCAGGCTGGAAGTCATCGACGCGTACAGGAAGCAGTTCGAGAACCATGACGCCGTCCTCACCCCGACCATGCCCTTCGTATCGCCCAAATTCAGCGATATCTCGAAGATGACCCCGGTCGAGAACTATGCGGCCGACTTCCTCACCGTGCCGCCCAACCTGGCCGGCACCCCGCACCTGAACTGCCCCTGCGGCTACTCTTCCGAGAACGGCATGCCCGTAGGGATGCAGTTCGTGACCGACCACTGGAACGAGGACATGCTCCTCACGATGGCGGAGGATTGGGGGAAGAGATTCGACCTCAGGCGCCCGGAGGTGTCGGTATGAAGATCGGTCTGGAAGTCCACGTTCAGCTGCCCACCAGGTCCAAGATGTTCTGCTCCTGCCCCACCACCGACGCGGAGGCCCCGAACACCCACGTCTGCCCGGTGTGCCTCGGCATGCCCGGCTCCAGGCCGGTCCTGAACCGCCAGGTCCTGGTGTACGGCATCATGCTCGCCAAGATGCTCGGCTGCAAGATCGCCGACACCACCTGGTTCTCCAGGAAGACCTACTTCTACCCGGACATGAGCAAGAGCGTCCAGATAACCCAGTACGACCACCCGATCGGGACCGGCGGGCTGGTGATGCTGAACGGGAAGAAGCCCATAAGGATCACCAGGATCCACCTGGAGGAGGACCCCGGGAAGACCAAGAGGACCTCGGACATGTACTCGCTGATCGACTACAACCGCTCGGGGGTCCCCCTGGCGGAGATTGTCACCGAGCCCGACATCTCCACCCCGGCGGAGGCGAGGGAGTTCCTGACCCAGCTCATCGCCGACATCCGCGCCACCATCGACATGCCGGCGGACGGGGAGCGCAGCATCCGCTGCGACTGCAACATCTCCATCGGCAAGGAGAGGTGCGAGGTGAAGAACGTCACCGGCGTGAAGAACGCCGAGCGCGCCCTCACGTACGAGATGGTCAGGCAGATCAAGATACTCAAGGCCGGAGGGAAGATCGAGAGGGAGACCAGGAACTTCGACGAGTCCCGCGGGATAACGTACTCTGCGAGGAAGAAGGAGTTCGAGGCCGACTACGGCTACATCGACGAGCCCGACCTGGGCATATTCCATATCGGGAAGATGGCCGAGGGCATTACCATCAGGGAGAGCCCTGCGAAGATGACCGTGAGGCTGTCCGCGCAGTACGGCATACCCGAGAAGATGGCCAAGCAGCTCGTCTCCACATCCATCGATCTGGCACAGTTCTTCGAAACAGTCGCTGCCGAATACGGCAAGGACCTCGCCGTCAAACTGGTGGCCGGCCCCGTGGCCGGTTCCTGGAAGGAGATGGAGGCGGCAGGGAGGAGCCCGGAGGCCGTGCTCGGCACCATCTGCAGATTCGCCGGCGGGAAGATCACCGACACGGAGTGCTCCATCGAGATCAAGTCGGAGATGACGGGCGTCGACGCTGAGACCGCCTCGGCAGATGCGGGCGACCTCGAGAAGATAATCACGGACTTCCTGGACACCAACCCCAAGGTCCTTGCTGATTACGCCAAGGGCAACACCAAGGCGCTCAACAGCGCCATAGGGCACGTCATGAAGACCGCACCGGGGAAGTTCTCCTCCTCGGACGTGGTATCGGCCGCGAAGAGGATAGCGGACTCGAGGATCTGAGGGGCTCTAGGCCCCTCACATGGCCAGAGTGCTGGTGGGTTCTAACCTGAGGCATCTCCTGCCCTGCTCCGCCGCGTGCGGGGCGGCCATCCTGGTGGTGTGCGACTGCATAGCCAAGATGATCACGTTCTCAGGCATGCCTGTGGGAGTCATAACCGCGATATTCGGCGGCCCGATATTCATCTTCCTGCTGGTGAAGGGAGCTAAGAAAGTATGGTTCTGAAACGTCGGCCCGTGCATGAAGAACGGTTCGATACTGCTCTTCATGCACGGTTTAAATATTATTTAGGCATTCCTAATTTATGGACTACAGAACCGCTGCGGTGAGGAGGATAGCGACCGTTCTTTCTCTGATCGCGATCGTCATGGCCGCAGGATTCGCGGCCGAGCTGATCCATTCCCTGCTGTGACGGCATTAAACTTGCACTGCAGAGCGTCAGAATAAATCTGACATCTGGGTCTTAGGAAAATCGCCGGGCCCGAAGGCCCGGCCTGAAGGTTTCACTCGGAGTCCTTGTCCTCAGCGTCGGGGTTGAACTCCTCGGCGTCCGAGACGTCCAGGCCTCCTGCGAGGGAGATGATCTGGAGCTCCTGGAGCTTCTCATCGTCCACCGGCGAGGGCGAACCGTCCAGCAGGGACACCGCCTTCTTGTTCTTCGGGAAGGCGATGACCTCCCTGATGGTGTCCTTGTTCAGCAGGATGGCGACCAGCCTGTCGATGCCGATGGCGATGCCGCCGTGGGGAGGCGCGCCGTACCTGAGGGCCTCGACGAAATAGTCGAACCTCTGCTGGATCTTCTCGTCGGAGAGCCCGAGCCTGTGGAACACGGCGATCTGGGTCTCCGCATCGTGGATACGCTCGGAACCGGACCCGAGCTCGTTCCCGTTCAGGCAGAGGTCGAAGCAGGCGCCGCCGCAGTGGTCCGGATCGTCCAGGCTGCCGGTGGGCAGGACGAAGGGGTGGTGGAACGCCGTGTACGCGCCGGAGACCGGGTCCTTCTCGAACATGGGGTTCTGGTCCATCCAGAAGAACATGAACTTGTTCTCCGGGACCATGTGGAGGTCCTCCGCGATCTTCTTCCTGAGGAACCCTCCGCCCTCGTAGGTGGCCTTCCAGGGGCCGGCGATGATGAACACGAGGTCCCCCTCTTCCGCGCCGAGCGCCTTCTTGATGTTCTCCAGGATCTCGGGGGTGAAGTACTTCGTGATGTTGCTGGTGAGGATGCCGTTCTCGCACCTCATCCAGGTGAGGCCTCCGAGCCCGACCTTCTTGGCGTACTTGATGTACCTGTCGACATCGTTCCTGCCGACCTCTCCCATGCTCTTCTTTATGCACAGTCCGGCGACGATCCCGCCCTCGGCGAGGATGCTCCTGAAGATCTTGTACGGGACGTCCTTCACGATGTCGGTGAGCGACGTGAACTCCAGCCCGTACCTCATGTCGGGCTTGTCGGAGCCGAACCTCTCCATGGCATCTTTATAGCCGATGTGGGGGAAGGGGGTCTTGAGCTCGGTGCCGTAAAGTCCCTTCCAGATGTAGGAGACGAGGCCCTCGATCATGTCCTGGATGTCCTTGGAATCGACGAAGGACATCTCGATGTCCAGCTGGGTGAACTCGGGCTGCCTGTCCTTCCTCGAGTCCTCGTCCCTGAAGCACCTCGCCACCTGGTAGTAGCGGTCGAGGCCTCCGACCATGAGCATCTGCTTGAACTGCTGGGGCGACTGAGGCAGCGCGTAGAAGGTGCCGGGGTGGACCCTGGAGGGGATGATGTAGTCCCTCGCGCCCTCGGGGGTGGACCTTCCGAGGATCGGGGTCTCGATCTCGAGGAAGCCTTTGCTCTCTAGGTAGACCCTGGCAAGATGGACGAGCTTGCTCCTGAACTCCATCGTCTTGATCATGGGGGTCCTGCGGAGGTCGAGATAGCGGTACTTCATCCTGGTGTCCTCATCGGGAAGGACGCCCTCCTTCTGGTCGCCGATCTCGAACGGCGGGAGCTTGGACTTCGCGAGGAGCTCGGCGTGGGTGATGAGGACCTCGATCTCGCCGGTGGGGTTGGAGTCCACGGCGGTGCCCTCGACCCTGGCCCTGACATTTCCCTCGATGAGGACGCAGGACTCCCTGGAGAAGGTCGACATGACCGATGATATCGCATCGGCGTCGGTCCCGGCCGGGAGGTCCGCGGGATCGAAGACCACCTGGGTTATTCCGTACCTGTCGGCCAGGTCGATGAAGGCCACCCCTCCGTGGTCCCTCGAGAACCTCACCCAGCCTTCCAGACATACATGTTTCCCGATGTCGGAGGCCCTGAGCTCTCCGCACGTGTTCGTTCTTCTCATTATGGGTGCCCCTATGATGATAACGGGGGCGCCTATTGCCCATTCCCGTTAAATAATGTGCGCCTGCGCGCGCACGGTGCGGGTCAGGCCTCCAGAGCCCGGTCAGACCGAGCCTTCGTCCGGCCCGAGGACCGGAACATAATCAGATTCGCTCTTGGCGATCCTCAGGATGACGGAAGACTCGACGCGCACGACCCCGTCGAGGGCGTCGATCTTCATGATGGTGTCGAGGAACTCCTTCCTGTCCCGGCAGCAGAGCATCGCGACCACGTTCGCGTCTCCGGCAACATCATAGACGGCCACGGTCTGCGGCAGGGACGAGATCCTCTCCTCCGCCATGGTGTCGGATTTGTTCAGGAAGACCCTGGCGATGCCCATAAAGCCGTACCCCATCGCCATGTAGTCGAGCTTCGCGCGGTATCCGCGGATGACCCCCTGGGCCTCGAGGTTGTTGACCCTCTGGATGAGCGTCGTGGGGTGCACGCCGAGTTGCTTGGCGAGCTGACGGTAGGAGCCCTGGCTGGAGCTGCTCAGGAGTTCTATGATGCGCCTGTCCAGTTCGTCGAAGTTCTTAGTATCGGACGTTTCTCTCCCTCTCCCAACCCGATTGGTCGGGGGGAATTTAACTTTACTGTGAACAGTTCCCGCCCCGCGGCGTTCCCGCAGATGCGGAGAGAATCGCTGCGACATCGGGCCCGGCCGGCCGTCTGGACGGCCGGCCCTGTCGGCGATCAGGCAGCCGGGATGCGCCCGGGGACACGGTCTTATATCCGCGCCGTCCCATCGGGGAGGCGATAGCAATGGCAGACGAGGTTTTCAGGCACGACGGGTACCTGTCGGAGTTCGAATCGGAGGTGACGGCGGTCGACGGCGACAAGGTCGTCATGAACCTGACCGCGTTCTATCCCGGAGGCGGGGGGCAGGTCTGCGACACCGGGACCATCAACGGCAAGAGGGTGACCGAGGTCCGCTACGAGGGCAAGGAGATCGTCCACATCGTCCCGGGCAACGATTTCAGGCCCGGCATGCGCGTATGGTGCAGCCTCGACTGGGACAGGCGCTTCGACCTCATGATGGGGCACACCGGGGAGCACCTGCTCTTCTGCTCCCTGCACCGCGAGGACCCGGACCTCGCTATAACCAAGATCTACATCTCGCCGGAGGACAAGTACGTCATCGTAAACCATGACGTGAGCTGGGAGAAGATACGCTCCGCCCTCGCCTTCGCCAACAAAGCGATACGCGACAACCTCACGGTCAGGAAGACCGTGATGGCCAGGAACGACCCGGACCTCGCCAAGGTCAGGATCAAGCTCGACCGCATTCCCGAGGACGAGGAGATCACCGTCGTCTCCATAGGCGACATCGACTACTCCGCATGCAGCGGGGTCCATGTGCAGGAGACCTCGGAGCTGGGCATGCTGTTCGTCGATCGGAAGGTGTCCGCCGGCAGGGACGGGGTGGCCATCCACTTCAAGGTCGGGGATGCCGCGGCCGATGCGGCGATATCCCTAGCGGCCACCTGCCTCGAGGTCATCGACGAGACCGGCAGCAAACCTGAACTGGTAGTCAAGACCGTCGCCAACATGAAGCATAACCTGGAGGCCGCGGCCGAAGCGTCTAAGGAGGCCGCCAAGAAGGGCGTCGGGTCGCTGGAGCCGGAAACAGTAGGGGGCACCGCGTTCTACAGCGGCGTGTTCCCGGGGGCGGACAGGAAGGTCCTGGCGGAGGCCGTCGAGAAACTGAAGGCCGAAGGGGCGGTCTGTGCGTTCATAGCCGTCGGCGAGACCGCGAACATCATGCTCGGCTCCGGGTCTCCGAAGGTCGACTGCCGCAAGGTCCTCCCGAAGGTGCTGGGGATGTTCGGCGGAAGGGGCGGCGGGAAACCCGACTTCGCCCAGGGCGGCATACCGGACGCCTCCAAAGCCGCAGAAGCTCTGGAAGCGCTGAAGAAAGAGGTCGCCGGCCTGCTGGAAAACTGACCGGGATCAGTCGCAGTCCTCGGACTTGTCCTCGTACGCCTTGCTGATCATCGTCAGCAGGGTGTCGCAGATCCCGTCGGGCCCGGGGATGCCGATGTGGTAGATCCAGCGGTCGTCGGAAGACTGGACGATGCGGGTGTACCTGCACGGCGGCACCTTGTAGCAGAGGCCGAAGGAGATCACCAGGGGGCAGTCCCCGTAAGTGGTGTTCCCGCGGGCGGGGGCCCATACCCAGAGGAAGGGGCGGTCGATCGTGCTGAAGACCACGAGCTCG
The DNA here is from genome assembly GCA_030168595.1 of Methanomassiliicoccales archaeon LGM-DZ1. NCBI lineage: Archaea > Methanobacteriati > Thermoplasmatota > Thermoplasmata > Methanomassiliicoccales > Methanomassiliicoccales archaeon LGM-DZ1. Next base: position 1,353,742 of record CP115556.1, on the reverse strand, counting down.
CGGACCACCTCGAAGTCGGTGTCCGGATATATGGAGCGGACCTTGTCCATGAGGGCGCGGAAAGTGCGGCCGGCAAGCTCGTCGCCGGCGAAGAGGTCCTTTGCTGTGATCACGCGCACTCTATCTCACGCCGACAATAATAATATTCCCGACGGAGGGCGGGGGTCGCGCCCCGGGACCGCTGAGCGCAGGGGCTGGACACCGTCTGCCGGAGAAGGACGGAGAGCTCCGATGTGCCAGCCTCGGAACCGTGTGGTGCATGCCCGGAGGAACCGTCCCCGGCGGCGTCCCGGCCGCGGATAAGGGTTAATTAGCGGTAACGGAATCGGTATCCCGATATGGCTGGAGGAATGAGGGGCATGAACCCCCGCGCTATGCAGCGCACGATGCGCTCGATGGGCATAAAGCAGGAGGAGGTCAAAGGCGTGACCGAGGTCATCATCAGGACCGCCGACAAGGACATCGTCATCTCCCCTGCAGAGGTCGTATGCATCGACATGAAGGGCAGCAAGAGTTACCAGGTGGCCGGGAACGTCTCGGAGGTCCCCGCAGGGACCGCCGGCGGAGCCCCTGCAGGGCCGGTCTTCCCCAGCGAGGACATCGAGCTCGTGATGTCCCAGACGAACTGCGACCGCGAGAAGGCCATCGCCGCGCTCGAGGCGGCCGACGGCCAGCCTGCCGAGGCCATTATAAAGATAATATCAGGTGAGTGAAGATGTGCCTTGCAATACCCGGCAAGATAGTGAACATCGACGGCGACGAAGCATATGTGGACTACGGCGGATCCATGAAGACGGCCAACATCTCCATGGTGGACGCCAAGGTCGGGCAGTACGTCGTGGTCCATGCGGGGTTCGCGATCGAGGTCATGGACGAAGAGGAAGCCAACGAGACACTGAAGCTCTGGAACGACTTCCTGGACTCGGACACCGCTGAGATCGATAAGCCCAACTGAGCCTCCGCCGGCCGGTTCCGCCCGGTGACGGAACGGCCGATGCAAAACTTTTTATACAAAGCCTCTATCTAGAGTTTTGGTCAGACGGCCACAGCAGAGGGGTTCACCCGGTCCCATCTCGAACCCGGAAGTTAAGCCCTCTCGCGTATCTGTCGCGTACTGTATTGCGCAAGTGTACGGGAAAGCAGACACGCTGTCTACCACTTTTCTTCTCTTCATTCTTCTGAGCATGCGTCATTTCATCCCGCTGCCCGTATCATATTCTGGCTCTCCGTCAGGCGGCCGGTGTACATCCTGTCGATTATATGCGCGCGCGTGAATTTGCGCGCGTGAGTTTATTAATCAGAAGAGGCGATGGGGCGCGCGATGATCCTGATCAAACTCGGCGGAAGCGTCATAACCGATAAGACCGCCTACCGCACCTTCAGGAAGGAGACCGTGGCCAGGCTCGCCGGGGAGATCAAGCGCTCCGGCGAAGACGTCCTCATCGTCCACGGGGCAGGGTCCTTCGGGCACGTCGTGTCCAAGGAGTACGGGATCCAGAAAGGCTACAGCAGGCCGGAGCAGATCCCGGCGGCGGCCCGCGTCATCTGCGACTGCTGCGAACTGTCGTCCATGGTGGTCGAGGAGCTCCTGGCCGCCGGCATACCCGCGGCCACCGTCCCCATCACGGCGGCGTTCGTGGCCGACGGCGGGAAGCTGATAGCCGACCATGACGAGCCCATCAAGAGGCTCACGGACCTCGGCATCACCCCCGTCATGTACGGCGATGTGATCGCCGACCGTTCCATGGGGTTCTCCATCGTCTCCGGGGACCAGATCATGGAGATGCTCTGCAGGATGTACTCCCCCAGCAGGGTCATCTTCGTGTCCGACATAGACGGCCTGTACACCGCCGACCCCAAGACCGACCCCTCGGCGGAGCTCATCCGCGAGGTCACCAAGGATACCTTGGCGCACATCAGGACCGCGTCCTCGGTGGACGATGTTACCGGCGGCGTCGGGGCCAAGATGGAGGCCATGCTCAGGATGACCTCGGAGGACAGGGACTGCGTCCTGATCAACGGCAATGTGCCCGGACGTCTATACTCTCTGTTAAAAGGTCATGATGTCATCTGCACATCAGCCAAGGGAGGAATCTAATGACGATCAGAAGCCGCAAAGCCGATCACATCGACATATGCCTGAAGGAGCGCGTCGCCCCCGACCACTGCTACTGGGACGATGTCAAGCTCGTCCACAACGCCATGCCCGAGATCGACATGGACGATATCGACATGACGGCCGATGTCCTGGGGAAGAAGCTCGCCTTCCCGATGGTGGTCACCGCCATCACCGGAGGATTCCCGGGAGCCAAAAAGATCAACTCCAACATCGCCGAGGCCTGTGCGGAGCTCGGCATCGGCATGGGCGTCGGCAGCGAGAGGGCAGGCGTGAGGGGCGTGGACCCCGAGACCTACTCCGTCATCAATGATTTCGACGTCCCGCTGGTCATCGGCAACATCGGCGCCCCCCAGCTCGTGAAGCAGAAGAGCGGGGAGCCCTTCACCGACGAGATGGTGAAGGCGGCGGCCGACCTCATAGACGCCGACTACATCGCCGTCCATCTGAACTTCCTCCAGGAGGTCATCCAACCCGAGGGGGACCGCTGCGGCGCCGGGATCAGGGACAGGATCCGCGACCTGGCGCTCAGGTACCCGATAATTGTGAAGGAGACCGGCGCCGGGATCGACGGGTACACCGCCGAGAGGCTCAAGGGCATCGGGGTCAGGGGCCTGGACATCGCCGGCATGGGGGGCACCAGCTTCTCCGCCGTGGAGATGTACCGCGCCAGCATGATCGGCGACGATGCCCTGGCCGAGATGGGCAACACGTTCTTCGACTGGGGGATCCCCGCGCCCGCCGCCCTGGCGGAATGCAGGGCCTCCAGGCTCCCCCTCATAGCGTCCGGGGGCATCCTGGACGGGACGCACGTGGCCGCGGCCGTGGCCATGGGCGCGGAGGCCGCAGGCGTCGCGCATGCGGTGCTCAGGGAAGCGACGGAGTCCGCGGACGCCGTCAAGAAGAAGCTCATGCTTTTCAGAGAGGAGCTGCGGGCGGCGATGATGCTGACGGGCTCCGCAAACATCAAACAGCTCGCGGAAGCGAGGCATTTCGTCGCGGGAGAGACCCGCGAATGGATCGAGGGATTGAAATGGACGCAAAAGAGTATCTGAAGAAGACCTCGGCTGAGGTCGACGGACCCATAAAGAGCTACATTCCGGACGAGGAGCCCCAGAGGCTGATCGACGCCGTCAGGCAGTACCCGTACGCCGGCGGCAAGAGGATGCGCCCTGCCATCGTCCTCGCCGCCTGCGGGGCCGTCGGAGGGGACAAGCTGAAGGCCATGCCCCTTGCGGTGGCCATCGAGTACATCCACAACTTCACGCTCATCCACGACGACATAATGGACGGCGACGACATGCGCAGGAACATGAAGACCCTGCACGTGGCCTACGACGAGCCCACCGCCATCGACGCGGGAGACGCCCTGTTCGCCAAGGCCTTCCAGATCATCGCCGACCTCGATGTGCCGGATGCCGCCATGAGGGACATACTCAGGCGCGTCACCAAGGCCGTCTGGGACCTCGCCCGCGGGCAGGAGTTCGATGTCACCAACGAGCACCAGCTCATCTCCGAGGAGAGGTACATCGAGACCATCTTCCTGAAGACCAGCGTCCTCTTCGCGGCCGCAGCGGCCGGAGGGGCCATCGTCGGCGGCGCCGATGCCGAGACCGTGGAGGAGATCAACCAGTACGCCCTCGACATGGGGCTCGGGTTCCAGATGTACGACGACTACCTAGGAGTCGCCGGCGACTCCTCCAAGACCGGGAAATCGGTCGGGAACGACCTCAGGAAAGGCAAATGCACCCTGATGGTCACCTACACCCTCGAGCACCTGAAGGACCACGCCAAGATGGCGAAGTTCAAGTCCATCCTCGGCAACATGAACGCCACCGACGAGGAGTGCATGGAGGGCGTCGAGATTATGAGGGAGATCGGGGCCGTCGATTACAACAGGAAGGCGGCAGAGGAGAAGATCGCATCCGCCAAGGCCCACCTCTCCTGCCTGAAGGACTCCGAGGACAAGGAGTTCATGCTCGCCCTCGCCGACTACGCCATCAGCAGGGACGTCTGAAACTTCTCACGGGCCGGGAGACCGGCCCTCATTTTATCCCATATCTGCCGGACGGTCAGACGTCGGCGATACCGTCGGCGGTAATCCTGAACATCGCGGACCTGCCCTCGGGCAGCGAACGGTGCTTCTTGATGACCGCGTTCCTCATGCCGTTGCCGCGGAGGTCGATCCTGATGATCGTCTTGGCGTTGTGATGCATGGCATGGCCGCCGAGGAACTCTATCGTCCCGGTGTTGATGTTGGTGTACACCTGGGACGTCATCAGCACCGGCATGTCGTGCTCACGGGCGATGTTCAGGAGGACCTCGGTCTGGCGGATGAAGCTGTTCTTCATCTCCTGGTTGTCGTAATTGAGGCGGTAGAACATCGTCATGGAATCGATGATGATGAGCCCCAGCAGGCCCGTCCCGGCGATCTTCGCTATCTGGTCTATGCGGTCCGCCTGCTCGGTGAAGCTGTGGACGGCGAAGACCAGGAGGCTCTTGACCGCCTCCGGGTCCTTGAAGATCTGCTGAACGCGGTCCTGGGACAGCCCCTCGGTGTCCACGTACGCAACCTTCTTCCCCGAGGCGATCACGTTGCGGGCCGCCTGCAGGCAGATGTTGGTCTTCCCGCACCCGGCCTCGCCGTAGAAAAGCGTGACGCTGCCGGTCTCGATGCCTCCGCCGAGGAGGGAGTCCAACGCTCTGCAGCCGATTGGGATGCGGTTCACGGCCGCTCATAAGATGACGCTTGAATATAACCTTCGCGGGATTCCAGGGGAGAGCGCGATAGTTGAAATACGCCGCGGGCCATCGCTCCGGCATGGACATGGAGGGGCTTGACGAGATAGCCGTCGGGGCCGAGGGGAGCGTCTACCGCACGGAATTCCTCGGACGCAGGGCGATACTCAAGGTCAGGTCCCCCAAGGGCTATCGCGCGCCCGAGCTCGATTCCAGGATCAGGTCCCTCAGGATACGCTCCGAGGCCAGGCTCATCCGCGACGCCCGCAGGGCCGGGATACGCACTCCGATGATATACTGGGTCGATCCGGCGGCGGGCGAGATGATCATGGAGGACATGGGCGGCGAGACCGTCAAGAAGCACCTCGACGAGCACCCGGAGGATGCCGATGCGATCTGCCGCGAGATCGGCAGGGACGTGGCCCTGCTGCACAATGCCCGCATCGCCCACGGGGACCTCACCACGTCCAACATGCTCATATCCGGCGGAAAGATCTGCTTCATCGATTTCTCCATGGGGGTCTCGCTCGCCGAGACGGAGGACATGGGCGTGGACATACGCCTCCTCGAGAGGGCGTTCTCGTCCGCGCATCCCAACCTGACGCATGCGTACGGGGAACTTATCGACAGCTACTGCCGGGTGAAGACCCAGCCGTCCCTGGTCATGGACAAGGTCAGGGAGATAAAGGAAAGAGGGAGATACACATGAGCCTGAAGATCAGGGTGGTCACGCACAACCCCGGAAAGGTAAGGGAATACCAGTCGTCTCTGGGCGGTTACGGCCTCGAGATGGAGCACATCAACCGCGAATACGACGAGGTGCAGACGGACCACCTCGAGGAGGTTGTCGACAAGGGGATGAAGCAGCTGCATGCCGAAGGGCTGCGCGACTTCATGATTGACGATTCCGGCCTGTTCGTGAACGCCTTCGGCGGATTCCCGGGAGTGTACTCCGCATACGTTCAGAAGACCGTCGGCAACCCTGGCGTCCTGAAGCTCATGAATGGCATCGAGGACCGCTCGGCGACGTTCCGCTGCTGCATCGGCGCCTGGATCGGGAACGAGCGCATCATCGTCACCGGCGTCTGCCCCGGAGAGATACTCCATGAGGCCAGGGGTACCGGGGGATTCGGCTACGATCCGATATTCAGCCCCGACGGTAAGCGTTCCTTCGCGGAGATCCCCACCGAGGACAAGAACGCCATCTCCCACCGCGGGACCGCCGTCCGGATGCTCGCGGACGAGCTCAGGAAAAGAGGCATCATAAACTGACCGGGGCCGCCGTTCGGCGGCAGACGGCAGGATAAAATACCCAGCGCACAGTTTGGTGCCATATCGGGGCTATGGGCTAGCTTGGTAGACTTGTGGCTTTGGGAGCCATTGACTCCGGTTCAAATCCGGATAGCCCCACTTCTGATGCTGGCTTGTTTGTTTCCCCATTTAATTTCTGCATAATTATCAAACCTCCATTGTACTTTGGGCACCACATCGGAGAATGAAGCTCCTCATGGCGTCGGTCATGTCGTCCATGTCCACTCCGATGTAACGCAGGGTCTGCTCAATCGAACTGTGGCCCAGCATTTTTGCGATGGTGGCGGGAGGGATGCCGGAGTGGAACATCGCCCTCCCGAAGGTCCGCCTCAGAGTATGCGACGACAGGGCGGGATACCCGATCCTGACGGCCAGCTTCTTGAGGCGGGAATCGATTCCCGTCCCTTTCTCGCCGAAGGTGTGGATCGCGTGGCCCCGGACCCATATCAGCAGCGCATCCGGAACGGCGGCGGACGGCCTGGCGGCCAGGACGCAGCCGATCATGGCCTTGCGGTACGCCAGGTACCTAGACAGCACGGCCTGCGTGTCCCTGTGGTACGGCATGCGGCGCGGCTTCCCGGCACCGTGGCCCTTGCCAAGGATGTCCACGTAGACGCCGTGGAACGAATCAGGGGTCAGGCGCAGGATCTCCACGCGCCTCATGCCGAGGCACAGCCCGCAGTGCACGATCATCTCGTCCACCGGATCCTTCGGAAGCGCGAGCAGTTCCTTGGCCTGGGCAGGCGTCAGCCAGTCGACATTGGGACGCGAATCGTCAGGCCACATGATCTTGATTGAATCGGCAGACCTATTCCCGAAATAGCGCAGATAGCGCCTCAGCGCGGCATAGTATCCCCTGGATGTCGCAACCGTGAGATTGCGGCGTCTCATGTAGTCGAGCAACCATCTGACATCCCCCTCGGCGATGTTATTAGGCAGAGTCCCGCGCCCGGCATCATCCATCGCGCGGAGCACAGTGCAACAACTCTGACGGTAATGTTCCAGAGATCTCTCCTTGAGATTGGATTGCATGCGCAGACCACGGATCATCGCGTCGACGGCTGACTTCCACGAGGCAAAAGCACGAGCCATCGCTCGACCTCCTTAGAATGGCTCCTTGCCATCCACGATCTCCGGTCATGGGCTCCGTAGGGGCCGTTTTTGCTGCTGCAGAGCGATCTCATCACGCGGCCCCATTCCCAGGGGAGCACACCCGATAGATCGTGGCCGTCGACGGCAGCGGCGAACCGGATATCATCAACGCAGATCGGGGCCCCGGGGCGGAACGTGCGGACAGTGTCGATGATTGCCTGCTCCTGTTCGGGGGTCATCTTTCCGCCCTCACGATCTTGACGCCGCCGGATGCCGTCCGGGTCTACCCGACCACCCCGGCGTTCACCAGAATCGCCGATAGGAAGATGGCCGATTCGTAGCTGATGCGGGCCTGAACGGAGAGCTCATAGAGGTTCTCCGAGGCGCCGCTGTCAACTGCGTCCATATAGCGAGACAGCACGCTCTCGGCGGGCTCCCCCATGCGGTCGCGGCAGTACCGCTCGATCCTCTCCATCTCGGATTCGTTCATTTTCCCGCCTCCGCGGCGATGCGGACAATCTCCCGGACCGCCGGACGCTGCAGATCTCGGTCACTGCCTCTCCCCCGGCATGTCGAACTCGATGTAGACGCGCCCCTCGGGGCCGACGGCCCCGCCCTTCCTGTTGGGGCACCAGCCGGATATGGAGCGGACGTTCCCGCCGGCGCAGGCCCTCGCCATGCGGCAGATCCTGTCGCACTCGGTGCGGGTGCCCATGATCCTCGCCTTGACGGTCATCTCCTCTTCCCCCTGCTGGGGGACTTCCCGCGCCTGTCGTTCTCATCAGTTTTCTTTTCACCGAGGGAGTGCAAAGCGGTTCTGAAAAATCCGAAAATCTCCACGCCGCCTGCGGCGGTCGTGGAATCGCGCCCCGAGCCGTTCTTGGCCTTGCGCACCTTCTGGATCCTGCGGGCCTCGATGACGGCCGTGCTGTCCTTCCCGGGGGATTCCAGAACCGTCCCTTCAGGGGGCCGCGTCTTCGCGTCGCGAGCCCCCTTGTGCTGCTTGCGGATGGTTATCTCGATGTTGCCCCTGGCATGTGACCTGTTTCTGCCGTCGGTCTTGCGTCCGGGGAAATACTCCGGGCCGTCGATCTCATCGGCCTCGATCTCGACATCGGAGGCTTCGTGATCGGGTTTCCTTCTGAGGATGGTCAAAGGTCTCCCTCCTCAGGATCCATGATATCGACCCCCTCTGGAGTCTTCAGCCTGCCATCGCGCATCAGCTTCCCGCAGACCTCGTACGCGGTGTCCCTGTCGAGGCCGTAGTTCTCCAGATCGCACCAGTAGAACGTGCCGTCCTCCGGGTGCATCGCGCCGTAGAGCGCGATCTTCTCGGCCCATCCAGGCGTCGCCTTCCCCGGACCTTCGCGGTGCTCGGGGCCCGAAAGGTCCTCGGGCCACGGCCAGATGTCTTTCTTGTCGATCTCCCCGCGCAGGCCCCTGTAGCAGGCCCTCGCCCTGACGAGCTCAATGACGAGCTCCTCCTTGGTCAGTTTCTCCAAATCTTCCCATTCGCTTGCCATTCTCTTCTCACCTCCTTTTCCATCGATGCCGTCTGCAATGCCTTCCGTTTTCATCATCTTTTCCTGTCCGGCTCCCATCATGATTCTTCCTCCGGATCTTCGAAGCAGAGGAGGCAGTACCCCTCCGCGATCCCTTCCGTTTCCACGACAAGCGAGATCCTGCGGACAAGCTCGCGCCCGGTCGGTTTGTCGCCGTCGGCGGTCGCTGTGATCTCGTGAAGAACGATCCTGTCGCCGATCTCGTACCCGCGGTCGTTCTTGCGGATCTCGCACGGCTTCGCTCCCGACTGCAGGAGCTCGAACCACTCGGTGCGGATCTTGACGTGATGGACACGGCAGCGGTCCAGGAGATCGTCCAGCTCATCCGCGTCATTATCGAACCACTCCCAGGCACGCGCTGCCATCTCGTGGCGATAATGGCGGGGCTCTCCGTGGGGCCTCGAACAGATCCACAGCCCCTTATTGCCGCGGATCATTTTCCGCCCTCCCAACCGGGGACTGGGCTCCACTTGGCGCAGAGGTCCTCGTAGTAAACCGCCCAGAAGTCCAGGCCGTCGGGCGTCTCGACCGGATGCAGACCGCAGAATGTCGTCTCCTGTTTCTCCGGATCCGACGGAGGGCACACGATGCAGTGGCGGCAGTTCCCGCAGCAGGGCCCGCACCCGGTGGCATCGATGTACCGCCTAACCATGTCGCTGTCGATCATGCGGCCGCCCCCTTCGCAGCGAACATCCTGTCGTCGAGCCTGTGGAGGCTGTCCGTATCGTCGTTATTCTCGTAGAGCAGCCAGCGGATTGCAAATGCCTCGAAGTGGAACCACTCGACGTAGCACTCCCCGGTGTAGCCCTCGCAGACAGACCAGCCGCCTGAATCCTGGCAGATGAACAGCCCCTCGGGCTGTTCCTTAGTCTTGATCCACTCGTCAATCATGCGCAGCATCTCCTCGCTGGAAAGGTAGGCAATCATCGTCCCATGGCGGATGCGGGTCTTGAGCGGATGGTAGCCGGCATCGCGGACCGCCTGCAGATCCGCGAGCTGCACGGGCGTCAGCTTCACTGTCCCGCCTCCTTCGGGGTTTCATCCTGCGGGTACAGGTGACACACGACGGGCTTGGAGCCGAGGATCGTGGCGCACAGGGGGCAGAGCGTCTTCCCCGGGGCGACCGTCCACCCCCAGACATGCTCCCGGGTGGTGGGCCATCCGCAGTAGTCGCACCTGATGACGGAGGGCACGGTCATTCCGATCCCTCCGCGCAGAGCCTGCCGTCGCGGGCGACCAAGGTCTTGCCCAGCCATCCGGAGGGGATGCGCTTCCGCTTCCCGTCCTGGGAGGGGACCCTGATTACCAGCCCCCGGTCGCAGGCATCGCCGGAGACGCCGACGGAGTCGGCGTCGGCCCTCATGACGCCTGCGGGATTGCCCTGGATGACGACGCAGGCCTCGACGGTCACCTTCCCGCCGGTGCCGGACGGGTAGATCTCGATCTGCAGAAGCGAGAGGGTGTCGATGAAGTCCGCCAGGCGGACGCCGCCGTCGGAGACGGAGACGCGCCTGTCCTCGATTCCGACGGAGATCATGCGCTCACCTTCCCGGAGAGCCAGGTGCGGACATCGAACTCATGGATGATGTCGCACACCTCCGTCTTGCGCAGCCACATCTCCGCGGCGGTGCGGGTGTGGAACTCATCGATGATGGGCATCCCGTGCGTCGTGTCGGCGGCGATCCACCAGACCTCACCGCGGTCGGATGTCTTCGCCAGCCAGAGCCCCGAGGGGATGCGGCCGCCGGCATCGCACCGGACGGCCATATCGGCGATGTCCTCCTCGGGGACCTCCCTGATGCGCGGCGTCATGCGCATTCCTCCCCGATGAGCTTCGCGATCCGCCCGTAGTCCTTGCAGGGCCAATCTCCGACCTCGAGGCATTGGCAGATCGCGATCGCCGCAGTGATGCTGTCGTCGTCATCGCCGCGCACCTGGTAGCTGATGGTAGCATGTTCGGAGATCTTCCGGAACAGGGGGATGTGCTTCTCGACGAACCCCCAGATGTCCGCGGTCACGGAATCCTTATAGATCCTCTCGACCGCGATCCTCTCTTGGATCCAAGCGCAGACGAAGTCGTAGTAGTAGTCCTCGTCATCCTGCTTGTCCCTGTCGGGGATGTGCTGTTCGTAAGCGCACTCGAATCCCGTTTCGACGACGGAATCGTAGACATCGAAATCGTCCCCGCCCCGGAGCCGGAGCAGCTCGGCAATGGTGATCATGCGATCGCCTCTCCTCCGCAATGCCAGAGAGCATGCGGTAGATCCGCCGCAGGAAGAGGTCTGTTTCCTCCCTCAGGCCCTTCATCTGCTCCGGCGAGAGGGAGAGCGGGGGGCTCACCCACACGCCGACGCGGACCAGATCCGCGCGGTTCCCGAGGCATTCCATGGCCACTGACCCGGTGACGTCCGGGACCTGCATGGCTTGCGCTGATGCTGTCGATTTTGTCATTTTGTAGCACTCCATCATGCATTATGCATGATGTATATGCAATTCTAATGCGGATATTAATAATTAATTCCAGTGATTTTTCTTGCATGTCACGCACAACGCGTAAGAAATCACTGACTGTAGCGTTGCCTCCAGAACTAATTTCATATCTGGAATCCAAGGTCGAATCGAGGGAATTCGCCAGTCTTTCGCACGGAGTAGAACTCTGTGTTTTGAGATACAAGAAGGCAGAAGAAAAGGGAGAGAGGCCCCGAGGATTTGGAGTGCTACGTCCAAAAATTTGAACCTCGTTGGCCCCATTGTGTTCTCTTGCATCCCCGTAAGGGATGCAGTTATAAATTGTGACGGAGGCGGTCATTCCTTCCGCCTCCTGAGTTTCCCGAAGATCCATATGCCCCTGCTCGCAGCGGCCTTGTCCGGTTCGCCTTTCTTTCCGGATTTGGCAACGGTCAGTTTGCGGCTTTGGACCTCGGCCTTACTGCCTTCCAGGATGCTGCCGGAGGGCGGTCTTCTCGGATTTCCGTCGGTGTTTGGCAACGGTTCCCTTATCTTTATCCTGACCTTTCCTTCGGCTACAGCCCTTTCGGCATGGTGGACACCGGACCTGCGGAACTTCCCCTCACCTTGGATCCTGATGCTGTCCGCCTCGATCTCGGCGCTTCTGGCCTCGAAATCCGGATCGGCCTTCCTGATGGGAGATTTATTCTTGGCCATCGCCGTCCATCTCCCTCTCCTGGCGGATGCGCTCCTCACGCTCTTCCGGATCCATCGCGGCCACTTCGTCCGCAGTATATCCGCTGATCCCGCTGAACCTCTTGCTGCGGGGGTCATCGCTCGGCCAATCGACGATGCCCTTCCCGGCCAGTCTTCCGAAGGCCTCATCGGCCTGCGATCCGTTGAGCCCGTAGTCCATCGCATCCGAAGGATCGAACTCCGGGTCCCCGGACTCCTTCTTCGCGTAGAGGATTATCTTCTCGGCCCATCCGTCCGTGGTCCTCTTCCCCGGCCAGTCTTCCTCGCCCTCGCCCTCGATGAAGAAACCCTCATCGTCGGCAGGATGCGTGCCGATCAGTTCCCTCATGCCCCTGCAGAGCTCGCGGTGCGCAGTGCGCTCTTTGACGAGCTCTATGATGAGCTCCTCCTTGGTCAGTTTCTCCAGATCTTCCCATTCGCTTGCCATTCTCTTCTCACCTCCTTTTACGTTGATGGTCTCCGCAACGCCCTCGGCGTTCATCTTCTTTGCCTCTTCCCCGCCGATCATGCCGTCACCTCCCTCGGGTAGATTCCATCATTGACCAGGCGCAGCATGACGTGGGCGGCGGCCATGGCGTCGGACAGGGCGCGGTGCTTCTGGACCCCGTTCAGACCCGCGGGGTCGGTCGGGCAGAGCTGCGAGTATGCCTTCTCCAGCCTCGGCCAAGACGTCGAGCCATCCTCGAACTCGTACTCCCCGTCGACGAGATTGTGGGCGGCGACCATGATGTCCGGGGCGAGATGGCAGCTGACGGCCCAGGGCCTGTAGCGCAAAAATTTGCCGAAGTCGAAGGGGATGTTGTACGCAGTGGCGATGCTGCCGGCAAGGAGCGTGCGCACATCCTCGGAGACGCAGGAAACAGGGACTCCGTCCCTGACGTCGTCCAGGGTCAGATCCGAGTGGCCGAAGATCCACGCATTGCGCTTCGCATAGTCCCAGTCGTCCACGTTGTAGCCGACGATTTTGGAGTAGGCGGGCAGAACCTCGCCTGTGACGGTGTCGGCACGGACGATCCCGATGTCGAGCACCAGGTCCCCGGCGGGGACGCCGTCGAGTCCGGTGGTCTCGGTGTCGACGACGAAGATCCGCGTCAAAGCCTCACCCCCCAGTCGGCGACCGCCTCGCGCCATGAGCTGCGCCCGATGCACGCGCCGCAATCTCTGCACTGAACCAGCCAGAGATTGACTGCGGGACTGCTGTAGTAGTCCTTCCGATCCTGCGCGTTGGGCGAGTAGGTGCTCCATCCCATGTAACTGAAGATCACCCTGTCGTCGACGGTGCTGATCGTGTTCGAGTCGAACTCGTCGGTCCGCTCGTGTGCAGGCTGCAGCGCGGCGATGCCCCCGCAGAACGGGCAGGGTTTGGCATCAGGGATGTCGACCGGGGCATCTCCCCCCATGATCCAGGGCTCCAGTGTCTCGGCGGTCATTCCTTCACCCCGCTGTAGATGTAACGCCCGGGCATCCCTCCGCGAACGATCCTCTGCTGCATGCTCAGCATCTTGAGCCTCGTGGTCATGCTGGCATGGTTGCATCTATGCCCCAAGTGCTCGGAGTAGGCATCGCAGATCTGCCTCGATGTGACGCCGGAGTGGGTTCTCACGAACTCGAGAATGAATGCAGTGGGCCCGAGCGTCATGCCGATGCCTCCCACTCGGTCCGGTACTCCCCGGGCCCGCCGATCTCCGCCTCGGCCTCGGACAGGGAGCCGTGGCGCCTGATCGCGAGGTCGGTCCCGCCGCAGACGCGGTCCGCGGAGACCCAACCGGCCCTGCTCTTGGCGACGGCAGGCGTGCCGGCCCTCTGCATAGCGACAAGCACGAGATCGTCCGCCGGGACGAACCAGATGATCTGCCCGTGCGGTCCGCGGTCCGCCCTGTAGGGGCGGATGCCGAGCGTGTTCAGCCTTTGGAGCTTCTTCAGAATGTCAGAAGGTATGTCCGATTCCGTTTCCATTTCCTTTCATCTCCAGTTGTACCGAAGATAGCGGGGGATAGGGATCCGGGGCGGGCGCAGAATTGGACAGTATGCGCGTTGAAGCCCCGGATTCCATGGATGGGATTCTTTTTCCGCTGTCCTCGGAAGTCCAATTCTGTAACAGATATCGTTATTCGTGGTAAATAAACGTAACGAATAACGTTAATCGAACATCTATCCTAAATTCGAATCCCGACATCATAATTCATGCATCCACGGGACATTCTGGGCAAAAAACACGCCATCGATGTCCTTCTGGACATCTACAAAAATCCAGGCATCATCCAGAATGAGATCGCCGATAAGAAGAGCCCTGCAAGCGGAGCTCGGAGGGCGCGTCTCGCCGATCTCCTCGATGCGGGATGGATAAGGACTGAGGTCGTCAAAGGCAATCAACTTGCGATTTCTTACTATGTCACCTCGGAAGGAGCGCGGGTCTGCCGCCTCTTGATGGAGATAGAGAACGGAGACCGCCACGACGACCCGCCAAGCATAGACGGCATGTCGACGTGGCGGTCATATCGAGAGGCGAAGGATTGATATGGATCAAGCGGAAACATTATTTTGATATAGCCTTAAACCCTCAATTCATCAAGAGGACATGAGGAGGATCGGAAGATGAAATGGAACGAAGTGAAGAAGAAGCCGGTGCTCATAACGAAGGAGGAGTACGACAAGATCTTCGCCGAATGGAAGAGGGACGTCTTCGGCGAGAACGCTGGGAAAGACGGCTCCGAAGATCCCAAGCCTCCCGCATCCAGCAAGAACTGATTTCGTCTTTTGTGTTTTCAATTTTCGGGAAGAAGGAGACCCGCGAGGATTCGGAGGCCAGGAGCGAAGCCCAGGAAGCCAAGGAAGCTCGTCAGAGAGGGCACGCATCCAGACAATAACAAAGACAAAGGGCCACAGCCGCGCAGCAAGAACGGACAGTTTGCCCCGAAGAAAAATGGTCGGAGAAAATGAAACTCCTCCAAAGCAATCAAAGGATGTCTCCGTACCCAGGCGCTAAACTCTGAACTTCAGCATAAGGGAGATCCATTTCCCAATCAGATGCTAAGCAAAAACAGAAATGAGTATGAAGGCGCTCCCGCGGACATGGGCGCGCACACCCATGCCTGTTTCGCACGTTAATCCCGAAGGACCCTCGCGGGAGCGATTGATTATCTCTTTCGGCACTATTTACTTCTTCCTCTTGAATTTCTTCAGATATTCGCTAGGCGAGGACAATTTGATTCCGTATTTTCCATCATTGCGAGAGAATTTCTTGTCCATCGTGACGATCCTGTCCACATTCGATTTCTTTGCTTCATCCAGTACTTTGCGATCGTTCCCCTTGACAGACTTGTATCTTTCAATGTCCGTTTTGCTTGAATCTTTCCGGATAACCTTGCTGCGATTCTTTTCTGAAAAATTTCTGAAACGTTTTTTCTCATCTTTGTTCAATCTGCTTGATTTGCTTACCCCAATCTCATCATACACGGTTCCCAATAGAATGAAATGGTCGCGATGTTTCATCTTATTGAGCGCTTTTTTCGATACTTTAGACGTTGGCTCTCTTTTCAAAACAGACACAATGATGTTGGTGTCGGGCGCAACTCTTTCTTTCTTCGGACGTATCCTTCCCTTCATTTCCTGCGCCCCTTCGCCCTGTGCTCCAGCCATCCGCGGCGCATCGAGGGGTCCTCGGCCAGCCCGTTCGCGTACTCCAGGTACTCGGCGAGCTTCTCCGCGCCGTGCTTCTTGTTCATGTAGACCGCCGCGGTCTCTCCCATGTCGCCTCCGGAGTACCGCTTGAGCTTGTCGGCGATCTGCTTCGCAGAGTATTCGGACATGATCTGCCTGACGAGCTCATCGCGGCGCTCCTCCTCGGCGTACGCCATGGCGTCCCGGTACTCCTCCTCGCGGGAGATCTTGGGGGATCTGCGTACCGGCGGGGCGGTTTTCCTGACCGCGGCCTTCCGGGGAGATCCGCCCCGGCGCCCGATCATGCCCCTCTCGGCCGCCGCGTTCACGGCCTGCTTCCTTCCCAGGCGGAGCCTGGAGATGTTTGTCTGCGTCCAGAGGTCATCGGCCGCCCGGGATGGGTCGTTCTGCTTCGAGAGGAGCTTCACATCCTCCCGGTACATCCTCTCGGCCTCCGCATCGGTCGGGCTGCGCCAGCGCCCGGTCTTCCTGTCCTTCACCGGAACGCTCCAGTAGTAGGGGTCCGCAGTCCCGGACCCATGCTCGCGGACGATCTGCTCCGCTACCGTCTGGCTCTCCTCGATGGACCTGGCATCGGCATCCATGCGCCCCCGGGACCGGAGCACCGACCTGGAAGCCCCCCTGCGCGATCCGTCGTTCCGCCTGAGGGCATGGATGCCCTCGTGGATCACCGTCCTCTCGGTGGCGCGGTACCGGTCGATCTGCATGGTCCTCCCGGAGGTCCTGCCGTCCTCTCTGCCGGCCATCGGGCGGACGTAGACGTCCATCCCCCTGCCGGCCATCTTCTTCAGCTCGTCGGCGGTGAAGTCCCTGTCCAGAGTGTCCCTGACGATCCTCTCCTCGTCCTTCGTGCCGTAGACCGCGATCTTCCGATGGGCGGCCGCCCTGGCCCCTTTGCGGCCTCCGATATTGCGCTTCGGACGGCCCGGGGTATCGATCCCCTCGATATCGTAGCGGTCGGGATGGCGGCTCCATCTGGCGGCCTGCTCGGGCGTGAGGTCCTCCGGGAAGGTCCTGGAGGCCAGCCTGTCGTAGTCGACGGCCGCCGCCCGCTCTCCGCGGGCACGGGCGCGTTTGGCGAGCTCATGAGCGGTCGGAGGCGCCTTCGGAGCTTTGCCGGTCATGGTCGCCTCTTGGACTTCTTCCCCTTCTGGCTCTCGGAGTAGATCTCGTACCCGGCGCGCCCGGCGAGCTTCTCATAGCGCCTGACGGTGGCCAGATACTCCTCGCTGCTTCTATCGACCTTTCCAGGCGGCGTCTTGGCCATGCCGTGCTTGTACATCCAGGCGTACTGGTCGTCGTAGTAGACGGCGCCGAGCCCGCCTTCGATGGTGGCCTTCTCCACCGCGGACCTCTGCTGTGACTGGGGGAGGTCCTTCACCGGGCGGCCGCCCCTCTGGGCGTCCACATCGGCGGCGTAGGCCCTGTTGCGGCTTTCAGTGCTCCCGGAATACTGGCTCCGAAGGCTGCGCTTCATCGCGTCGACGGCCTTGCGGGAGTCCGTCCTGACGGCCTTCTTCCTGCTCCTGCCTTCGGGCGGACTGTCTCTGTGCGCGAAGACGATGCTAAGGCCTGCGCCGCCGCGCTCCTTGCGGATCTGCGTCACGGCGTCATACCGCCTGTTCTGCGCCGCCTGCTTCTCAAGCTTGAGCCTGCGCTTGGCCTCGGCGTCCTTCCTCTTCTGCTCCCTGGCGGATGCCTTCTTCGCTCTCTCGTCCGCACGGTCGGCCGCCGCCTCATCGCTGAGGATCCTCGCCAGCCATCCGCTCTTCTTCTTGGTGCTCTCTGCTGCTGCCATGTTCTCGCTTTCCTTTCTGTTTCTGCTTCCGTCTGCTTTCGGCCCTGATTTTTATTATACGCGCGTGACGCGCGCACGCGCGACCAGCCGTTTTTTCACGGCCCGTTTTCCGGAGGATCCTCCGGGGGCGGCCCGTCGCCCATGAGCGACCTGACCTGCCTGATGGCGTTGGCCACGTAGCTCGGTGACTCGCCGAGGTTCTTGGCCATGGCCTTGTTGGTCATCCGGGGGTGCGCCTGCCTGTAGTCCCAAACTCTAATACGGCGCGCCCATGCAGGGTCGCGGCGGGCGCGGCGGATGGTGTCAGGCCCCTTCGGTGTCTCCGGGGCGGCCTGATCGGGCGTCTGCGCGCCATCCGGAGCGTCCCCGGATGGGCCGCCGCCCACATCCGGGCCCGCGTCCTGCTCCTCGTCGTCCGTGAACACGTCCTCGTGCTTCACCATCGGCGGGAGGATTCCCTCGGCGAATGCCGAGCGGAAGATCCCGACGCCGCGCGCCTGCGGGAGCGAGGCGATCACCCCGACGGAGGTGTTCTTCGCCGCGTTGTCCCCGCGGCTGATGCGGTCCCAGATCTTCCAGAGGTAGCTCATGTAGACCGGGCCGACGAACTCCTGGATCTTGGCCCGCTCCGTCTTCTCGGAGATGCCCGACTTGAAGACGAGCACATCCGACTGGCGGAAGGCGGGGTCGAGCTCGCCGAAGCGCTGCCATCCCCAGCAGTAGAGGATGACGCCGGGCCTCCCCCGGAGGCGCCCCTCGAAGACGTGCCTGGAGCGGTTGTAGTCGGCCAGGATGTCGGTCTGCTTGAAGACCTGGCGGCTGGACGCCCAGGTCATGGCATCGTCGATGATCAGCAGCTGGACCGGGCTGTCGTCGATCATCCTGATGGCCACACGGATGTCGTCGGTGTAGATGATGTGGACGCGGGACTCCCCGTACCTGTCCCGGACCAGCCCGGCAAGCCATTCGAAGAAGACCGACTTGCCGCATCCCTGGCCGCCCACGACGCACATGCTGGCCTTGACCACCTGCCGCCCCTCGGGGACCGGGAGCAGGAACCTCTTGAGCAGGTCCCTGGTGATATCCCTGGCCGTCCATGACGGGAACATGTCGTCCATGGTGAGGCGGACCTTTGGCTCGTCGCGGGCGAAATGGAGGCGTCCTGAGGCGGCTATCAAAGCGAATCGCCCCCGTCGTCGGTGAAGATCTTGAAAGGGTCGATGTCGTCCTCTTCGGAGATCCCGACGCCGGAGACGGCGGCCACGGTGAGGTACTTGTCGCCGCGTATGATCTCGCGGATCTCCGAAAGGCCCTTGACGATGTTGGCATCGTCGAGGTCCTTCTGGCACTCCTGGACCGTGTCGAGGATCTGCTTGTAGATCGGCAGCATGTTGGCCGCGAAGAACATCATCTGCATCCTGCGGACCTCCGGCATGTGGCCGTGGACGTGCCGCCGGGTGTACTCCTGGACGTTGCCGTCGTCATCCAGCCTGATGTCCATCTCGGTCTCCCCGAAGACGAGGTGCCAGTCGTGTTCGTCGATCACCTCCAGCGTCCCGCCGTCGGCGTAGTAGGCGTCGATCTCGGCCTCCATCCTGGAGATGATCTCCCTGACCCAGGCCATGTAGCCAAGGTTGTACTGGTAGGTCGTCTTGTACTCCTCGTACTGGTCGCCGCTGTGCACGGCCTTGCGGAGCTCACGATTGAGCTTCAGCCCCGCCTTCGTCGTCTGCTGTGGCATCGTCCACCTCCTTCCTGATCTTCGCCGTCTCCTCCGGCGTGCCCTTCTTCTCGTCCCCGTCCTTCGGCGGCTGCGGCCTCCTGCATAGCATCTCGAACATCCTGTTGACCGGCTTGGCGGCCAGCCTCGCCTGCTCCATCCGGAGCTCCATCTCCATCAGGGCGGGGCCCTGCTGGTTCCGGAGGTTGCGGATCTCCCGGATCAGGCGGTTGTTCTGGTCCTGCATCTCTTTCAGCGAGTCCTCGTCCTGCGCGAGCTGGAGCTTGCTGACGGTCCCCGCGTAAGCGATCTGGATGCTCGTAACGTAGTGCTTGGCGCTGAACTTCCAGAACAGATGCTGCGGCTCCCACCAGGTGTCGACGGCCTCGGCCACGACCACGCATCTCCGGAAAAGCGGGAACGCGGGATACTTGATCACGGAGTACCAGTCGTCTTCGAGCGGGACATTGGAAACGATGTCGTGGCGGACCCTCAGCACCAGGCGGCGGAAGAGGGCCACGTTGCTCTGCTTCTGGAGGTACTGCCGGCCGTCCTCGGTCCAGGTGACCAGGGGGACCATCCTCAGCTCCTTGTTGGCCAGGTCCGTGGTCCAGAGCATCATGTAGGACGTCCTGCCCACGATCAGATAGCCGACGATGTAGCCGAGGATGAACGCAGCATACCATGTGGCCTCTATGCCGGTGGCCCCCAGGGCGAGGTCCGCTAGGATGAACGCCGCGATGGCCAGCGTCATGAAGTCCAGGGGGTAGATGAACCGGGCCGTCCTCTGCACGCGGGCGCCGACGACGACGCCCGCCAGGGCGACCCCGGCGGCCAGGAGCAGCTGCGAAGCATCCATGCTGTCACCACCCCAGTATAAAGGTCGCGACGCACGCGCCGAGCGACAGGATGCTCTTGACGATGTTGCGCTGCCAGAGGTGCCAGGCGCAGAGCGCGAGGAGGCCCACCCGGAGGACGGTCGGGCCGTAGGCGAGGATCGTGTCGATGTCCATCAGAACAGCCCTCCGAGGCTGAACCCGTTCACGAGCCAGCCGTTGATGGTGCCGGCACCGACGGCCCCTGCGATGGCCAGGACGACCGCGATCACGACGAGGCCGGGACGCCCGTTGAGCACCCCGGCGAACGCCAGAAGGATGGCCATGGCGATGAACGCGATGGTGATCAGCGCCGTGTAGTCCTTATCGGCATCAGGTGCGGGGTTCGGGACGATGGTAATCTTCCCGGGCTCGATGTAGTCGATGCTGCGGACATCGAGGTCCACGCTGGAGACGGATTCGCCGGCATACTCGATCTCCGCCGCATCCATCACGTATCCGGCCTTGGACGTGATCAGGTAGGGATGGTCGGTGACATGGTTCCACGAGCTGAGGGACCCGGTGTAGCCGGTGGCCCACACGGCCACGGTGGCGGCCTGGGTCTCGGTGTTGCTGCCGAGGGCGATGCTGTCGTCCTGGGTGCGGTAGTAGGGCGTGAAGATCGCGTCCTTGGCGATGACCTCGTTCCGGTCGTTGTAGATGTCGCCGCGGATGAAGAGCTGGTTGGACCCGGGGGTCACGGTGTAGTCCTTCAGCAGGGCCCCGCTGTTCCCGGCCCAGTAGCCCGCGAGCTCCTGGAGGGCCATGACGGCCATGATGCGCTTCTGCGCGGCGGACATCTCGACCCCTTCGTACTCGTTGGGCACGGCCAGGGTAGTGATGTACGCGCTGGCGGACCCGGCGTCGTTATAGATCTGCCATACGGCCCAGGCCGACGAATCGGCCTGGTTCATGGTGGAGATCACCGACGACAGCAGCCCCTGGCGCTGCTTAAGCACCTCGGTCACGTCCACGGTACTGGCGGAGGAGCCTTCTGCCTTGAAGGATATCCCGAGGCTATCGTAGGAGACCCCGCCGACGGAGATCCTGCCGGAATCGGAGTCGTAGATAGCGATCGCGGAGCTGCCGCCGGCGGTCATGATCACGCCGGGGCGGACCTGGGCGGATGTCGCGGAGATCACCGGGAGCATCCTGTCGGACACATATGTCGCGCCTGCCGAGAGCGTATAGACGCCTTCGGCGACCTTCTTCTCGGTCCCGGAAGGGAGCGAGACGAGGCCGTCGGGCCCGACCGCGGACCCGTTGGAATCGAAGCACATGATGTAGCCGTCGGATCCGATGTAGACCTCCTGCCCTTCGGCGGCGGAGGCCGGCACGGAGACGGCCCACACTTCCTTCCCGCTCCACGATGCGGCGGAGCCCATCGATTGGCTGCCGTAGGTCCACGATACTGTGATCTTGTCGTTGTATGCCGCGTCCTGGGTCCACGCCGCGATGTTCTGGCTGACCGCGCCGTAGAGCGCGTTGGGCTGGGCGACGGCATCGGCGAGCATCATCGCGCTGTTCGAGTAGACCCCGGACATGGCCATGATGTTGGACGGGTTGTAGGCAGTGTTCGGTGCCCACAGCACCGATGCGGAGAGCTCGGCCTCGCGGATCCAGTGCTCCGAGGTCAGGGACCAGATCTGCGAGTAGTTGGCCAGGGAGTTGGCGTAGGACGCTTCCAGGGTCTCGATGACCGAGTACAGGCGGTTGGCCTCGCCTGCCCGCAGGGCCTCGTTGAACTCATCGTTCTGCTTCTCGAGAAGATCCTCGATGACATGGACGGCGGCCCCGCCGGCTATCGCTCCGACGGCGAAGCCGATGAGGAAGATGGCTCCTGCACCCAGGGTAATCGGGTCGGCGTCGCTCTCATCGGCGATCTCCTCGTCGCTGAAGACGGGGACGGCGGCGCAGAGGGTGGCGGCCAGCAGGATCGCGGCCATGAAGGCCGCGTTGGTTTTCAGTTGAGCGTGTATCAAATCATCACCTTGATCATGGCGGCAACAGCGCCCAGTGCGATCGCGGCGGCCAGCAGGGACGGGTTGCGGAAGTAGGCGAAACCGGCGATGCAGACGGCGCAGAGGATCGCGGCAGCGATCGCGGCCGTATCGGCGGTTCCGCTGCTGCCCTTGTCAGTGTAGTGGGCGTAGAGGACCAGGTCGCCGTTGACGGCGCCCCACCCATACTCATGCTCGTGCGCGGCGTCGGTGTAGAGCGTCACGCTCTTCCCTTCCCTGGCCAGGTCCTTCATGACGGAGCTCTTGGAGAGCTCCTTGCCGGAGGAGACGGTGTAGGTCCTGAGGACCTTCCCGCCATCGTCCAGGACGGTGACCTTGAACTGGCCCGTGGCCCCGGAGGACACTTCCCAGTGGGCGGACACCTTCTGCCCGGTGGAGAGGGTGACGGTCAGGTCGCCGGAGGTCCCGGCGGCCATGGTCTTCGTGACGGTCCTGTAGAAGGTCTGCTGGGCCGAGCCGTCGCCCCAGCTGATCGCGGCGTAGCCGGTGCCGGGGGCGTTGGCATCCAGTGCGACGGAGACCGCCAGGCCAGTCACCGATACGGAGATGGCACGCTGCCAGATGGCGCGGAGGTAAGTGTCCGAGATTATCGGCTTGGAGAAGTCGAAGTAGCCCGCGGAGCCGCCGATCTGCTGCCATCCTTTGAACACATAGCCGTCCATCATCGGATCGTTCGGCTTGGAGGCCGTGGACCCGTCGGGGACGGATTGGCTGGGGATCGACCCCTTGCCGCCGTTGAGGATGAACGATACCACGTGCATCTCGGATGCCTGACTGGCACTCCATACAGCATACACTGTCGAGTCGGCGGATCCGACGGTGTAGCTTGCGCCGCGATCGTAAGCGTCGCCGGAGCCGTCGGCCTTGGTGTTCCATCCGTGGAGAGTGTAGCCGTTCTTGGTGAACCCTACGGAGGGCAGGGCGACCTTGGTCCCTGCCGGGACGGAGATCGAGTTGCCGGTGCCGGCGTCGGATCCGCCGTTGGAGCTGAACGTGACCTTGTGCAGGGAGGCCGAGGCATCTGCCCAGACCGCTGACATGGCGTTGGTCGGCGTGGCGGCCGCCACAGGCAGCTGGTATCCTGGCGCGTAGACCGCGCCGGAGGGCTCGTTGGAGTACCTCCAGCCGACCAGCACGTGCCCGGGCATGGTGTACCCGGTGGAGGGGAGGGTCACGGATCCGCCAGACTGGACGATGTATGCCTGGGCCCCGGCGGAGGAGACCCCGCCGTTGGCGTCGAAGACCATCACGCCCTCGTTCGGGGCGTAGTATGCGCTCATCACGGCGTCATGATCCGTGAAGGTGTAGGCGGCGGAGAGAGGGTAGTAGACCGTCTGCCCGGAGATCTTCGTGCTCCAGGCCGCCAGAGTGTAACCCGTCTTCGCGAACCCGGCGGACGGGAGCACCGTGCAGGTGCCCTCGGCGCCCGGTGCAACGGAGTAGCTGCCGGTGCCGCCGTTCGCATCGAACGTGAGCCTGTGGGCGGTGTCGGACGAAGCCTTGACCGTGATCGCCCAGAAGATGGAGAAATCGCTGTGCTTCTCCGGATGGACCCTGACCAGGTAGACCCCGGGCCCGGTCGGGGACCCCTTGAACTCGACCTCGTTCCAGGACTCGGAGTGGGTCATCGTCATCCAGTCTGGCATGCTGTCGACGACGAGGTCCGTGCTGTAGCCGAGGATCTCGGCCATCGCCGCCCACATGCCTGGGTTGCCGCCGGAGTAGCTCGTGCGGTCGATAGGCTTGTAGGACCATGTGGCGGACGCAGATCCGGACGCGGGGGCGTTCGAATCGAACATCCCGTCGGGCTCCGACCAGACGGCCCAGAGCTTCATGTCCGACCTGACCGCGATCTCCTGGCCGGCGGAGTACTTCGCGGACCCGCCGGAAGATTCGGCGTAGCCTGCAAGATAGTACTTCTCGCTGTCCTCGGGGGCGAATGCGGCCGCAGGGAGCTCGATGCTGTTGCCGGAGAACACGCTCCAGGCGATGATGCTCCCTGTTCCGTGGGCGCCGGGGTTGATGGTCACGGTGCAGATCGCGGGCGAGGTGCCCGCGTCCGCATCGCTGTCATCGCCGGAATCGGCGATGATGAGGGCCCCGACGGCCGCCATGACAAGGGCGAGCATCACGAGCCCCGCAGATGCGGCGAACTGCGACTGAACCCTCGCCATCGTTCAGCCCTCGTAGGCGATGACTCCCGCCGCAGGGTTGCTGGTGAACACCAGCGTGGAGACCACCGTGATGGTGAATGAGACGGACTGGCTCCCGTAGCCGGCGGTTGCCGTGTAGGTTCCGGGCGCCGAAGGGGCCGTTCCATAGATTCTGCCATCGGAGGAGACGTGCAGCCAATCCTGACCGCTGACGGTCACGCCGGAGATTCCGGTGTCTATGGAGACAGATCCGCCTGCTACGACAGACTGATCGGAAACCGAGAGATTCTGAACTGCAATCACTTTGATGTAGAATGTTTCAGAGCTGCTCTGAGGCTCGTCACCATTAGGGATGAAGTCGTAATTGATTTTGATCGCATACGTATCGAGGGGGCACGATTCTGGTACTGCTACGATGATGCCGTAACCATCATCCTCAGAGTACGTGGGGGTGTATGAGAGTCCGACTTCATTGGAATATGTTACACTATTTATGGTGACATCCTCAACATCCATGGCGTTGCTAAAGTAGTAATAGGGCGGCGCAGTACTTCCTTGTCTTACAGTATACATTGTTGCTGCGTCTGAATTATCTGATTCTGCAATGGCGACAACTCCGAAGGCCGCCGCAGCCATGAGGAGGACGGCGAGGAACGCCGTCCTCCTGATCCTGATGTCCTTGGATGCGCTCACCATGAGATCACTCCCATGTGGATGAGCGCTGCGACCGCGATCATCGCGATCCCTGCGATGATGCAGGCAGGATGGCGGACGAAAGCGAAGGCGATGATGGCCGCGATCCCTGCGAAGAAGAGGCCGATGACGGCCCAGTCGGAGGAGTCCTCGGGGTGGGTCACGTCGGTGTACCCGGCATAGAGGGTCAGATCTCCGGTGACGGCGGTGCCGAAGTCGAACTTGTCCTTGAGGTCCTTATCGGTGTAGACGCCGGAGAGGACCTTCCCGTCCTTGCCGAGGTCCTTGGCGATCTGCGCCTCGGAGAGCTTGGACCCGTCTCCGACGGTGTAGGTCGCGATGACGGACCCGTCGGCGGCGAGGATCTGCACGGAGTGTCCCTCGGGCTCGGCGGGGGTCTCCCCGGTCCATTTGGCGTAGTAGGTGACGGCCTTCTTCACGCCCTGGCTCCAGTCGACGGCCTGGGTGAGGCCCTTGTCGGCGTACCATCCGGCGAACTCCGCCCCTTCCTTCGTCGGGGCCTTGGGCGCGGAGACGATCTGGCCGAAGGACGTGCACTTGATGGTCTCGACGGCGGTGCCGCCGTTGCTGTCGAAGGCGACCGTCGGGTATCCCATGACCTCGATCCTGAAGGTCATATCATCGGTCCCGAGAGGGTTTGTCACGGTCTGCTTGCCGTAGTAGACTCCGGTCTTCGCATACTCGTGGAGGGGGTTCCATTCGGTGCTGTGCTCGGATCCGTCCCCGAAGTCCCATTCGATGCTCTGCGCATCCTTGCCGGAGAAGACGAACTGGATCCTCATGCTCCATTTCTGTCCGAGATCGGTGTCGTAGGTCTCGGCATCGGCGTCCGCGTCATCGGACGGGAGGAACGCCGCCATCGCGGCGGCGGCCATGATGACGGCCGCCAGCGCCGCGAAGCTCTTGATGTTGATCGTTCTGTTCATTTCCATTCCTTTTTCTTGTCGATTTTTTTCCTAATCAGGCCTCGTAAGCGATCACGCCGGACGACGGGAGAGAGGTGAAGACGAGCTGCGAGACGATGCTGCAGCTGACGGTCTTGGTCACCGACTGGCCCCCAGGCGTCGTGTGAGTAATGGTCAGATTGAATATCGCGGGCGAGCTCCCGGAGACCGAGAGCACGCCGGCGGAAGAGATGCTGACGGTGGTCCCGGCGGGAGCTCCGGAGACGGCCCAGGTCCCTCCGACGTTGGAGGTGTAGGTCTGCGTGGCAGCGGTGCCGACGGTCGTACCGAGGGATGCGTCGCCGCTGATTGCAGCGGACGCCTCCTTGGTGATCGCGAGCGTCTTCGTCGCGGTCTGGCCGTAGGCGGTCTTGGCGGTGACGGTCACGGATCCTGCGGATGCGCCATCGGTGACGGTGACGGTCCCGGCGGAGATGGAGACCCCGGTAGCGGATGTGACGGACCAGGTGACGGCGGAGGTCCCGGAGGTCGCAGCGAAGACCGCGGTCTTGTCGGGGGCCCCCGGATAGGTGATCAGAGAAGAGGGACCTGTCAGGGACAGAGCGGGCTCGGACCTGACGGTGATCTGCTTGGTCGCGGTCTGTGCCGGGCCGTGCGAGCTGGTCCCGGTGATGGTCACCGTCACGGACTGGAGCGCGGCCGATTTGCCGGAGATCGCTCCGGTGGATGCGTTGAGGGAGAAGCCTGCGGGGAGGGTCCCCTTGGTCACTTTCCAAGTGACCCCGATGTCGGAGGCGTTGCTTATCGCCGCCGAGCTCACGGTGTCGCCGTGGGAGGTGATGGTCTGCGCGGACCCGCCGGCGATCTTGGACCAGACGGTGAAGTGAACGATGAGGTCCTTGCTCTCGCCGGCCGCGGTCGCGGTGAGGGAGACCGTCTGCGTTCCGACAGCGGTCGGGGTCCCGGTGACCTTGCCGCCGGAGAGGGTCAGCCCTGCGGGGAGGGAGGTACCGGACTTGACGGACCAGGTGACGGCCCCCATCCCGGAGGACCCGGAGGGGGTGAAGCTGACCGATGCGCCCTTGATGATGTCGTTGATGGATCCGGAGACGGAAAGGCCGGAGACGACGTTGATGCGGATGTGCTGGTAGGCGGTCTGGGAGACGCCGCCGGTTGAGGAGGACGCTTTCAGGATGATGTCGTAGGACCCGGAGGTGACCCCGTCCTTGACGGAGACGCTGAGGGTCTTCCCGGACATGGAGGCGGAGATTCCGGCGCTTTCATACTTCTCTATGGTCGTGGTGACGGCCAGGTCCGACGGGTAGCTCGGAGTGTAGGAGTAAGAAAAGCCGGGCGCGAGATCGATCCCGTAGACCGTGCCGTAGTCCTCCGAGTATGCCGCGTCGGAACCGTCGTGGCCGTCTGCTACCAGGGCCGCCGCGCCCAGGATCGCAATGGCGGCCGCGAGGATCGCGACGTACATTGCATTGTGTTTCATCAACGTGCGTCACGAGGTCGGCGCTTATGAATGGTTGAAAAAGTCCCAAACCGAAAAAATATAAATTGTTTAAATACTGCGAATTGAGACGATAGGGAAACCCGCGGAGTGTTTAAATATTGAATACAAAGATGTTATTTCGGCCCCAATGCCAGGACTTGCGTCGTCGAGTTGTTGGGATACCTTGGGTTTCTGCCCATTTGACCTGGCAGGGTCTCGGGTTTCCGAGACCCTCGTTTCAATTTCTTCATCTTCATCTTCAGAACATTCCTGCGTCTGTGGAATCCTTTTCTGTCAGCATAAGCCGCGTTCGCGACGTAATCCTGCGTCTGGAGCGCATCATGGTACTTTCCCCTGGAAGAATCATATTGGTCTCCCTTCACGTTCCTCACTCCGCGCTTCGACTTGGATTCACAGAGCTCAGGTATCCTCGAATAAGAATCGTGATGATCGATTATTATCTCAATCTCACCGGTTCTGCCGCGCAGAGCAGTGTCCATAGACCTGCTCAGAACCTTTTTCCTGATCATATTCTTGCGTTTTTTCCACATCAATCTGCTCTCGAACGGACGCCTCTCGATGGTCCACACATCCGGCGGATCCTTCTTATCGATGTAACAGCCGATGTGTTCCGCTCCGAGAGTTGCTATCTTGCGGGTGACCTCCAATTTCTCACTGTACGATATGCTTTCATCAGAGGCTTTGCGCTCTTTCCTCGGATGGCCATGCCGCCTGCGGTCCTCCTTCGATATGTTCCCGAACGAATCTATGTCGTCTGTCACCGTGACCGCATAGCCGAAGGAGGATTCCCTGTCCGAATACGGGACCACGTCCCCGAAGTCGTCGATCACCAGGAAGGTCTTCGGAACCTTCGCGAATCTGCCCCCGGCATCGCGCGGCGCTTCCTTGGCCTTCCTGCTCCGAGATCTTTTCCGGCGCCGATCGGATGTCCGGCCATCAATCATTGCTGTTCATCTCCGATTTCTTCGATCATCGCCATCAATTCCTCAACGGTAGTAGTTTTAGATATAGTATCGAAAGCCTCGGCACCGGCCAAATTGATGAAGAGCGCGGCGAGGCGGACGGCCATCTCCACCACCTCCGATTTGCCGTGCCCTGTGACCAAAGAAAGCTGGTCCACCAGATTGGCTGTGGATTTCGCACCCCCCTTCCAGCGGTATTTCCTCTCTGAAACCTTCGGGGCGAGGGCCTCGGAGATCTTCCTGATGTCCGCTTTCTTCAATTCGAGGGTGAGCTGCACGGTCTTCATGGATCCTCTGAAATCTCCTCGAAGGATTCCCACTCCCCGCAGAACGGACATATCATGCAGTCGCCGCTGACGAATGTCTGTCCCAAATCCATCGTCCTCAAACAGCATCTGCAGCGGACCGTGCCGGACACGGCTGGATTGACCTCTCTCAATCTCAGCGTCATTCTCCCGCTCCATTGCCGCATGCTTCGTACTGCCGGACCTCGCGGTGCGTGAGGCGGTCGGTCTTGGTCCCAACCACATGCACCTGCCCCGACTTCATGAGCTCCCCGAGACGGCAGCATACATTGTGCTGTTCCATGTGCAGGATCCTCGAGATATCGCGCGAGCTGACGCCCGGATAGTCCCTGACGCAGGCCAGAACGCGGGCCTGGCGCGCCTCAAGGTCCGGGATGGCGCGGTAGGCCCTGATGCTCGCTTCGCTGGTCATGAGCGTCCCCCTCTGCCTGTTCGCCGTCCGGAGGATCGGCGGCGCGGTGCTCGGCCATGCTCTCCCGCGTGACCCTGTGGTAGATGACCTCGATCGAGAGGAACTCCGCCTCGCCCGCGCTCAGGATCCTCCAGATCCCCCAGCGGGAAGGCTTGGCCTTCTCGGTCTTGTTCTTGTTCTTGTTCTTGTTCTTGTCCTTGCCGGGCTCGCCGAAGCCCTTCATGAGGCTCCTGGAGCAGGAATTGAAGCGTTTGTTGAACGCCCAGTAGGGGGACTGGATGCGTGCGGGCGATGTGTAATCGTCCATCATGGCCAGCATCGCCTTCCTGACGTACTTCTTGAGGTAGTCGCCGCCGGACATCCCCTTGGCGTCCTCCGGGCGCGCCTTGGCGTTCCATCTCCACTCCCAATCCTTCCCGTCGCGAGACCTGACGGCCTTCAGGCCGTAGATGTAGGAGATCTCGCCCTGGCCGATGCGGCGCCATTCCTTGGAGATCTCTTCGGCGTCGGCGAGATAGTCGACGAAGATCAGGACGTGGATGTGGAGCAGCCCGGATTCCGTGAACTCGAAGGCCGAAATGTACTGGGGCCTGCGGCCGCCCCTCTTCTTGGTGAGGTAAGCCATGAACTTGTTCCATGACCTCCCGAAGCTGCGGTTGGCCTCCCACACAGAGCGGAACCCCTTCGGGTCCCAGCGGTACTCCCAGCGGTTCATCCTCTTCAATGCGGCGATGATGCGCTCCTTGGTCCTTGTCCCAGTGGAAGGATCCGCGAGGACCGCGCGCAGCTCCTCGGCGTGCTTCCTGTCGGCCAGCAGCGACCCCAGGCGGCGCTCCCCGTCCGCGGTGATGGTCCCCGCCTCCTTCCGGCGTTCGAGCTCCTCGATCTCGGCGTCCGGGCCCATGATCTGCCAGTACTTCCGGGCGAGATAGGCACGGCGCTTAGGGGAGCAGGCGGGGAAGGAGAGCTCGGCCGAGACCTTGCGGAGCCTGGCGTCGCGGACGGCCGTGCGCTCCTCATCGGACAGGTTGGGGTCCGTGGTCAGAGTGAGGAAGACCGCGCGGCGGTGGTCCCTGAAGCTCTGCTTCAGCGCATAGTCGAACTTCTCCAGGTTCGCTGCGGCCTTGGAGATGTCGTTGAACCGGGTCGAGTACTCGAAGCCCACGGAGTCCCCGGTGTAGCCGTCGAGGAGGGTGATGATGCGGTCCTCCGTGTCGTCGAGGTACCGGAGGAAGCGCAGCTCGATGTCGCTGCGGTCGGCATCCCCGACGGTCCGTATCCCCGTCAGGATCTTGATCGCGCAGAGGCGCTCGGCCGAGACCCTGCGGGGGATGTCGGAGGGCTTCGGCTGCGGTTTCCTCGGAGGCTTCCCGGCAGACTGTCCAGATGCGCCCTCCGAGGAAGAAGTTGGAATTTCGCAAGGTACCTTCATCAAGTTAATGTCGCGGGCGCCCCCCTGCCGCCTTGCGGCGGCCTCGGAGCTGATGACGGCACGGAGCCGCTCCCTCGAAACGGTCAGCCAAATGAGGCCGTCGGAGCGTTTCGAGACGGTCCCGAGGCCCCTGTTATATAATCTGCGGAAGGCGCGGCCCATCGCGACCTCGGTCGCGTGCTTCGTCTTCTCGCGGTACATTTTCGTCTTGGCCATCTGCGACGACGCGTACGGCAAATTCACAGCATCGCCGTTCTGGAGGGCGTACAGGACCGCCTTCTGCTCCTCGTAGGTCAGCTTGGAGATCGAATCGATGGCCATCGACGCCGACGGGGACTCGAGCAGGCGGTCCATGGAGGCCCTCTCGGAGTCGATCCTGATCGCCTCGGTCTCCTCCCGGTAGCGGTGCCAATGGATGCACGTTGAGCCTCCTTCGGCCCATCCGACGGCCTCTCCGCGGGAGTTGAAGAGCTCGACCTTCTCCTCAAGGCCCTCCGGCGGGATGTCGGAGAGGTGCAGCAGCGGGCGGCCGTCCCGCAGGTATACCCCGTCGAGCTCCCCGTCGATGCTCCACCGGGCAGGAGGGGCGGAGGGGTCCGCCTCCCGGCGGGGCCCGCGCCCGGATCCGCGCGTCATTCCGCTCCCTCCCCCATCTCGATCGCAATCCGGCAGATGTCGGCCACCGTGTAGGGTCCGGTACCGAGGGGGATGATCTCGCTCCGGCTGTGGCCGTGGCATTTGACGCAGATCTTCTCCCGCACCACCTCCAGCACATCGCCGCGGAGCGTGGCGATTGCGGCATCTGCACCCTCCAGCGTGACGGTCAGCCGCGGCCTGGTGGGATCCATGACGCAGTCGACGATGACGCGTCCGCCGTCAGGGATGTGGACCCGAGCATCGAGGACCTCATGCCCGAGATCATCATGCACGAGCTCGAGGGAGCGGTCGGAGATGTAGATCCGGACGGTCATATCTGCGCCTCCAGATCGGTGTCTCTGACCTCCAGGCCGAAGACCTTGTCGTAAACGGATCTGCAATGCCCGTTCTGCCACTCTGCAGTGACTTTCCCGCTGCGGCACCCTCCATAGCGGTATTCATTGACGCGGTCGAGCGAGACCAGCGTGGCTCTGTCTCCGCGGAAATCGATGATCTTGGAGCCGACGGGGACTGTGACTCCGGTCTTGTCGACGGCATAGAGCGTCATGCCGTCACCCCCTCGCGGGGATCTCTGCCAGTTCCCGGAAGAGCCTGCGGAGGAAGCAGTCCGTCTCCTCCTGCAGGGCCTCCATCTGCTCCGGCGTGAGGGAGATCGGAGGGCTCACCCAGATCCCGACGCGGACGAGGTCCGAGACGTTCCCGAGGCAGTTCATCGTCAGGGCCCCGGAGATGTCCGGGTCCCGCATGGCCATAGCTTGCGCTGGCGCAGTTATTTTCATCATTTTGCAACGCTCCAATCTCACTAAATGAGATTGAAGACACATCTATCTCAAACGTATTTAAACCATGGGATGAGATAAAATGAGATTCGATGGAAAACAAACCGCGCATGAACGTTACTGTTGACCAGTCGCTCATCGATTGGATCGATGGGCAGATCTCAAAACATGCCTTCGCGAACAGATCGCATGCCGTGGAGGCATGTGTCGCGTGGTACAAAGAATACAAAGAAACCGGCGAGCTCCCGCCGAGATGATAGGTTGGGGGCTCCGGGCGGATTTTAGGAGCGTTACTTCTTAAAAATTGAAGCCCAGATGCCCCATTTTGTTCTCTTGCATCCCCGTAGGGGATGCAACTTTTAATCCTGCTGGTCCCCGGAAGGCGGCTCCCGTCGAGCTCGCTGTCGATGCTCCAGCGCGGGGATTTCATTCGTCCACCCCCGCTGAATCCCCGTTTATTGAATTGAACGCGTCCGCGTATTTTTTCGCCGAGTTGTCATCAAAAAAGTTGCTGTCCAGGATGCCAGAATGGGCTCCGTATCCGGATAGCCCCACTTTTGATCCGAGCCGAACGTTCTGCAAGGCCGCCGTATGCCTGCTGGCACATTGGGAAGAAACATCATAGGCCGCTGCAGGCCGTATACATGGATGATGATAAATTACGGGCAGGGAACCGCATGCCCTGCCCGCCCCGGCCTCAGTAGACCGGTATCTTCCCCTCCAGCGCGAGAGCGTAGGAAAGGTAGATGTTGAAGATGAAGTTGGCCGCGGCCGAGATCCCGATGAGCCAGTTCCAGTAATCCCCGCCGATGACGGTCGAGAGGCCGACGGTGAGGAATATCAGAGCGGTCGTCAGGCAGATGCACGTGAGGGCCTTGGGGGTCTTGATGGATATCGACCAGGGGATCGCCATCAGGAACACGATCCCGAACGTGATGTTCTCCCATTCGCCCATGCCGATCCCGGTCAGGGCGACGGCCGCGCCCACCAGTCCGAAGACGATGAAGCCGAAATTGCTGCCGTTGCGGTATGCAATATAGGACACCAGGATTATCAGCAGGCCCATCAGCGTGAAGAAGCCTGACGTGGGGACGCCCTCATCTTTCAGCTGGAGGACCGCTAACGGAAGCGATACCACTGCGACCAGAAACAGGCCGAAGGCCGTCGGGTCTATCTTGTAATCATTCTCAGACAATCTTTTTCCTCCTTCGAGATTCCATCCTATGAATGGTTGGATTGATTATCGCATCCATCATTATTTAAATAAAACGTCCAAATAGAAAAAATAGCCCCTCATTTAAATTTCATAGTCGAAAGTTACACTTCCGAAAAGGCGCAAAAAGTTCCAATTGAATAATTTCGTAAAGAATGATTTAAATCATGGGCCGATGCGGGCCCCTGAAGGGGTCCGAGAAAGGAGTCTTTTCGGCCGCGCCTTCACCCGCCGAGATACGCCGCGAACACTGTCAACAGAAGGCATACGACAGCGGTCACGATCCCGGTGGCCGACCTCATGAGGTTGGATTCATACGGCGACATCCAGTAGCCGACGAAGAACAGTGCTATGCTGGAACTGAACGATGTCCAGAAGTATGCCGATGTATCATCGGATATGAAGGTCAGGCACAGAGCGGCCGGGATGACCGTCCCGAGCGTCACCACGAAGCATGTCACCGCGTTGAAGAGATAGCGCTTCCTGTCCGCCCTGGCTGCTTCCTGGGTCTCGAACGTGCTCTGCATCAGGAGATCGGCGGCGTTCTTCCTGGTGCCGTCATCGACATAGTTGAAGATGGTCCCGTCGAGCTGGTCCATGATCTCCGGCCTCATGGACTCCTTGTCCTTGGCCAGGTAGAGCCTCCTGAGGAAGCCCATCTGGCTGATCATGCCCATTATGTCCATCCTGTAGAAGATGTACATATCTATGGCGCCCCAGACGAAATCCATGCCCAGGATCGCGAGGATGAGCTTGGAACGGGTGTTGTAATCGACGAGTCCCAGCTGCTCGGCCGTGATGAAGGTGAGGGCCATCACGAAGCCGTACATGGCCTCCTGGAGGACCAATTCTCTGTCGATGCGGGAGACGAAGGATGACAGTCTGCTCAAAGGGTCACTTCTGATAATTTCTTGATGTCCTGCTGGCTGATGGCATCTCTCATCAGAGCGAGGTCTGCGTCGAGCTTCTCCCCGCAGAGGTTGCGGCAAACGCGCTCGAGGAATTCCATGAAACGTTCCGCTTCCGCATCGTCTATCCCCCCGCATGCTTCCTTCCATACGCTCAGGATGAAAGAGTGGAGCTCCCGGGAGACGGCCTTCCCCTTGTCGGTCAGGCAGACCTGGTATGTGCGTCCTGCTCCGTGCTCCCCGTTCTCAACGAAACCGTCCTTGCGGAGAGTGTCGATGGCCCTGGCGGTGTTGGCCTTGTCGATCTTCAGTATCTCGCACATCTCCTTCTGGGTCAGCGGCATGAAGGAGAGCACGGCGATGTAGCGGGCCTCCCTGCGCTTGATGCCGAAGGGTTTGATGAACTCGGTCAGCCTGTCCATGAACGTGACCCCGAGGATCCTGAACAGGAACGGCATCTCCATCATCATGCGGGAGGAAATCTCCGATTCCGGATTGTCGACCATCATGCCGCACCCAACCGTGGGATGGGTTAAAAGATTAATCAATCAACGGACGGCCGCTCACCTCTCCATCGCGACGTTGATGGCCGATTCCGCTATGTCCGCGCAGTATTCGGCGAGCCTGCGGAGGCTTCCGGAGATCATCCCGGCGGCGCCGGAGGACCTCGGGTCGGATACCGCTTCCGAGAACATCCCGGGGATGTCGCGTGCGATCTCCTTGGAACGGCGGATGCATTTCTCCGCTGTGATGCCGTCCGATCCGGACCATGAGGATACGGACGCGTCGATGAGATCAGGGATAGTGCCAAATAGATTCTCCATCGCCCTGCAGGTGCTCCCGGAATCCCCGGACGATATGAGCCGCCCCAGATGCCCGGCTAGGAGCACCGCGTGGTCCCCCATCCTCTCGAGGGACTTGCTGACGCCGACGGAGCCGGTGACCGTCCTGAGGTCTATGCCCATGCGGGAGCTGAGGCCGATGTCGAGCTGATGGATGCTGGACTGCCTCTGGACGAGCCAGTGGATCCTGTCGACCTCCGTGTCGCGGTCTGCCATCCCCTCCAGCCTGGAACCGTCGTTGTCGGCGGCCGCCTGGAAGACGTCGCAGACCATCCTCTTCACCAGGAGGTACTCGCGGTTGACGTTCTTCTGCGGCAGGACCTCGGTGGGGTCCATGAGGTCCTTCATCACGATGCGGCTGACGTCCTCCTCGGTGATCTCCATGCCGATGGAGGTCTGGGTGAACCTCGAGACGGCCTCGAGCATCCCTCCCCTGAGGGCGCTCCCCGACTTCACGACAATCTCGCTGTGGCCGGCGATGTACGCCCCTATGAGCATCCTGTACAGGGCGTCGGCGTCCTGCACGGAATCCGCGTCGATCTCCGAGAGATAATCCTGGTTCTGGAACTGTTCGCCACCGACGGTCAGCAGAAGGCCTCCGTTCGGCTGCGGCACGACGGATACCTGGTCGTTCTTCCTGAGGCCGACAGAATCCGCCCAGGCCTTGGGAAGGGTGATCATGAACGATGATCCGCCGGTGACCTGCACCCTTCTGACATCCATAGATGCTCAATCGTGCAATATATTAATCATGCTTTCGAGGGACCGCTATATATCCGGCCGGAGCAGAAGGGCCGATGCCGGGGGAGGCCCGAAACGGGCCCTCCCGATCAATCCTTTTTCTTCTTCTCGCGGGGGATCTTGGTGATGATGGTCTCGTAGATCCCCATGTACTTCGAGAGGTCGCCGCTGAGCCCGGCGTCGCGGGCCTCGTCCCAGGCATCCGCGGGGACGTTCTCGTAGGCCACATTGTACCGCATGCGCCCGAGCACCTGCTTGAAGAACACGAAAAGGGTCTCTTTGGTGCCGTAGACGAACGGGTGGAGCCTGTCGATCTCCCTGGTGTAATATGCCATGCGGTCGGCCATGTCGGGGATCTCGAGCCCTTTGAAGTAGTCCTCGTTCTCCATCCTGAGGAAGACGAGCTCGGCCTCCTTCACCAGATCGGCGGCCTTCACGAAGCGGGGGTCGGACATGTCGACGTCCCTGACCTCGCCGGCCCAATCGAAGACGTTCCCGAAGAGGAACTTGTGGAAGGCGCAGAGGTGGTCGAGCTTGTAGCTGCCGCCCAGGCCTCCGATCTCCGCGAGCTCCGCCTGCCTTGCGGCGAGCTCCTCCGCGACGGCGGCCCTGAGGGATCCGGCATCCCCGGCGCCCAGCTTGTTGGCGGGAACAGCGGCCCCGGGAGCACAGTATTTCTCGGCATTCACGTAGGTGTAATCCATCTTCGCCATGTTCTCTCGGATATTCCCTAGCCCCCGTCTGCATATAATGGTTGGCGCAGAACAGGGGCCTGCGGGGGGAGGGGAGCGCCCTCCCCGAAGAAGTTTCAGAAATCCCTTCTCTTGAAGAGCCAGTATCCCGCGGCCGAGGCTGCGGCCCCCCAGATGAGCATCACGGCGGCGTCACGGATGCCGTCATCGTAGCTGTCGGAGAGGGAGTTGCTGATACCTGCTGATGCCTGGTCGATCATCCAGAAGGCCGTACCGCTGCCCGCGCCGGCCTCGATGACGGACGATATGACCGTGAAGAGGATGAGGAACAGCATGAAGACGACGATAGAGGATGTGCTGCTCTTCTTCATCATCGTGCTTATGAGCAGCGCCACGCCGTTGGCCCCGAATATGTAGCATGCTGACAGCCCGAATGACACCAGCATCTCCGTCCCGATGCCGCAGAACACGGCGCAGAAGACGGCGGATACTGCATAGTACACGCAGGTGAACACGAACGTCAGCACGATCGAGGCCAGGAGCTTCCCCATGTAGATCGAGGATTTCCTGATGGGCTTGGTGAAGAGGATGAGGGCGGTGCGCTCCTCGTACTCGGAGACGATCGAAGTGGCACCGAAGAGCGTCACGGCGATCAGGATGATGAACGCGTAGAAGCTTATGAACATGGCCTCGGTGAGGCGCTTCTTGTCATCCTCATCCGAGAATGGGTCCAGCGCCGCGATCATGACGATGATGAGCGCAAGCACCGCAACGGTCAGACCCAGGAACAGCAGCATCTTCTTCCCGTAGAAGAACTTCCTGAACTCGTTCTTCATGACGACGAAGGACTGCCTCACATCGTCCTTTCCCCAGCTGAGCGTCTTCCTTCCTCCGGACATCCGGCCCGGAGAGCTTGCAGAACTGTTGGTTTCCATCCTATCACCTCGACTCCTTGACGAGCTCCAGGTACCTCTCCTCGAGCCCGTTGTCGCTCTCGCTCAGGCTGTACGCTCCGATGCCGAGGCCGGCTACGGCCTCCAGGAAGTCCGCCTGCTCGGTCTTCCCTGCGCCGAATTTGACCGATATCTCGTCCCCGTAGCGGACCGCGGAATCGACGTTGGGAAGCGCGGCGACCTTCTCGACCATGGCGTCGCTCGGTTCGGAGACCGTCCTGATGAGGATCGTCCTCTCGGATGCCCCGTTCACGAAGGCGTCGAGCGTGTTGGACGCCACGAGCCTCCCGTGGTTGACGAGGGCGATCCTGTCGCACAGGTCGGTGACCTCGTGCATCATGTGCGAGGACATCAGGACGGTCAGGTTGTTCTTCCCGTTCCTGATGTTCTTGAGGATGTCCCTCATCTCGGCCATCCCCCTCGGGTCGAGCCCGGAGGTAGGTTCGTCGAGGATGATCACGGACGGGTCGTTCATAAGTGCCAGACCCAGAGATATCCTCTGCCTCATGCCTTTGGAGAAAGTTCCTAGCTTCTTGTCCGCCCATTCGGACATCTTGACCTTGGCCAGGATGTCATCGGTCTGGCTGGCGATGCTCTCCTCGGACATCCCGAAGATCTCGCCGATGTATCTGTAGGTCTCGCGCGGAGTCATGTACAGATAGAACTCGGGGGTCTCGACGACCGTCCCGACGCCCTCGAGGGCGGTTTTGGGCTCTTCCTGCACATCATGGCCGTTAATGTACGCGTGTCCGCTGGTGGGAGTTATGAGGTTCGTCAGCATCTTCAGCGTGGTGCTCTTGCCGGCCCCGTTGGGGCCCAGGAGGCCCGTGAAGCTGTTGCGTTCCACATTCATGGAGAGGCCGTCGACGGCGACGAAGCTCCCGTAGGTCTTGCGGAGGTTCTCAAGGACTATGGGGCAATCGCTCATAGCTGCATCCCTTCTCTTTTTCTGTTTTCATTTGAGTGCCTCTCGTAGGACAAAACCTAAGACTTGTATAAATACGTACAAGGAGCCCCGCTCATTTTTGTATTGCAAATTGATTTGACAATTACGGCTTCTCTTAATTGATTAATCATTTGTCGAAGTACCACAACATAACATTATGTATAAAATGATTAGATTAATTATAGAATATATCTGGTTTTAAATTGTACATATTATAAGTTGATATAGTCAATTAAAATCAAGTTGCAAGCCATTTAAATAGAGGTTCAATATCGCATCGCCCGTATGGCAGTTGAACAAATCACTTACAAGAACATCGACCCCAAAGTCCGCAACATGATCATGGTCGGACTCTGCCTGGCCATGCTCATCGCATGTTTCGACGGCACCATCGTCGGAACCTGCGGGCCTGAGATCGCAAGGTCGCTGGACGGTCTTGAGCTGTACTCCTGGCTCGCCACGGCGTATATGCTGTTCGAGACCATCTTCATCCCGATCGCCGGGAAACTGTCCGACCTGTACGGGAGGAAGCCCCTCTTCCTCATCGGACTGACCCTTTTCGTCGTCGGTTCCTTCGTCGCCGGAATGTCCCAGAACATGATGATGCTCCTGGTGTGCCGCGCAGTTCAGGGTGTCGGAGGAGGTATCCTCATCCCTGTCGCCACTGCGGCCGTCGCCGATCTCTACCCGCCGGCCCAGAGGGCCAAGATGCAGGGTATGCTCGGCGCCATCTTCGGGATCGGAAGCGGTATCGGCCCCGTCCTGGGAGGATACATCACCGAGTACATCAGCTGGCGCTGGGTCTTCTACATCAACATCCCCATGGCCATAGTCGCCTACATACTTACCATCAAGAAGTTCCCGACTCCGGACCAGACGTCCAAGCCTGTGATCGACACCAAGGGTATAGTCCTCCTGTCCCTCGCCCTCGCCGACACCGTCCTCTTCTTCAACTTCGTCGGGGACGACTTCGACTGGGTCTCCGTCGAATCGGCTGCGATGATCGCCGTGCTCCTCGTGCTCATCGCTTTGTTCGTGGCAGTCGAGAGGAAGGCCGTCGAACCCATACTCGCACCCCACCTCATCCACAACAAAACGGTCGTCGAGGCATCTGTGTTCATGCTGGTCTTCGGACTTGCGATGATGGGCGCGATGATGTACTCGTCCATGTTCGCGATCTACATCCTCGGCCTCAGCACCCTCGAGGCCGGAGAGTACTCCATCGTGCTCGTCATCGGCATGATGATCACCTCGATCATCAGCGGTAACCTGGTCAACAAGACAGGCTACAGGTTCTGGATCATCCTGGGTATCCTGATAACCGTAGGCGGTCTGCTGATGTTCAACCAGCTCACCATCGGGTCTGAACTGACGTATTATGCCGAGTGCCTCTTCGTCTTCGGAGTCGGGCTCGGATGCATGATGTCCGTCATCATGGTCGCCGTGCAGAATGCGTCCAAGCCTTCCGAGATCGGCATGACCACCTCCGCGACCAACCTGTTCAGGGGAATAGGGACCACTGTCGGTACCGCCGTGTTCGCCATGATCATCGGCAACAAGATCGACGAGGAGCTCAGAGACCATGTCAGCAATACGGTCTACGGAATGATCTCCCACGATACCGGCTGCCTTCAGGACCTCTTCAATGCGATTTCCAGTCCTACTCTGGAGAACTCGCCCATAATAATGGCAGCGAACGACATCCTCCTGGCCTTCGCCAATTCCGTCGATTATGCGTTCCTCTGCGGAGCCGTCATCGTCGCGTTCCTCCTGATCATAGCGGTCATCTTCAAGGCCGAGGTCTACAAGGGGAACGAGATGGATGAGGAGATCACTGCCCACATCCAGTCCGAGGCCGAGGCCTACTCGAAGCACGGCATAATGCCCAAGCACTTCAGGCAGACCGAGGAAGGATCGATCGTCGCAGGCGAATCGCCCGACACAAAACCCGAGAAGAAGAATCGCTTCTCCGGAAAGAAGAAGGAGTAAGCGGGCCTCCGCTACTCCTTCTAAACTTTTTAACATCGGCCCGACGCTTTCTGATTGCAAAACAGTCATCCTGTTCTGTGATCCGAGTTCCCGGTCCCGCATTCGCGGGTGTACCTGCATCCTTTGGGCCCGAAGTTGGAGCATCCGTAGAACCTGCCTCCGAAGCTGTTGGTCCTGAGGACCAAGGGCCCTCCGCATATCGGGCAGAACATCCTGACCGCATATCCGCCGAGGCCTCTGCGGGGGAACATCTCCGTGAAGAACACAGACTGATGATCTTTCACCGATACGATGTACACTGCCTCTCTGGCACGTGTCATGGCCACATAGAACAGCCTGCGTTCCTCGTCCATCTGAGAACCGCCGCCGTCCAGCAGCAAGCCTATGAGCGCAGGCTCCTGCCGCATGCTCGGGAACCCGTATCTCCCAGAGTTGTTGTTCAGCGAGAACACCACATCCGCCTGCAGGCCCTTGGACGAATGGATGGTCATGTACTTCATCTTCAGATCCGGGCGGCAGGAATATGTGACGGCATCGGAACCGTCGGAGATATCGGGCCTCCAATCGAAACCGTCGCCGCTGAGCAGCGAGACATCGTGATTGTACCTTCCGAGGAAAAGCACCTTCTTGCCGGCCGGCATATATGCCAGCTTCTTTCCGATCTCACTGCGGATCTGCCTGCTGTCTGCACCGAGTATGTAGTAGACTTTGCCGTCTGTTTTCGACATGCCGATCAGCTTCTTCGGATACTGGCGCGGGTTCCTGCTGATGAACAGGCTGCTTTTCTCCAGGATTTCGCCAGAGAAACGGTATGTCCTCTCAATCCTGCAGACCGCAGACGGCCCCCAGTACTTCTCGAAATCCAGGATATATGACATATCGCATCCGTTGAAGCGGTAGATGCTCTGCCAATCATCGCCGACGCAGAACAGGCTGAAATCCCGGGAATCGCGCATGGCCTTCAGAAGATTGTACCTGGATCTTGACAGGTCTTGATACTCATCCACTATGACATATCTGTACGGATGCGTATACTTCCCGCGGCGGATGCATTCAGCGGCATTGTTGAGCATATCTTCGAAGTCAATTTCCCCGTTCCCATCCAATGCCGCCCGGTAAGCATCATACAGCGGCCTGAGCACGGCCTCGGTCCTCCTGAGCGACTGCCTATCCTTGATGTTCCTGACCTTGGGGAGCACATTATCGGAGAACACTCTGTCCCAGGATTCTCCGAATCCCTTTATTAAGAGGATTGCGGTAGTTAACAGAGAGGATACGGCTCTCAATGCTCTGCTGTCCGACCCGAACGTCCTATCGAACACAGCCTCGGGAGGCTCCGGCGATGATTCTATGCCGAGCCTCTTGAGCTCCGATCCCAGTTTATCCAGCAGGCTGCCTTCCGAGCGTTCGTATGCATACAGCTCGATCAATGTGGTCCCGTTCGCGCGATGGATCTGCTTTTTCCATTCTATGCCTCTGAGATAATCCTCGCGCGCATCGGGATTCTCGTCGACCATGAACTTGGCCACCCCGCCGCTGCGGTCGATCCCGAAATACTCGATGTAAATCCTGGTGCCGTTGATGTGGAAATCCGGATGATACTGGCCGTACTCCGAATCGGCCGTATCTACGCAGTATGAGTCTTCATATGTGTACGGGACCCCGTTGATCGCAAGATAGTTGGCGATATCGGCCTCCCCGAAACTCTTCACCCTCTCGCCGTTCAGGGTTATCAGCGGGTTCTTATGCAGGTACTCTTCCAGTTCGGAGCAGTTCCCGAATTGGTCTTCATCATGCATATCGAAGTCATATGCCAAGAATTCGCTCAGACTGCGGACGAATCTGCTGTCGCTCCGCCTCTTCTTGATCTCTTCCGAGATGAAATCGCCGATCTTGATATGGGATACCTTCGGAACCTTGTTCTCCGAACATGCTATTATCTTGATGCCTAGGCGATGGAAAGTGCTCACTTCCACGCGGTTCCCGGTCTCGGCGACAATCCGTTTCCTGAGATCGCTGACAGAACTGTTAGTAAAAGACAGAGCAAGGATTTCATCGG
This sequence comes from Methanomassiliicoccales archaeon LGM-DZ1, assembly GCA_030168595.1. Classification (NCBI taxonomy): domain Archaea; kingdom Methanobacteriati; phylum Thermoplasmatota; class Thermoplasmata; order Methanomassiliicoccales; species Methanomassiliicoccales archaeon LGM-DZ1. The sequence goes on along the minus strand of CP115556.1, from coordinate 1,311,442 downwards.
GCGATGCTTTACCTGATTTCAGAAGATACTTCACGAAGCCCACGATGTCCGTGGTCTTTCCTGTGCCGGCACCGGCGATCACCAGCCTTGAGCGCACATCATAGGCGATGGCCGTTAGCTGCTGCTCATCCAGATCGTAGCCTTCTACAGGATTGATGATTTGCCCTATATCAGCGGCCTTCCTGCGTGCAAGGTCGTCATCATGCTGTTTCAGATGCTGCGGGAAACCCTCATAGATGCTGCGGAACCTGTCCGACTGCTCCTTCAGTTCCCTGTCGACAAGCCCTATCCTGGAAAGGAATCCGCTTGTCCTGCGGTGCAGATCGGCATAGAGCTGCCCGTATCTGTCGGCCGCCGATCTGATATCTGCAGGATCGATGAAATCGTCTCTTTCAAGCATTTCGGACATTTCATCGGCCGCGGTTTTCGCTTGATCGATCAGATCGCGGTTCTTGTTCTTCATTCTCAGTCTGCTGAGGAATACCGGTCTTCTTGTAAATAGTGAATCCTGCAGCCTGGGTCTTCTATTCCGAACGAAGTACGCATGAACCGATAGCCTGCGGAAATCAGTGAAGCAGATAACTGTGGGGGAGAAAGACCGCCCAATTCACAAAATTCATTGACCTAACGGCCAGACAATAAGATGGTGGGCCCCCTCGGATTTGAACCGGGGTCACATGCACCCCAAGCATGAAGGATACCAAGCTACCCCAAGGGCCCAGCAAGTGGGTATTAAGTGGTTTGGTTTAAGTAGTTTATGGTAGAAGCAGATGCCTCATCCGAGCTGGGATATTTCGCCGATGAGGTCCGCATGGGATATGATCATCCTGCGGCAGCAGTAACGGTCGAACCCCATGTCGTCGAGGACCTTCTGGGGGTCCTCGCCCATCTTCACGCGTTTGACGTACTCGGGGTAGGCAGAGCCCACGACCTTTCCGCATGTGAAACATCTCACCGGTATTATCATGCAACCATCTCAACGGTACGACTTCTGCTTCTTGGCACGAGCGCCGCGTCCCATAGGCTTCTTGGGCAGTTTGCGCCTGTCATCGTTGATGAGCAGGGACCTGTCGTATGCCTTGAGGACAGCCTCGAGTTCGTCATCCTTGTAATAGTCGACGAGGCCGCGGGCGATGGCGGTCCTGACGGCCGCCGCCTGTCCCATGACCCCTCCGCCCTGGACGGACACGGAGATGTCGACCTTGGATGCCTTCTCGGGCACTAGCTGCAGGGGCTCCTCGATCTTGAGCCTTGCAAGCTCAGGGGAGTAGATCGCGAGGGGGATCTTGTTGATGACGACCTTTCCGGTGCCCTCCTTCACGACTGCCCTGGCGATCGCGGACTTCCTCTTTCCACTGGTGTTGACTGCGTCCATTTAATCACCTAACATTAGATCCGAGGTGCTCGGAGATCTGACCCAGGGTCACATACTTGCAGTTGATCGCTTTCTTCGCGGTCTCGGGGACCTGGACCTCCGCGTCGTTGAACTGCTTGGGAGTTCCGACGAACACGTGGAGGCGCCTGAACGCTTCCCTTCCGGTGGTGGTCATCCAGGGGATCATGCCCCTGACGCACCTCTTGAACAGAAGGTCTGCGCGGCGGGGATAGAAGGGACCTTTCCTCCTGGAAGCGGCCTCTCCGATCTCGACCTTGTGCTTGAAATCCTTGAAGATCTCAGCAGGGTCGCCCGTGATGATGATCTGCTCTGCGTTGAGGACGACGACCTCCTCTCCGGCGAGGATCTGGTCGGCGACGTAGCTTGCGAGCCTTCCGTAGATGAGGCCCTTTCCGTCGATAACAGTAACCATTCGTTCACCCCAGGATCCTAACTTTCGAGCCCTTAGGGTTCTGCGCGAGCAGTTCCCTGATGGTGATCGCTTTCCCGCCGGCGGCGACGATGGCCGCCTCCGCCTTCGCACTGAAGCTGTAGGCTGCGACGGTGACCTTCTTGGTCATCTCGCCCGCACCGAGGACCTTCCCCGGAACGATGACGGTCTCTCCGTCCTGCGCATACTTCTCTATCTTGCTGAGGTTCGCCTCGGCCCACACCCTGCTGGGTGCTTCAAGCCGGAGCGCTATGTCTCGCCAGATAGCAGCCTTCGGATCTTCCCTCGTGGCAGCCTTCAGATCAGAGATCAGGGCAACCAGTTGGGGGTTGGTCTTTGAACAAGTGTTGCTCATTTTCTGACTCTCCCGACATTGGGTAGAGGGCTCCTATGACGGTCTTCCATTTAAAGATATGCGCCTCCCAGGTTTATTTTCTTTATAAATGAACGAGAATCTTGGACAGTGCCTGAACCGTGAATTAGATATAATCATAGCCCATCGGCGCCTTGTTTGTAGGGTGATTGGCCATGATAAGATACGGACCCGCAGGAATCCCGCTGTCGTGCAAAGGACGCACTCTGAAAGACGGAATCGAGGACATCCACAGCCTGGCGCTCACGGCCATGGAGATCCAGATGGTCAGGCCCAACACCGATTTCCGCGCTCCCGAGGACGAGGAGATAGGGAAGACCCTGAAGGAGCTCGATTCCGACTCGGGCTTCGTCATCGCCGTCGACAAAGGCGAGGAGGGCGTCTCCTACGACCCCGAGATCCCCATCGACGAGGAGGACAACCTGCTGTTCATGAACTACTGCCTCGCCCCGTGCTACAACGACCTCTACTCCCTCGGCAGGATGGCCAAGAGGCACGATGTATCCCTCTCGGTCCACACGCCCTACTACATGGCCCTCGACGGGGACCTGTTCGGGAACGAGGAGCCGGCCGACCCGGACGAGATGCCCGAGGAGACCCCCGCCATGAGGAGCTTCACCATCCTCCAGAACTGCGGCGCGGTGCTCAACGCCCTGGGAGGGACCCTCGTGGTCACCAACCTCGGCCCCTACGGCGGGGACAACCCCAAGCACGCCAAGAGCAGGATCGTCTCCAACCTCAAGGACCTCAAGAGATGGTGGAAATCTGAGGGGCTCACCCCGAGGATCGGCATCGAGATCACCGGGAACAGCAACGTCTGGGGATCGCTCGAGGAGCTCCTCGACATCTGCGGGACGCGCGACCTGAAAGGCTTCGTCTACCCGGTCCTCAACTTCGCCCACTATCAGGCGAGGACCAAGGACTCGCTCTCCGAGGCCGAGGACTACTACAGCCTGATAGAGCAGTTCGAGCCCTTCTACAAGGACTTCGGTAACATCTACGCCGACTTCTCCAATGTGGAGTCCGACGGAGAAGGGAACGAGAAATGGTACACCCCCATAAAGAAAGGGGAGATAAAGTTCGAGAAGGTCGCCGAGGCTCTCGCCGAGCACATGCCGGAGATCACCATGATCTCCGATTCGCCCCTCCTCGAGCACGATGCAGTCTACATGAGGACCCTCACCGAGAGGGTGCTCTCCAAGAAGGCAGCCAAGCAGCTCAAGGAGAAGCGCAGGGAGCTGCAGGCCGAGGCCATCGCTGACGGGGAGCTCGCTCCCGCCGATCCCAACGATGAGGCAGACAGTGAGTGAAGTTGGACAGCATCGACTACCTCGAGACCAAGATCAGGGAGACCCTGTCGCGCATACCTCCCGGGGACACCGAGAGGCTCACCGTCTCCATATTGGAGGCCAAGAGGATCTTCATATTCGGAGCGGGGAGGTCCGGCCTCGTGGGGCAGATGTTCGCCGTCCGCCTGGTACAGCTGGGTCTCCGCGTTTACTTCGTGGGTGACATGACCACCCCTATAATCGGGAAGGGCGACATCGTCATCCTGATATCCAACACCGGCCACACCATGTCGGTGACCAGGACGGCCGAGATAGCCAAGCGCCTGGGGTCCGAGGTCATAGCGGTCACCGCCAACCGCGACTGCAAGCTCGCGAGGCTGGCAGACTGCTGCATTTTCATCGAACCAGAGAAGGACGCCCGCAGCGGGAGCATGGCCCCGCTGGGAACTCTCTTCGAGGATTCGGCGCTGGTCTTCTTCGACTGCCTGGTGCCAGACCTCATGAGGCGCATGGACACCGACGAGGGCGCCATGCGCTCCAACCATGCCATCTGGGTCTGAGTCAGACGCCTTCCAGGACGGCCGCCCTCGCAGACCTCGCCTTCCCGCCCTCGATGATGAGGAACGTTATCGACGATGCCGACGGGTCGATCAGGGCGGCGAAATGCCTCCTCCGGAACCCGGCGGAGAGGCGCGCCTCGTCCTCCGCGGACGGCAGGTTGCCGCTCCCGAAGGCGAGGAACCACCCCACGGCGCCCGGCGCCGCCAGGTCTGCGGAGACCTCGGCCGAGCGTATCGTTGCAGGGTCCCCGAGGGTGCCTCTGAGGACCCCCTGCACATCCTCCCCGCTGTCGAACGCGCCGTTACCGATGTCGGCGAGCGCCGCCATGGCGCTCTCGTTCACGAGGATGTCCATGCGTGCCATGGTCCCCCTCGCACGGTCGGGTTGGGCACCATGGAGAGGACGGACCCGTCGCGCAGAACGGAACCGCTTCCCGGAGGCACTATCCTCACGCCGTCCCTGACCAGGCAATCCTCGCCGGCCCAATAGTTCCTGATGCATCTCTCCATGCTGTCGCCCGAAGCGGACAGCACCATCTCGGAACCGTCCGCGGCGTTGACCAACGTCAAGCATACCATCTCTATCCTATCTCCTCCCGGACCTGCCGGGCAGTCTCCCATACCGTCTTATGAAGGAACGGCCCCGGCATATAAATCAAAGTACTGCATCCAAGGGAACATGCCCGCCGATCTCCCTCCGCACGACCACTGCAGGTACTGCGGACGCGCCGTCCCTTTCGATATGGCCTACTGCTGCATGGACTGCTACAGCAAGGACCAGAAGAGGATCGCGAAAGAGAAGAGGAACAATGCCCTGGCCGCCGTGCTGGCCGTCGGAGGCGCCGTCACCATCCTCATCCTGGGGTACATTTTCTGATTCAATCGCGACATTTCGGGCACATGGTATTAAGTCATGTCCGCGATATTCGGTCATGAACGGCCCTAAGCTCATAGCCGAGATCATCGCCGCAGCGGTCATCATCGCCTGCGGGTACGGCATATTCTCCGAGGCCGTCCCGTCGGAATATCCTCCGATAGAGATCAGCACGGACGGAGAGACCTCGACCGAAATCAGCGGCGACGGGATGAACGTCAGCATAAAAGCCCAAAGTTTCCTGATAGACTCCCATATGCCCTCCGATATCGAGGACGTGTCCATAGAGCTCTCCCTGGCCGCGGACGGCGGAAGCTATTATCTGGGGACCATCGACGTGGGAACGGTAAAGGCCGATTCCATCACGCGCACCGAGCAGGCGGAGATGTCGGTTCCCGCCTACGTCATCCTGGCCAGCCTGGGCTCGAACTCGGACAGCGGGGAGATCAAGACACCGGTACTGGCCAAACTGAGCTTCTCCTACCTCAATTTCATGAACGAGAAGTTCATCGATCTGGGACTCAACCTGAGGGTCGACATGGGCTTCGGGGGCGGGGTCTCGATGGAGAGCAGCGGGGACAGCGCGACAATGACGGTGACAGTCCCAAGCGGAAGCTTCACCAAGTCCGTGTCGGACATCGCGAAGAGCGTCTGCGACAGTTCCGGGAACTGCGCCATCTCGATAGACGGATGCGACGCAGCCTTCCTCCTGAACGTCTCCGACGACGGGAAGACCGTCACCTTCTCCGCATCCGGGAACGGGGAAACTGCATACGACAGCGTCCGCAGTCTCCTCGACAGCCTCTCCTCGGAAGACACCGTAACGATATCTTATTCCGGGTCAGGGACCGGATCATACACGATGACCCAGGCTCAGGCGGAAGCGTTCGCGGACATGATCGAGGCATTCTACGGGGCGGCATCATGAGCTCTGAGAACAAGAAGGAGATCGAGGAGCAGAAGAAGAAGGACGCTCCCTACCTGAACAGCGTATCGAGGGTCGTCCGCAGGATCGTGTTCTCGGTGATCGAGACCGCTATCGTCATCGTGCTCCTGCTGATGATCGCCTCGTACTTCGAGTCCGGGACCTTCGATGATGCGTTCAGCCTCAGCGGGGACATGAAGGACATGCTCAGCCCCGGAGGGCTGGTGTTCAACTCCCTGATCGGTTACATCCCGGTGCTGGTCCTCGCCAACATCTGCACTTATTTCGGCTCCGGCAGCAAGGGGAAGCTCGTAGCAGGAGTGCTCAGATGCATCGCCATCGCCGCATGGCTGATAATCATCTTCGGGTCGGCGGCGGACAGCCTGACCATACCATCGGTCGCCGAGGGCACCGGCCTGGAGAGCATCGAGGTCGGCGTCAGGGGCATCGCCAAGTTCGGCGCAGTCGTCTTCGCCGCCTGCGCCATAATCCCCGTGGGAGAGTACATCGGGGCCCGCAAGAAGCATGAGGCCGCCGTCGAGAGGAAGAAGAACGGCTATCAGTCCTGACGGGAGAGCCTGCGGACCGTGCGGGCGACATCGTGCACACGGACGATGTCCGCCCCGGCCTCCGCGGCAACCGCGCAGATCTCCGCCGTAGCCTCGTCCCTGTCCATAGACGGGTACAAGGTTGAGACGAACCTCTTCCTGGAAGGCCCGACGAGCACCGGGTACCTCCCTCCGAACGAGAAGTCGGACGACCGGCGTATGAGCTCCATGCTCTGGGCGGCATCGAATCCGAAGCCGGCCCCCGGGTCTGTTATCACAGCGTCCGCATCCACGCCCGCCCTCTCCGCCTCGGCGATCCTCTCCCTGATGAAGGCTAGCGCATAATAGACCGCGTCCTTGGAGATCTGGTCGGTCTTGAACGTCGCGGGGGTCCCGTAGGAGGCCATGATCACCAGCGGGACATCGCATTCCGCGGCCGTGCGCGCCATATCGGGATCGACGAGGCCGGAGACGTCGTTGATCACCGATACTCCGGCGCCGACGGCGGCGCGGGCGACCGCGGCCTTATAGGTGTCCACCGACACCGGCACGTCCAGGGAGGGCATCAGCCTCTCCAGGACGGGCATCAGCCTGGACAGCTCCTCGGCCTCGGGGACCGGGACGACGACGCCGGGGCGGGTGGACTCCGCGCCGATATCGATCATATCGGCCCCGGCATCGACCATCTCGAAAGCATGGCGTACGGCAGCCTCGGGGCCGTTCCACTTGCCCCCGTCGGAGAACGAGTCGGGGGTGACGTTCAGTATGCCCATGACCAGGGGGCGCGGGCGCCCCCCTCTGAAGAACGCCTTATTGTCCATGTCGCTGCAGGTGCTCGTCCACCAGTTCGGCCAGGTCGACGACCTTGAGCTTCCTGTCGCCCACCTGGGCGGACAGGTTGGTGACGCAGAACGGGCAGGTGGTCACCAGGATGTCGGCGAACGAGGCCTCGTCGAGGCGCGTGTTGGAGATCTGCGCGGCCTCCTCGGGGAACGCGGCGCGCACCCCTCCGCCTCCACCACAGCAATGGCTGGTGGAGCGGTTGTACTTCATCTCCTTGAACTTCACGCCGGGGAATTGCGCGATGACCTCGCGGGGAGGCTCGTAGACGCCGCAGTGGCGGCCGAGATGGCACGGGTCGTGGTAGGTCACGGTCGCGTCCCCGAGCGGGGTCAGGTCGAGCTTCCTGCCGGCCAGGAACTCGGTGATGTGCTTGACCTCGAAGGGGAGCTCGCCCAGGTACTTGGGGTACTCGACCTTGAACATCCTGTAGCATCCGGCGCAGGAGAGGACCAGGGTCTTGACCCCGAGGGCCTCGATCGCCTCGACGTTCTTCCTGTAGAGCTTCAGCCTCTCCTCCTCAGGCCATCCGACGCGGGACATGACGGACCCGCAGCAGACCTCGGGCAGGGTGGTGAAGTCCGCGCCGAGCTTCTTCAGGATGGACAGGGACGCCTTCGCCGTCTTCACGGCGCGGTAGGTCGCGGTGCACCCGGCGAAGTACGCGATGGGCGCCTTATGGGGCTCGTAGCCCCATCCCTTCATGACCTCGGCCACAGACTTCTCCTCGCCGAACGGGTTGTTGTGGTCGATGATGTTCTGGCACATCTGCTTGTGCTTGGGGAGCGCGAAGCCGTTGCTGACCAGGTCAGCCCTGCAGAGCTCGATGATGTCGACGATCTTCACCTTGGAGGGGCATCTCCTGACGCAGTCCGCGCAGGTGGTGCAGGTGTACATGCTCCTGACCACGGACTCGTCGGGCTTCAGCTGCCCGACGGAAATGCCGTAGGTCATGACTATGCGGCCGCGGGACAGGTCGGTGTCCCAGTTGATGGCCTTGAACGATGGGCAGACGCTCTTGCAGAACCCGCACATGGTGCAGGTGTTGAGGGCATCCCTCACCATATCGATCTTCTCAGTTGTGAATACGCTTCCTGACATGCTCTCACTCCTTCATGGGCCTGGGTATGGTGACGCTGCCCTCGGCGAGGACGATGAGCCTGCCCTCGGGCTTCAGGGCGAGCGCGTCCCTCACGGCCTCCTCCACGCTCTTCTTGGGGGTTATGTTGGCCTTCCTCAGCAGCTCCGGGTCGAGGTCGGTGACCGCCCACATGCTGGCCCAGGTCGCGATCTCAGCCATCTTGGCCGCCTTGTGGTATCCCAGCTTGTAGCCCTTCATGATGTTGGCTATTACCTCCTTCGGGTCGGACGAGGTGGAGAGCTGCTTCAGGAAGGCATCGCTGCCGATGCCCTCGCGGCACTTCGAGACGAGGATCATTATGCCTCCCTTCTTCAGCGCCCATTTCCCGTTGTCGAGGGCCTTCTGGGACTGGTAGAGGTCCACGTCCATCGGGTAGGGGGCGGCGGTCACGACGATGTCGGCCTTCTCCGGCACCGGGACGATGAACACCTCCTCCCCCCACTTCACGGCCTGGGCGAAGGCGGCATTGAGGTCGCCGGAGGCGGCCTTGTAGATGCTGTGATGGCGGTCCATGACCACCTGGATCGAGAATATCTTCTTCCCGCGGACGACCTCGAGGGCATCCATCATGTCCTCGTGGACGGGGTTGCCCTCGAGCTTCAGGGCCTGGGCGTCCATGCCGACCGCCATCCTGTGGTTGGCCTCGACGGTGCGGTACGAGGCGACGCCCGGGAGGAAGGACTTCCTGCCCCCGGTCCAGCCGGCGAAGTAGTGGGGCTCGACCGAGGTGATGATGACCAGCCTGTCGGCGTCGACGGCTATCTTGTTGACCTCCATGGGGGTCCCGTTCTTGGAGGTCCCGAGGTTCACGCACTCCGAGGTCTTGGCGTCGTGGACGACGATCCTGTCCCTGAGCTCCTCGAGATGGGAGCCGAAGATGTTGTGGTACTCCTCCTCGGTGGGCGCGCGGTGGGTGCCGGTGGCGATGAGGTACCTGGCGGCGCGGAGGTCCATCCTCTTGGAGAGGGCGTCGAGGACCTTGGCGGTAGGGGTCGGGCGGGTTCCGTCGTTCACGATGAACACGATGTCCTTCCCGCCTTCCAGGAACTTCCCTATGGGCTCGGACCCGATCGGGTCGTCCAGCGAAGCATTGATGACCTCGTCGGCATCGCCGCAGACGACGTCCTTCGGATAATAGGTGCCTATGTAGTTCTTCTCGGGCACTTCGGCGGACTGGGTCCCGTCCCTGCCGTACCTGATCTCCACCTTGACCATTGCAATCGCGTGCTAATCACGGACTCCCTTATATTATATGTGCGCACCAGCAGGGCGCGGCTGGTACGGAGCGCGCGCGGCCCCGATGGAGATTTATCCGGCAGGCGGATTCCGCAGAGCATGGAAGAAAAGGGTCCGGAGAGCATCGAGATCAGGGGAGCGCGCGTGCACAATCTGAAGGACGTATCGGTCGATGTGCCGCTCGGGAAGATGACGGGGATCGCCGGAGTGTCCGGCTCGGGGAAGTCCTCCCTGTCGCTCGGGGTGCTTTACGCCGAGGGGTCCGGCCGGTACCTTGAGGCCCTCTCCGCATACACCCGCCGGAGGATGACCCAGGCGAGCCGCCCGGATGTCGATTTCGTGGAGAACGTGCCGGCGGCGCTCGCCCTCCACCAGCGCCCCACCGTCCCCGGGATCAGGAGCACTTTCGGAACATCGACCGAGCTGCTGAACAGCCTCCGCCTGATGTTCTCCCGCCTCGGCAGCTATATGTGCCCTAAAGGGCACCGCGTGCCCCCGTCGACGGCTGTGGCCGTAGGCAGGAAGATAAGATGCCCCGAGTGCGGGGCAGAGTTCGACGGGTCCTCGGCGGAGGACCTCTCCTTCAACAGCGGCGGGGCCTGCGCGCGCTGCAGCGGGACCGGGGTCGTCAGGGACATCGACGACTCCAAGCTCGTGGCCGACCCGTCGCTCACCCTGAAGGAAGGCGCCGTCGGGCCCTGGAACATGTTCGGGATCCAGTGGATGTACCTGGTCGCCGGAGAGCTCGGGGTCCGCACGGATGTGCCGTTCTCCGAACTGACCCAGAAGGAGAAGGACATCGTCTACTCCGGGCCCGCCGTGCAGAAGATGACCCCCATGAGGACCGCCAACGGGAAGCTCTTCGACCTCAACTGCACCTACCGCAACGCCCACGAGGCGGTCGCCGAGGCGCTCCGGAAGACGACCACCGAGAAGGGCCTGGTCAGGATCAACCGCTACCTCTCCACCGGCCCCTGCCCCGTGTGCGGCGGAGACCGCCTGAACGAGAGAGCCAAATCCGTCACCCTGGACGGGAAGACCCTCGCCGACGCCTGCCGGATGACCCTGGAGGAGGCAACGGCATGGGTGAAGGGGATTCCCCGGCTCATGCCCCCGGAGATGCGCCGGATGGCGGAGACCGTCTCCGCAGAGTTCCTGCGCAACGCCGAGCGCCTGCTCTCCCTCGGCCTGGGATACCTCACCCTCGACCGGGCGGGCCCCACCCTTTCCACCGGGGAACGCCAGCGCGTGCAGCTGGCGAGGTCGGTGCGGAGCCACACTACCGGGGTCCTCTACGTCCTCGACGAGCCCTCCATCGGCCTGCATCCCTCCAACGTCGACGGGCTGGTCGGAATCATGCGCGACCTGGTCGATATGGGCAACACCGTGGTGGTCGTGGACCACGACGTCCGTGTGCTCAGGGAGGCCGACTGGCTCATCGAGATGGGGCCCGGCGCCGGGGACCGCGGCGGGAAGGTCCTCGCGGCCGGGACCGTGGAGGACGTGGAGAAGAACGGGAACTCCCTGATCGCCGGCTTCCTGAACGGGACGGAGAAGGTCGAGGCGCGGGAGCGCGCCTCCGCGGCGGCCATGTTCGCCGGGGGACGGATACATCTGAGGTCCGGTGCCATCCATTCCGTCAAACCGCTGGAACTGGACATCCCGCTGAACCGCATGACTGCCGTCACCGGCGTCTCTGGCGCGGGGAAGACCACCCTGGTCCTGGAGACCCTCGTTCCCGCCCTGGAGGCGAGGATCGCCGGAAGGCCCCTCCCGGCCCCGGCCGAGGAGCTGGAGGCGGACGTGAAGAGGGTCGTCCTGGTGGACGCCGCCCCGATCGGCGCCAATGTGCGCTCCACGGTCGCCACCTACAGCGGCATCCTCGACGGCCTCCGCCGCCTGTACTCCTTCACTCCGGATGCCAAGAAGGCCGGGAAGAAGGCCGGGGATTTCTCTTACAACACCGGGTCCCTCCGCTGCCCCGGATGCGACGGCACCGGATCGGTCTCCATGGACGTGCAGTTCCTGCCGGACGTGGACATACCCTGCCCGGACTGCGGAGGCTCCCGCTACGGCCCCGAAGCCGGGAAGATACTCTATTACCCAGAGGGATCGAACAGAGGGTATTCGATAACCGAGCTGATGGGCATGACCGTCGACTCGGCCCTTGAGGTCCTGAAGGACGTCCCCGGGATCGGGGAGAGCCTGCAGACGATGAAGGACCTCGGCCTGGGATACCTGACGCTGGGCGAGTCCACCCCTGCCCTCTCCGGCGGCGAGGCTCAGCGCCTCAAGCTCGCATCCGAGATCGGCAGGAGGCAGAACGGGACGGTGTTCGTCTTCGATGAGCCCACCATCGGGCTCCATCCGCTGGATGTCCGCCTGCTCATAGGGATCCTGCAGAGGCTCATAGACAGCGGAGCGACAGTCATCACGATCGAGCACGACCTCGACCTCATACGCAACGCCGATTATGTTATAGACATGGGCCCCGGCGGAGGAGAGGCCGGCGGGAGGATAGTGGCGGCCGGGACACCCGAGCAGGTCGCCTCGGACCCGTCGAGCGTGACCGGCAGGTACCTCAGCGGATGAGGACCCTGATGTCCTCGCTGAACAACTGGCACTCCTCGGACATCCCGAAGAGCCCGGACCCGGTGTTCCTGCAGAACGCGACCTCGTAATGGTCTGTCGCCGAATACGACCCGTCCGTGTTCCCGGGACCGCATTCGACGCGGACGACCTTCCCGGGCATCACGGCGCAGGCGTTCCGGGCATCGCCGTTGTCCAGCTCGTGGTCGATTCTTATCTCCCCGGTCGCATAATTTGACCTGTCCTTTATCACCGAGATGTCCGCCTGATAGTCCCATGAGACCGTCCTGGACGCCGACCCGTCGGAGATCGATCCGAGGCTGACCGAGACGTCCGAGCCCTTCATCGTCGACGGGCCGTATTGGAGGATGCTGTACCCGTCCCCGAGCTCGGTGCTGATGTTGAGGTCCGAGACGGAGCAGCCGTCGGGCACGCCCTGAACATCGTAGCGCGTGCAGTAGTAGCTGTAGCTGTCGTTGTCCTCCCTGACCGTGTAGTAGCAGGTGCCGACCTCCATCCACCCGTATCCGCTGCACTCCCTGTATAGACAGGAATAGTTTTCCCCGCCCCAGCCGGAGCCGTCCGTCACGCCCGCGGCCTTCAGTATGCTGCTGTCGGGCTCGGAGCCTTCCGCTGCATATTCCGCCGCCCACTCCCGGAACTTGGCGATGGATGATTCATCGGAGCCCGCGCAGATGCTGCAGAACACGTTCCTTCCGGTATCTGGGTCATGGTAGGCGGCATAGAGGTTCGCGGTGTCGGAGTACGCGACGAACCCGAAGGGGACGGCACCTGTGAAGGTCCCAATGTCCGCGAACGCGGCGATGACATTGCCCCTTTCATACAGCTGGGTCAGGAAATCTCCTGCGGCATCCCCGCCGACCGAACCGAACCACATGCCGTCCACAATCACGGCCGCACCGGCCGGGATCTCATCGGCGGCGACGGCTCCGCTGACAGTATAGCTCTCCGCGAATGCAGAGGACGGGTCCCCGGCATCCCCGCCGGCAAGGATCATCATACCGAAATCCTCGTGCTTGTAACTGCTCGGCTCAGCGGCATCGCCCGAATCGCCGGGATCATCCGAAGATCCGCTGAACACTATCAGAGAGCATGCGCATACCGCCAGGACGGCCGCTGACGCTATGCATATCATCGCTTTCCGGTCCATGGGGAACGTATGCATGTTCAGACATAAAAAAAAAATCGACTTTCAATCAGTTTGATTGTAGATATTTAATAATCATAATTTCATATATTGATATTTATTTTTTTAACAAATCAAGATTATATAAAATATATAATCTATAGATTCCTATGTCGGCGCGGATATCTCTGGACTGCCGGCAGGGCCTCGGCCGAAGACCAATTTTAAAGTCGGAATGCAGATACGGAAAGCATGGCGACCCTGGAGACGATCGGAGAGAGGAGGCTGATAGAGCGCATGCTTTCGGTCTGCCGTCCCCGCCAGGGCGCGACCACTGTCATCGGGCCCGGCGACGATGCAGCGGTCATCGGCGGCCTCTCCGACGGCAGGATCGCGGCCACCACCGACTCGGTCTCGGTGGCCAGGCACAAGACCCCCGGGATGAACTGGGAGCAGTTCGGCTGGACGGCGGCGGCCGTGAACTTCAGCGACCTGGCGGCCATGGGCGCCCGGCCCGTCGGCCTCCTGGCGGCCATGGATATGCCCGGGGACATGGAAGAGGCCGACTTCCTCGACATAGCCAGCGGGATCGACCAATGCTGCGAGTTCTGCGGGACGGAGGTCGTGGGAGGGGACACCAAGCCCGGCCCCGGGACCGTGACCGCCACCGCCCTCGGGAGCTTCGAGGGCAGGAAGCCCCTGACCCGCTCGGGCGCCCGCCCGGGCGACGTGGTCGCCGTGACCGGGTGCATCGGCGAGGCGGCGGCCGGGTTCCTGGCGGAGCAGAACGGCCTCGAGGGGTTCGACGATGCGGAGTTCGCCTTCCGCGTCCCGGTCCCCCGCTGGGAAGAGGGGATGGCCATGGCCGGCACCGGCATCGTGACGTCCTGCATGGACCTGTCGGACGGCCTCGGCAATGCCTGCCGCGCCGTGTGCGCCGCCTCGCATGCGGGGATGGAGATCGAGTGGGAGTTCCTTCCCTTGGGCGAGGACACGGAAGAGGTCTGCCGCCTATGCAGGAAGGACCTCAGGGAGACCGCCCTCAGATGGGGCGGGGATTACGAGCTCCTGTTCACCTTCGACCCCAAGGACATAGACGCCCTCTACAAGGCAGGGGTGGCGTTCTCGATAATCGGCTCTGTCGACAACGGCAGGGGAGCATTCATCGCGGAAGGCGGCGAGAGGAGGGAGATGCCGGACGGCATTTATTAACCCCAATATAGAAGCGACATACTGGCACATAGAGGACGGCAGAGCAAGGTGCGACCTCTGCCCCCACCGCTGCCTCATCGGCAGCGAGGAGTTCGGCCTCTGCAGCTCCCGCAAGTTCACCGGCGGGAAGCTCACGGCCTACAACTACGGCAGAGTGTCATCCATCGCCGTCGATCCCATCGAGAAGAAGCCGTTCTACCATTACCGCCCCGGGACCAGGATATTCTCTGTCGGCGGGATCGGCTGCAACTTCAAGTGCCAGTACTGCCAGAACTACTCCATATCCATGGAGTCCTTCGGCAAGAAGCGCACCACCTTCAAGTCCGCGGAGGACATCGCCGCGCTCTGCCGCCAGCAGAGCTTCGACCAGATCGCCTTCACGTACAACGAGCCGGGGATCTGGTACGAGTACATCATGGACGTCCACGAGGCCGACCCGGACCTGAGGATCGCCCTCGTCACGAACGGCTATCTCAACGAGGACCCGATGAAGGACCTCTGCAGGGTCAGCGATGCCATGAACATCGACGTCAAATCGTTCAACGACCGCTTCTACCGCAGGATCTGCGGCGGGGACCTCGAATCGGTCAAGACCGCCTGCAGCGTGGTCCACGAGCAGGGCGTCCACCTGGAACTCACGTACCTGGTCATCCCAGGATACAACGACAGCACGGGGGAGGTCGAGAAGTTCGTCCGCTGGGTCAGGGACGACCTTTCCCCCGACATCCCCGTGCACTTCAGCCGCTTCCATCCCGATTACAACATGGAGACCGTCCCCATGACCCCAGTGGACACCCTCCTCAGGTTCCAGAAGCTGGCCGAGGACAACGGCCTGGATTACGCCTATGTGGGCAACATCATACATGACGATGCGTCCGACACCTACTGCCCCGAATGCGGGGCCGCGGTCATCAAGAGGACCGGCTACCGCGTGGACATCGTCGGGCTCGACGGGGACCGCTGCGCCTTCTGCAAGCACAAGCTGAACATCATAAGATGAACAGCGGGCTCCCCAGCAGGACGACGGCCGCCGATGCGATGGCCAGCGGCGCTATGAACGGTATCTGGTAGACCACCTTGGCGTCGGAGGCCCCTTCTGACATCAGGCGGGCGGCCGCCGCTTCCTTCTCCTCTCCGCGGCTGTCCTCGCCGCTGCATATCCAGACGAACGATCCCGCGGCCTCATCGAGCCTCATCCGGCCGCGGTCCGTGCGGACCGCATACCATATCAGCGCCCATGCCGCTGCGATGACCGCTCCGACGAAGAGCACCGACAGGGACGGAGGGATGAACTCCTCGATACGCGGATCGGGCGGCATCAGAGGGAAGGGCCCGATCTCCGGATAGTACGGAAGCGCGATGCTCAGCGACATCAGGCATTTTGCATCGGCGCCGCCGCGGAGCACGCCGGCATAGTACAGGCCGGCGTAGGCGGCCACAGCGGCTGCGGACACAAGCCCCTGGGTCACTATGTACGGGCTGTCGCCCTGAACAACCACGGCGAAGAACAGAACGGCGGCAGCCGCGCCCGCTGATACCGCCGCCTTCCCTTCGAGGAATGCCACCGCTACGAACTCCATGAGAAGGCACGCCGGCACCGCAAGGCAGTCGAACCTCATCCCCTCCTCGCTCACGCACAGAAGCGCATACAGCACCGAACCGATAAGACCCAGCGATGCCCAGTGGATGTCCGGGACCTCCCTGGTGCGGATATCGCTGCATGCTGCCGATGCCAGGATCGCAAGGGACACGACGGCTGCGGCTGCCTGCAAAGGCTCGGTGAACTCCATGCGCGAGTCCAAACGAGTTTAATTAATAAAGGGGAGAGGTTACATGCAGACGTATGTTCAGAAGCAGGAACAAGTTACTCATCGCAGCAGCGGCCGTCCTTGCCATGCTCGCGGTGGCGATTGTCCCCGTCCAGTATTCCGACGACTCGTCAGCGGCCATCAACGGAGACCTAGACGGTGTCACGGACATCGCCTACATCTGCGAACAGGACAGCATCACTGTTTCGGCCAACGGGACCACGCAGGCCAGCCTGCTGCTCATCAACAACAACACGACCGACGCCCATTACATCAGCGTGTCGGCGTCGACCGACAACAGCAAGGTCAGCGCCTCGGCGCACTTCAGCGGATCGAACCCGGAGAACACGAAGACCCTTTCCGCCAAGGTGTCGGGCTCGACCAGCACGGCCAATTCGGACACGGCGTACATCGAAATATCCGCCGACAGGTACGCACATCAGGGAGATTACACCCTGACCGTTTTCATCACGTCGTACGACTCCACAGGTTCCGGGACGCCCGAGACGGGATCCGTATCGATAGACCTCAAGGTGACCTCCGACCTGTCTTCGGGCAACAAGTACAACAAGTTCCTGGGATTCATCGAGAACGACTTCAGCGGGATCATGGGCGAGGTCTGGTTCACTGCGATCGTCTCGTTCTTCGGCCTCCTGGCCATCGGATACGTCATCATGCTCATCGCGGTCCCGGTGTGCGTCAGGATCGTGATGAAGAAGGACGATCCGGACAGGGAATACATGAAGAAGACCCTGTACGACCTCTGCCACGTCATCATCATACTGTGGGCCATCGGGCAGGTCCTCCGCATCGCAGGGACTGACGAGGAGTACATCGACATCGTCAACCGCGTCTTCTACGTCTGCTACCTGATCGTCGGGGCCATCGTCGGATGGAGGCTCTACAAGCTCGTCGTCGATGTGATCATCACCAGGATCGGGAACAAGGACGACCGCCACAGGAAGGATTACGACAGCCTGCGCCCGCTCTTCATGTACATAGGGGAGATCGCCATCGCCACCGTGGTCACCATCGTGGCCCTGAGCATGTTCGGAGTGGACGTCGCGGCCATCATCACCTCGGCCGGACTGATATCCCTAGGCATATCGATGGGCGCCAAGGATGTGCTGTCGCAGTTCTTCTCCGGATTGGTCATCCTCGCCACCAGGCCGTTCCAGAAGGGCGACCTCATACAGGTGGGCACGGACACCACGGTGTACCGCGTCCGCGAGGTCAACATCATGAACACCCAGCTGGAGAACTGGGACAACACCGACATCAACATCATGCCCAACTCGACCCTTGAGACCTCCAGGATCAAGAACATCACCAGGGAGACCACGGTCTACAAGTGCTACATCTCGATGAGCGTGTCCTACGACTCCGACCTGAACAAGGTCAGGCAGATCATGCAGGACGTCGCCTCAGCCAACCCGCACGTCATCACCGACGGCTCCTACGGAAGGCCTTACACCCGCGTCGAGGAGTTCGAGGACAGCAACATACAGGTTAAGATGGGAATGTACGTGGACGACTTCAACACCAGCTACACCGTCCGCGGGCAGATCCGCCAGGCCCTGTACGCCGCCTTCAAGGAGAACGGCATCGACATCGACTACACCCGCATCGTGGTGGAGGACGGCGGCAAGGCGTTCCCCAACGAGGGCGCGGACGGCAGCGGCCCGTCCCCTGCCGGCAGCGCCTGAGCGGTTTCCGGGGACGGGCGGTCCGTCCTCGGAAATCGTAAACAACTTCATGTTTTCCTTAACCGCAGACGGCCATTACTGCGGATTCCCGCCTTTCCTTCATTATTGTTATATAGCAACGAATGTTACACCGCCCCCATAAGGTTCCAGGCGGTGCCGAAAATGATAGACAACCTAGACAAGCGCATCCTCGAGATCATGAAGAAGGACTCCCGCTGCCCCTACGTGGACATAGCGGACCAGCTTGGCGTGTCCGAGGGGACGGTGAGGAGCAGGGTCCACAAGATGACCGAGGACGGAGTGATCCGCGGGTTCACCATCAAGACGAGCTCCAAGAACGTGAAGGCACTGGTCGAGGTCAGCATCGATGTCAACACCGACACCGAGGAGATAGCCAGGAGGATGTCGGAGTACGACGGGGTGACCGAGGTCTTCGAGGTCACCGGCGACCAGGACATAATCGCCATCGTGGACGTCGAGTCCACCCAGAACCTGAACGACATCATCGAGAAGGTGCGCAAGTACGACAACGTGCTGAGCACCAGGACCCGCCTAATCCTGAAGGAGCATTTCGGAGAGAATTGACATGTACGCAGAGAGCAGCAAGTTCAAGGGAACCGGAACGGCGTTGGTGACCCCCTTCAAGAGGGACGGCACCGTGGACGAGGAGGCCCTCAGGAGGCTCGTCGATTTCCAGGAGGAGAACGGGGTGGACATGCTCCTGCCCTGCGGCTCCACCGGCGAGGCCGCCTGCCTCAGCAGGGAAGAGCACCTCAACGTCATCAAGATCGTCATAGACCAGGCGAAGAAGGCAAAGGTCGTTGCCGGGGCCGGCAGCAACTGCACCAGGGAGGCCATCGACCTCTCCATGGAGGCGGCCGACATGGGCGCCGACGCCATCCTCTCCATCTGCCCCTACTACAACAAGCCGACCCAGCACGGCATCTACCTGCATTACATGTCCATCGCGGAGATGGCCGGCATACCGGTGATCGTGTACAACGTCCCCAGCAGGACCGGGATCAACATCGACAGCAGAACCCAGATAGAGCTGGCGAAGATCCCCGGGATCTGCGGCATCAAGGAGGCCTGCGGGAACATGGAGCAGGTAAAGTCCACCCTCGCCGGGAGGCCCGAAGGGTTCAACGTCCTCTCCGGCAACGACGACATGACCTTCGACATGATGAGGGCGGGCGCGGAAGGAGTATTCTCTGTGGCGTCCAACTGCATGCCCAAGCAGGTGTCCGAAATGGTCAGGGCCTGCAGGGACGGCAGGTTCGCGGAAGCGGAGAAGATGAACGATGCCCTGATGCCGATGTTCAAGGGCCTGTTCTGCGAATCCAACCCCATACCCATCAAGTACGTTATGTCGCACATGGGATTCGGGCTGAACAACCCCAGGCTGCCCCTGACCCCCCTCTCCGACAAGGGGATGGCGGTCGTCGACCCCCTCATCGACGCCTACGGACTGTGATCCCTTGGCCGTCAGGGTGGCGGTGGCCGGTGCCACCGGCAGGCTCGGGAGCATCGTCTGCAGGCTCGCCTCCGAGGACCCGGAGCTCGAGCTCACGGGCGCGGTGGTCTCGCAGAACGGAGGGCACGTCGGCGAGGACGTCTTCGGCGTGAAGGCCGTGGGGCCCGACCGCCTGGGCGAGGTCCTCGGCGGATGCGATGTGTACGTCGACCTCACGTCGCCGGAGGCGGCAGGGCCCGCCATCGAGGCGGCGGCCGCGGCCGGATGCTCGGTGGTCATCGGCACCACCGCGGTCCCCGAGAAGGCCATCTCCGCGATGGCGAGGGAAGTTGCCTCCAAGAGGTCCTCCGCCGTGGTCTCGGCCAATTTCGCGGTAGGGGTCAACGTCTTCTGGAAGCTCTGCGGCGACATGGCCGGGATGCTCCCGGGATATGATATCGAGGTCATCGAGATGCACCACGACCGCAAGAAGGACGCCCCGTCCGGCACCGCCGCCGAGGCCGTCCGCAGACTCCAGGCCGCGACCGCCATCCAGCGCGTCGTCTACGGCAGGAAGGGCGTCGTCGGCCCGAGGCAGCGCGAGATCGGGGTCCACTCGGTCCGCGCCGGCGACATCGTGGGCGACCATACGGTCATCTTCGCCGCCAACGGCGAGATGCTGGAGCTCACCCACCGCGCCATATCGCGCGAGGTGTTCGCCAGAGGGTGCATAGTAACGATCAAGTGGGCCGCCGCCCACAGGGACGGCAAGGTCCACAGCATGGACGAGGTGCTCGGATTATGCTGACAGTCATGAAGTTCGGAGGGACCAGCGTAGGTTCCATAGAGGCGCTCGAAAGGGTCGCCGGCATTGTTCTCAAGACGGACGGCTCGAAGGTAGTCGTCACCTCGGCCATGTCCGGGATAACCAACTTCCTCGTGGGGCTCTGCGAGGACATACCCGGGAAGAGGGACGAGGCCCTAGCCACGTTCGAGAAGAAGCATCTCGACGTCGCCAAGGCCATGCTCAACGACGAGCAGTACTCAGCCTTCCTGGAGGAGTTCAGGCCCAGGATGGAGGCGTTCCGCAGGCTCCTCTTCGACGAGTACGCCATGAAGGACCCCTATTACAGGGACAACGTGACCTCCCAGGGGGAGAGGTTCTCCTCCCTCCTGCTGTGCCACAAGCTCAGGGCGCTGGGGCATGACTCCGTCGCCCTCACCGCCGAGGACTGCGGCATCCGCGCCGTCGGCTCCCCCCTCAACGGGAACGCCGACCTGGTGGAGACCGAGAGGGCGATGAACATCAACGTGATGCCCTACATCAACCGCGGCTTCATCCCCGTGATCACCGGTTTCTACGGCGTCAAGAAGGACGGGCTCCCCCTGACCTTCGGCCGCGGCGGCTCCGATTACGCCGCAGCGGTCATCGCCAACGCCCTCAACGCCGACAGGCTCGACATCTGGACGGACGTCGACGGGTTCATGTCCGCCGACCCCAGGATCGTCCCCCATGCGGTCAAGATCGACGAGATGAGCTACACCGAGGCGGCCGAGCTCGCGTACTTCGGAGCCAAGGTCCTCCACCCGAGGACCATCGAGCCGGTCAGGAGGAAGCACATCCCCCTGTGGGTCAGGAACTCGTTCAAGCCCGAGGAGAGAGGCACCCTCATCTCCCAGTTCAGGAAGCCCAAGAACGAGCTGCTGCGCTCGGTGGCGGCCAAGACC
The DNA here is from genome assembly GCA_030168595.1 of Methanomassiliicoccales archaeon LGM-DZ1. Classification (NCBI taxonomy): domain Archaea; kingdom Methanobacteriati; phylum Thermoplasmatota; class Thermoplasmata; order Methanomassiliicoccales; species Methanomassiliicoccales archaeon LGM-DZ1. The sequence continues at coordinate 1,290,187 of CP115556.1, read as the reverse complement.
GACCTGTCCATCATAAGCATCAGCTCCCCGGAGATCGCCTACCGGCCCGAGATCGTCACCAGGATCCTCGCCAAGATCTCCGAGAACAACGACGCCATCTACTCGATAAGCACCACCCTTTCGACCGTCGCCCTGCTCATCCACAACAACGATGTCAAGGATACTTTGAGAAAGCTCAACGAGCTCGAGAGCGAGGACATCGAGAGGATCGACGTGACCGGCGACGTGGCCCTCATCTGCTGCGTCGGCGACAACCTGCTCACCACCTGCGGCGTGTCCGGGGAGATCTTCGGCGCCGTCAAGGAAGCGCATGCCAACGTGCAGATGATAAGCGAGGGCGCGTCCGACGTGTCCCTCAATTTCGTAGTGCCCATGGCGCATGTGCTGGACACCATCAGGATACTGCACAAGAAGTTCGTCGAGGACGGAGGGAATGCATAATGGCCATGCGCGATTTCGAGAGCCGGGACGGGAAGATGATCTTCGCCGGCATGAACGTGGAGGACATAGCGAAGGAGTTCGGCACGCCCGTGTACGTCACGGACGAGCAGAGGGTCCGGGAGAACTACAGGGCGGTCTACAGTGCTTTCTCCAAGTACATGGAGACCGAGGTCCACTACGCCTGCAAGGCGAACACCAATCTCGCGATACTGAGCATCCTCCGCCAGGAGGGCGCGGGGATCGACGCCGTCTCCATCGGGGAGGTGGAGACCTGCCTCAAGGCCGGGTTCGACCCCTCCAAGATCATGTACACCGGCGTGTTCGTGAGCGAGGAAGAGCTAAAGCAGGTCGTGGAGACGGGCGTCCGCATCAACCTCGACTCGGTTTCCGAGATGGAGAAGCTGGCCCGCATCGCCCCGGGCACCAAGGTGTCCTTCAGGATCACCCCCGGGGTCGGTTCCGGCCACGGCGAGAAGGTCATCACCGGCAACAAGGGGGCCAAGTTCGGCATCCCGAGGGACAAGGTCGTCGAGACCTACCTGCATGCGCTCGACATCGGGCTCGAGCCGGTCGGCATACACGCTCACATCGGGTCCGGCGGGCAGTCCGTCGAGCCGTTCGTCGACGAGGCGGAGGTCCTCGCCGAGCTCATCAACCAGATAGACGAAGCGGGCATCAAGCTGGACTTCGTGGACATCGGCGGCGGCATCGGCGTCCCGTACAAGCCCAACGAGGACGAGATGGACCTCGACGGAATGGCCTCGGAGGTCACCGACGTCTTCGAGCAGAACACCGACGTCAGGAAGATCATCATCGAGCCGGGGAGGTACATCGTCGCCGACTCGACCGTGCTGCTCACCGCCTGCACGGACATCAAGGACGCGGAGACGAAGAAGTACGTGGGGGTCGACGCCGGGTTCAACACCCTCATCCGCCCGGCCATGTACGGCTCGTTCCATTACATCGCCGACGGGAGCAAGTTCGGCAGGGCCTGCACCTCGAGGTACGACATCGCCGGCCCGCTCTGCGAGAGCGGAGACTATCTGGGACATGACCGCGTCCTGCCCGAGGTGGAGGAGGGCGACATCATGGTCGTCTACGACGCGGGCGCCTACGGGTTCACGATGGCGAGCAACTACAACAGCCGCCCGCTGCCCGCCGAGGTCCTGGTCAACGACGGAAAGGCCGAGCTGATCCGCGAGAGGGAGACCCCCGAGGAGCAGTGGAGGCACCAGAAGGTCCCGGAGAGGCTGCAGCGATGAAGTTCTGGAAGTACCACGGGATCGGGAACGACTTCATCGTCCTGGACTGCATACACGACCCTGTCCCGGTGGACCCGGCCTGGGCGGAGCAGGTCTGCGACCGCCATTTCGGCATCGGCGCGGACGGCGTGCTCTACATCCAGCCCGGGAAGGACGGGTCCGACATCACCATGACCGTGGTGAACTCGGACTCCTCCATAGCGGAGATGTGCGGGAACGGGATCCGCTGCGTCGCCAAGCATGCGGCGGACACCGGCCTAGCGGGCCCCGGCGAGATGAAGATCATGACCGGCAGGGGAATCCTCAGCGCCAAGGTGTCCAAGGACCCGGAGGACGACTGGGTCTCCCGTGTGCAGATAGACATGGGCGCTCCCATCCTCGACGGCAGGAAGGTCCCGGTGGACTTCGACGGCCGTTTCATCAACCAGCCGTTCGAGGCGTACGGGGCCAAGTTCAGGGCGAACGCGGTATCCATGGGCAACCCCCATTTCATCACCTTCGACCCCCTGAGCGACTCCGAGATCGACCGCCTCGGCCCCCTGCTGGAGAAGCATCCGTTCTTCCCCAAGAAGACCAACGTCGAGTTCGCCCAGGTCAGGGACGGTAAGATATACATACGCGTGTACGAGAGAGGGGCGGCATGGACCCTGGCCTGCGGGACCGGGGCGTGCGCCACCACGGTGGCGGCCGCGCTGAACGGGCTGGTCCCGTTCGACACGCCCGTCGACGTCCGCCTCCCGGGCGGATGGCTCAAGATCAATGCCAGCTCCAAGCTGGACCGCGTCCTCATGGAGGGGCCGGCAGAGCTGGTCTACGAAGGAAACATAGAATATCTCAGGTGATGAAGAATGCCGGTAAGCTACAAGCAGGCTGAAAGGCTCCAGAAGCTCCCTCCCTATCTGTTCGTGAGGCTGGAGAAGCTCGCCGCCGCCAAGAGGGCGGAGGGCGTGAAGATGATCGACTTCGGCATCGGGGACCCGGACCTCCCCTGCCCCGGCGAGATCGTCAGGGCGATGAAGAAGGCCGCCGATGTCAACGAGAACCAGAAATACTCCTCGTCCCAGGGCGAGAAGGACCTCAGGGAGGCCATCGCCGAATACTACAAGAAGAGGTTCAACGCGAAGATCGATCCCGACGCGAACGTCTGCGTGACGATCGGGTCCAAGGAGGCCATCTTCAACATCGCCCAGGCGTTCGTCAACGACGGCGAGACGATCATCGCCCCCGCGCCCGGCTACCCGGTCTACTCCGGCGCCGCCAGCATCTTCAACAACGCCGTCTGCGAGAAGGTCGCGCTGAAGCACGAGAACAACTGGCTCCTGGACGTCGATGACTGCCCCGAGCATGCGAGGATGATGTACCTCAACTACCCCAACAACCCCACCGGGGCAGTGGCGGACGTCGATTACCTCAAGAAGGTCATGAAGTGGGCCGGCAGGAACAAGACCATACTCGCCTACGACAACGCCTACTGCGAGATGACCTTCGACGGGTTCAGGGCGCCCTCGGTCATGCAGGCCGGGAAGAACGCCATCGAGTTCATGTCCATGTCCAAGACCTTCTGCATGACCGGCTTCAGGCTGGGCTTCGCGGTCGGCCACGAGGACCTCGTCGCAGGGCTCACCAAGTGCAAGGGGCAGATCGATTCCGGAGCGCCCATATTCATCCAGAAGGCCGCCATCGCCGCCCTGCAGATGTACAACGACAAGGGCGAGCTCAAGGACGCCGCCAGGAAGAACATCGAGGAGTACGGCGAGAGGAGGAAGGTCATCGTCGAGGGGCTCAGGGACCTCGGTTACGAGTGCGACATGCCCAAGGGGACCTTCTACGTCTGGTTCAACTGCGGCAGGAACTCCGGGGACTTCACCAAGGACATGATCGACAAGGGCGTCATCGTCACCCCGGGCACCGGTTTCGGGAGCGAGGAGGGCTACATCAGGATGGCCGCCACCAAGCCCATCGACCAGATCGAGATCGCGCTCAAGCGCATGGGCAAGAAGAACGACTGAGCCTCCCGGGCATTCCGGGCGGGGCGTACGGCGCCGTCCGCCCTGAGCCAGCCAAACCTTTTTTCTAATTGCATCCGGATTACCCCGCATAGAAACGTGATTAAAATGGAGAACATCTTCAAACAGCACAGGAACGGGCTGACCGCCCTCGCTGCGGCCGTTGTCCTGGCCGCCTGCGCCTTCGGCATCGCCGGCCTCGGCTCCGACGACGCGCAGGCCGAGACCCAGCAGGCTGACGCTGACAGCGGCGATTCCGTATTCCTCGCCGAAAGCGACGACAGCGATTCCCAGACCGACGACGTGTACGAGTACGCAGCCGTCGTCATCGCCATCGCGATCCTGTCCATCGTGATAGGGCTCATCTGGTGCAGGAAACAGGAGTGAAACCACTTACCCGGACCCATCTCCGGGTCGACTCGTTTGTTTTTTATCCGCCTGGAACATCATTCCCGGCATATGGAAGTACTCGACGCGATCAAAGCCCGCAGGAGCATCAGGAAGTTCGAGGACAGGCCGATCGAGAAGGAGAAGCTCGACCTTATCGCCGACGCAGGCAGGCTGGCCCCGTCGGCCATGAACGAGAAGCGCGTCCGCGCCGTCTTCGCGATCGACCGGGAGGAGATCGGGATCATCGCCGAGGCCTGCGATCCCTTCTCCTGGGTCTCTTCGGCGCCCTGTGTCATCGCCGTCTATGCCGATAACGACAGGACCATGAAGTGCGGGATCAGCTCGAAGGTCGTCGACTGCTCCATCGCGCTCACGAATATGATGCTCGAGGCCACCGCGCTCGGCCTCGGCACCGTCTGGATGGGCCATTTCGATTCCGACATGGTCAAGCGCGCGCTCGCCATCCCAGAGGACGCCGTCCTGACAGCCATCATGCCGGTGGGATATCCTGCCGAGGAGGGCACCGTGAGGGAGAAGGCCCCCAGGGAGGTATTCGCATCGTTCGATGCCGCCCGCAGCGGAGAGTGAGGGGCGGCATGGACGCATAGACCCTCCTGAGCGGAGAGGTCAGGGGAACGCCCGAGGAGACCTTCTCGGAGGCGACGGAAGACGCCGGGCCGGAGGAGCTCCTGGTGCTGCTGGGAGAGCTCAGGAACGCCTGCGCCTCGTTCAGCTATGAGCAGATGGTCGTCGACAACGAGTACCTGGAGAAGGCCGGGAAGATGATTGCGCTGGACTGCTACGAGGCGCTGACCGAGAGGAAACTGGCGGAGATGGGCCGCGAAGTGCCTGAAGACGTCAACTTCAGAAGCGTCTCGAGGACCTACATGGAGCTGGCGGACATCGTCTTCACCGATCTCCGCGACACCTCCGCCCATTGCTTCAACTTCCCTTCCGATGCCCTCAGGGAGAAGGCCGCCGGCATCCTGAAGCTCATCTGCGACCTGGTGCAGTACAGCGCAGTGCATCTGTCGATGGATTCCGACATGTGCCCTTCGCAGTACCGCGGCTGGGCGTCCAAACTGCTCTCCCGGTGCGAGGTGGCCTCCAAGTACATCGAGTACGACGGGAAGTGCGAAGCTTACACTAAGCAGATGGAGAGGCTCTCGGAGCTCGTGTCCCGGGCCGAGCGCGACGGGAGACTGACCGATCTCCAGAGTGCCAGGAACAGAAGGTACCTGGCGGAGAACCAGAAGATCATCGCCTGGGGCCGCAGCAACGTGGAGAAGCTCAACCTCCAGCTGGAGCTCTGCGACCCCTACGATATGACCCAGCGCCGCTACCTGATGGAGCTGATCAACACCACTAACGGCTGGCTGGACGGTTTCGAGAGGGATCACTGACCGTTCCCGAACTTCTCCCTGGACTTCTCCAGGGCATCGATGACCGGCAGGGGCTCCCTGAGCAGGAAGGTCTCCAGGGCGCCTCCGCCAGTGCTCACGTAGGACATCGAATCCGCGAGGTCGAACCTCTCGGCGGCGGCCGACGTGTGCCCTCCGCCCAGGACGGAGAGCCCCTTGCTGTCGACCATGGCGTTCATGATGGCCTTGGTGCCGTTCTCGAAGCCGGGCTTCTCGAACATGCCGGCGGGGCCGCTCATGAACGAGGTCTTCGCCTGCTCGATGACCTTCCGGAAGATCTCGATCGACTTGTCGCCGATGTCCAGCGCCGCTCCCGCGTCGGCCATGTCGCCGGTGAGCACGGAGACCCTCTTCCCGTCCTTCTCGACGGCCACATCCACCGGCAGGAGGATCTTCTGGCCGAACTTGGCCATGACCTCTTTGGCACGGGCGAAGTTCTCGGGGGTGAGCTCCTCCGCCAGCGGGACCCTGGAGGCCCCGCCTATGTCGACGCCCCTCGCCATGAGGAAGGCGTTGCCGGCGAGCCCGACCACGATGACGGTGTCCGCGGTGCCGTTGCCGAGGACCCTCTCGATCATGTGCGGGATGTCCCCGAACTTGGCCCCTCCGAGGATGAAAACGGACGGGCGGCGGGGGTTGTTGAAGATGGTCCTGAGGGCATACATCTCCTTGGCCATCAGCCGGCCGGAAGCGGAGGGAAGGACCTCCTCGAAGCCGACCAGGGAGCACTGGGACCTGTGGGCGGCGCCGAAAGCGTCGCAGACGTAGATGTCGAAGAGCGGGGCGAGGGCGGTGACGATCTCGCCTTTGGAATGCCCCACGGAATCGAGCTTGGCGACCTCCGAGTCTATGGCCCTGACGTTGCCGAGGAGGAGGACCTCCCCCTCGCCGACCTCCTTGATGGCGGCGACCGCCTTCTCGCCGATGACATCGTCCACATACTTCACGGGGGCGTTGAGGTCCCTCGCCAGGATCGCAGCGTGCTGGGACAGATCGGTGAAGTCCCACTTGCCTTTCCTGCTCTGATGGGCCAGGATGACCACCTTGGCCCTCTTGCCCATGAGCTCCCTGATGGTGGGTATGACCGCGCGGATCCTCGAGTCGTTGATGATCTTCAGGGTCTGCCTGTCCATCGGGCAGTTGATGTCAACCCTGAGGAGAACCCTCTTCCCGCGGAAGTTCATGTCGCCCAGCGTGTTGTACGTGTCCTCCATGTTCCTGCCTCAGTGATCGATGCCGAGCGCCCTGTTGGTCTTGGCCACGGACTCGGGCCCCTCCATCATCTTGAACATGGACCTTATGCAGTCGATGTTCTCGGGGATGACATCGGACTCCTGGTGGACGGCCTGATAGTAGTACAGGGTGTCGCCGACCATCTTGATCCCGTCCGACCAGACGCAGATCTCGTACATGTCGGACCTGCTGCGGCCGAGCTCGCGCGCCAGCTCCATGATCTGGGCGGTGCTCTTGAGCCCGTCCTTGGAGGAGATCAGCCTCACGCGAGGCATCTTGGCGAACATGGCGACTGCCTCCTCGGTGGTGATCTCCTTGCCGAGCCTGACCACCACGGCCTGGATGTGCATGAGGGTGGTGGAGGCCTTGATCGCCATGGTTGTGATGTCCAGCCAGGGGAGGACGGACTTGACGTCGAGCCCGTGATGGGTCGGGAGGGACACCGACGGTTCCAGGGCGTTGATGGGCCCCGATTTGCTGTCGCCGGGATCGGCCGCGCGGCGGACGATGGTGACGTAGGCGTTCTTGATCTTGCACTCCCTGTCGAGGACGCTGAGGGCCCTGAGGAGGGCGGTGGTGTTGCAGCTCACGACGCGGGAGAACTGCATCCCCCACGAATCCTTGTAGTTCGCAGTGGAGTTGAAGGATACGCCGGTGAGGCCGTGCTCCTCGCCGCCCTGGAATATGGCCTTCTTCCCGGCCTTCTCGTATTTCGCCTTGTCCTCCGGGCCCACGGTCCCGGGGGTGCAGTCCACGATGATATCGGATGCGGCGATGAGGTCGTCGATGGTCCCGGCGACCTTGATCCCGGCCTTATCGAAGGCGGGGATGCTCTCAGCGGGGACGTACAGGGGGATTCCGGCGGCGACGGCCGTCTGCGCCTCGAACGTGGGCCTCGTCTTCGACACCCCGATGAGCGTCATATCGTCCTGTGCCAGGACCGCCGTCGCGACCCTCTTGCCGATCGTTCCGTAGCCGTTGACTCCGACCTTTATCTTAGCCATGGGATCTTCACTGGAGAAACGATAGCGTCCACTCATATAATAGTAATCTAAGCGGGCCCTGCAGGCCCGTACGATAAGTGCCAGAGGCCCCGCGGCAGGGCCCTGAGGCCTCTGCGGGGAGCGGCCGCCCGGGGCGTCCGCGCCTCCGGAAGCGGCCTCCGGATGGTCCGATATTTTATAATTGTCAGTAGATAGCGTCCTGATTCGCATGAAAGGCTCGAAAGCGCTTCTCAGGATGCTCGAGGACCGCGGCGTGAGGAACGTCTTCGGATACCCGGGCGCCACCGTCATCCCGATCTACGACGAGTTCCTGGAGTCGGACGTGAGGCATATCCTGGTCAGGCACGAGCAGTGCGCCGCCCATATGGCCGACGGTTACGCCCGCGCCTCCGGCAAGCCCGGGGTCTGCCTGGCCACCTCCGGCCCCGGGACTACCAACCTCGTCACCGGCATCGCCACCGCCTACGCGGACAGCATACCCATGATCGCCCTCACAGGGCAGGTCGGCACCAGCTTCCTGGGCGCCGAGGCGTTCCAGGAGGTCGACTCCTATTCCCTGATGATGCCCGTCACCAAGCACAACTTCCGCGTCCTCGACCCGGAACGGCTCCCGCACGCCATCGACGAGGGATGGAAGATATGCCAGATGGGCAGGCCCGGGCCGGTCCACATCGATATGCCGGTCGACCAGATCAACTCCGATATCGATTCGGAGCTCCTCACCAAGAGCTGGGGCGTCAAGCCCCCGGCCGAGGACCTGTCGGGGATGTCCGATGCGGTCTCCCTCATCAGGAGCGCGGAGCGCCCCATCATGCTGGTCGGAGGCGGGGCCGTCAACGCCTCGGAGGAGGTCGTCAAGCTCGCCGAGCTCACCGGCATGCCGATCGTCACCACGCTGATGTCGCTCGGCGTCGTCCCCTCGGAGCACCCGCTCAACCTCGGCCCCCTAGGTATGCACGGCAGGATGGGAGCGCTCGACGCCTTCCAGTCGGCCGACCTGGTCCTGGCCATCGGCACCAAGATGTCGGACAGGACGTACAACCCCCATACCATGCCGGCGGAAACCTGCAGGGTCATCCAGATCGACGTCGACGCCACCCAGTTCGGGAAGTCCAAGCTGCCCAGCGTCAACATCCAGTGCGATGCGAAGAAAGGCACCAGGATGCTCCTGGACAGGCTCAGGGGGTACAAGGACGCCCACTCCGAGTGGGACGGCCGCTACACCAAGCTCAGGAAGCTGTGCCAGTGCGACTTCGATTACGATGCCGACCCCATCCTCCCGCAGAAGGTCATGCACGAGATCAACCGCCTCCTGGCCGACAGGAACACCATCGTCACCACGGATGTCGGGCAGAACCAGATGTGGGCGATGCACTGCCTCGATGTCAGGTACCCGAGGCAGTTCATAACCTCCGGGTCCTTCGGGACCATGGGGTTCGGCCTCCCGGCGGCCCTCGGCGCGAAGGTCGCCAGGCCGGAGGCCAAGGTCCTCACCATCGTCGGGGACGGAGGGCTGCAGATGGTCATCCAGGAGCTGGCGACCTCGGTCGCGGAGGACATCCCCGTCACCATCGTCCTGCTCAACAACGGATGGCTGGGCATGGTCAGGCAGTGGCAGAAGCTGTTCTGGAACAAGAGGTACAGCGGCACCAAACTCGATGCCGACCCCGATTTCGTGAAGATCGCCGAGAGCTACGGCGCATGGGGGATCCGCGTCACCAAATCCTCGGAGATCCGCGAGGCCCTGGAACGCGGCATCAAGTCCGACATCACCTGCCTCATCGACATACACTGCGACCCCGAGGCCGACATCACCCCGATGATCCTCCAGGACCCCAAGGTTCCTATCGTCATGGGCAGATGCCCGTACAGGGTGTAAGCGTTCGAAGAACGCCGGCTTTGTGGCAGACTGAAGCTTCAGGCCCCTCCGGAGATGTCGAACCTCCAGTCGGCGAGCCCGCGGAAATTATCGCGTATGCGAACCTTCTCCGGTTCCTGGCACTTCAGCCCTGCCTTCTCGGCCAGCTCGGGGATCAGGGCTTCCGTCGGGATCTCGATGCCGTCGATCACGGCATTGCCGGCGAAGAACACGGCCTTCGATCCCCCGAGGACCTCGCCGACGGATGCGATCAGTTCCCCGATATCCTCCGCATAGCGGCGGATGAACATGTACTCGGGACGGCCTTCAAGTTCCGAAAGGGCGTCGGATATCGAGGACGGAGCGGGCCCGGACGGCGTCCACTCCTTCATGTAATCCGCCATCGGTTCCAGCGGCATCCCGATGCATTGAGCGTCCCGGCGCCTCATGACCGTCCTGTCCGTGAATACTCCGGACCTCTGTGCCAGCGTCCTGTATCCCATGTCGTACGATGCGGACGGCGAAGGCAGGAACGACAGGATCAGGCCGTAATGCTTCCTCAGGGGGCACGGGATGCCGTCTGCGCCGCCTTCCGAGAGCGACGCCGGGACCGAGGGATTGTCCGGAAGGGTGTCCCTGACCTGCGAGACGCCGTCCCAGAAGGTCTCCATCCCGATGGATTCGTCGAAAACCCCTGTTCCCATCAGGAGTTCCGACGCCCTCAGGTATGAAACGAACAGAAGGTCCCTGATCTCGTCCCTGCTCTCTTTCGGAAGCTGATAGAGCCAGCGCGCCAGGAAATCGCCGCGTGCCGGTTCGTAGCCGTAGGTCCCGGCGATCTCCGGGAGCGGGTCCGTGTCGGACTCCCAGAAGACCTCGTCGGTGATGGTCGCGCAGGAATATCCCAGCGTTTCCGCGGTCTTCTCCCCGTAGATGCCGGTCTTCGCCTGAGTCAGCTTCAGCAGGAGGGGGTCGGGGCACAGCCCGGTGCCCGCGATGCCGCGGTAGGCGCAGGCCAGGCTCACCGCTCCGTCGGTCACGTAGGGATCGAGGACCGTCCTGGGGTTCTCCTCATCAAGGACGTCGTCGGCGAGCGAGACCCGGCAAGCGGGGGATGACAGCGGCCACGAATAACGCCCGCGGCCTCCGATCGGCTTTTCCATGCAGCGTCTAACGCCGAATACCGTTATACGGATGGCGGTCCGGCCGGAACAAAGAGATTCCAACTAAATATCCGAGGGGCAATCGTCCGAAACATGCCCGTGAAGATAGAGGGATTCGCCGCGAAGGACGCAGAAGATGCGGCGCGCATCTGGAACGAGGTCGTCGATGACGGGATCGCCTACCCGCAGGAAGATGACCTCACGCCGCCGGAAGCGGAGAAATTCTTCTCGTCTCAGACCTTCACCGGGATTGCCCGCGACACCGAGACCGATGAGGCGCTGGGTCTCTACATCCTCCACCCCAACAACGTGGGCCGCTGCGGGCATATCGCCAACTGCAGCTATGCAGTCGAGCGGAGCGCCCGCGGCAGGCACATCGGGGAGATCCTCGTGAAGGATTCGATCGAGAGGGCTCGGGAGGCCGGGTTCCGGATCATCCAGTTCAATGCGGTTGTGACCACCAACTATCCTGCGCTGGCACTGTACCGCAAGATGGGGTTCAGGCAGCTAGGTACCATCCCCGGGGGCTTCCGCATGAAGGACGGGAGCTACGAGGACATCATCATCCATTACCTGTGCCTCCGAGGCCCGGATGATGCGTTTCAGCCCGACCGATGCGGTCTGAAGCCGATGTCGGCATGAAGATGCGCGGAGCCCGTTTCCGCTGGGAACGATTTGACCTCGAGGGTGTCGATGCGCACGCCCGTCCGCGGAGCCCGTTTCCGCTGGGAACGATTCCTTCCGAGCATCTTTCTCGAGTAATGTCATCCTGAGATATCTGTCATAGAGCGGTTTATCTCGGAGGACGGTATGGCTCCGGTCGGAAGGTTCGCATGAGATACTGCACCGAATGCGGGAAGCCGATAGACGAAGAGTATTCGTTCTGCCCCTACTGCGGGGCCATCATCCGCGACGAGAACGGCACCGGCTCGTCTTCCGGGACGGACTCCATTCAGCATACCCAGACAGAAGATTCCGGTTCCCGTCCCGTCACCTTCGGCAAGGTCTTCTGGGCATCTTTCCTGCTGGGCATGGCGATGGGCTTCCTGCTGGGTATCTGGGGCCTCCTGTTCTTCCCGTTCGTGTTCGTCGGCGGGTACGGGCCGCAGAGCAAAACAGCCTCCGCGCTGACCGGCGCTTCGATGGGATGGCTGGTCGGGCTCGGGCTCGACCTCCTGTTCGCCCTCTCGGCCTTCGGATACCTGGACTGAGAGACCGGGCACCGACAGCGCCGGCTGTGATCGTATACGCGAAAGCGATTATCGAAGACAGAAAGTTCAGGCGCATATTGCAGGAATGAAGTTTTTCAGCGCGCACCCAGCGGGCTCCCGGGCTCTTCCCCTTATTTATAATTCAAAGCGATTACAGGCCGATTCGCATGAAAGGCTCCAGAGCTCTGCTCAAAATGCTGGAGGACAGAGGCGTCGAGACGATGTTCGGATACCCGGGAGGTTCCGTCATCCCCATCTACGACGAGATAAGGGAATCTTCGATCAGACATATCCTGGTCAGGCACGAACAGTGCGCCGGCCATGCCGCCGACGGCTTCGCCCGCGCATCGGGGGAGACAGGGGTCTGCCTCTCCACCTCCGGGCCGGGGGCCACCAACATGCTCACCGGGATCGCCACCGCCTACGCGGACTCCGTGCCGATGATCGCCCTCACAGGCCAGGTCGGCTCCAAGGTCCTAGGCTCCGAGGCGTTCCAGGAGGTCGATGCCTATTCGCTCATGATGCCCGTCACCAAGCACAACTTCAGGGTCACGGACGTCAACAGGCTGCCGCATGCCATCGACGAGGCGTGGCAGATCGCCCGCTCCGGAAGGCCCGGGCCGGTCCATATCGACCTCCCGGTCGACCAGATCAACGCCGAGATCGACGAATCGCTCACCGAGCAGCATTACGGCATCAAGGAACCGACGGAGGACCTTTCCGGCATACCCGATGCTGTCAGGTTCATCAGGGAGTCCCAGCGCCCCGTCATCATGGCAGGAGGCGGCGCCATCGGAGCGGGCGCTTCCGAGGAGGTCCGCAGGCTCTCGCGCGCCATCTCCGCGCCCGTCGTCACCCCACTGATGGGCATCGGCATCATACCCAGCTCGGACCCGTACTGCATGGGGGCCCTCGGCATGCACGGGAGGATGTGCGCCCAGGAATCATTCAGCAGCGCCGACCTCGTCATCGCCGTCGGCACCAAGTTCTCGGACAGGACGTACTCGCCCCACACCGCCCCGGCGAAGACCTGCAGGGTCATCCAAATCGACATCGACGCCACCCAGTTCGGGAAGGCGAACAGGGAGGCCGTCAACATCAAGGCCGATGCGAAGAAGGCCCTCGGCCTGATCCTCGATGCCCTGGGAGAGGCTCCGGCCGACCGGGAGCAGTGGAGGAGGATGAACACCGAATGGAAGAAGCGGTGCACCTGCGACTATGACTACTTCACCTCCCCGATCGTCCCGCAGAAGGTCATGAAAGAGCTCAATGCCTTCATCGACGACGATACCATCATCACCACCGACGTCGGGCAGAACCAGATGTGGGCGATGCACTTCCTGGACATCAAGAGGCCCCGCCAGCTGCTGTCCTCCGGGTCGTTCGGGACCATGGGGTTCGGGCTGCCGGCCGCCATAGGCGCCAAGGCCGCCCGCCCAGACTGCAAAGTGGCGGCCGTCGTCGGCGACGGAGGGCTGCAGATGGTCATCCAGGAGCTGGCGACCTCGGTCGCGGAGAAGCTCCCGGTGGTCGTCGTCCTGCTCAACAACGGATGGCTGGGCATGGTCAGGCAGTGGCAGAAGCTGTTCTGGGACAAGCGCTATTCCGAGACCGAGCTGGGGGACGACCCCGACTTCGCGCTGATCGCCAAAGCGTACCGCGCCAAGGGGATCACCGTCGAGCGTGCCGGCGAGGTGCGCGACGCCCTCAAGGAGGCCTTCGACTGCGGGGAGACCTGCGTGGTCGACATACACTGCGACCCGGAGGAGGATGCCCTCCCGATGCTGCCCCCGAACCCGGCCCTGCCGCCGGTCAAAGGGCGCTGCAAGTTCTGAGATAATTCAGCGGGCCGGAAGGCCCGCAACCCCGATCCTGTGACGAACTCCAGGTACACTATTCCTTTTCATCGGTCCCGTCTTCGATGAGGCCGCTGATGAACATGTTGAGAAGGGCCGTTTATTCCAGGTATTTTTCGCGCCTGATATGCCGGGCTGCATCGGCCATATCGGGATTATGTTCTGACCTGTATTTGAAGAACTGTGATTTTGCGGATTATATTCTTTCAATTTAATAACATTCAGAACATTTTGTAATAATGATATAAGGCTGGGTCAGCAGTTTTCCTGTCGGCGCAAATCCCTGCTGATACCAGGCAATAATAAGCCCCGCAAACATACTTATAAAGCGAAGTATAAAGGGACATTCAGAGGAATCATTCATGGAAACAAAAATCTACCATGATGAGGACGCAGACCTCAACGTCCTCAAAGGAAAGAAGATCGCCGTCATCGGATACGGTGCCCAGGGCCGCGCACAGGCCCTCTGCTTCAGGGACTCCGGCCTCGATGTCACCGTCGGCGTCAGGGAGAACGGACCTTCCTGGAAGAAGGCCAAGGAAGACGGAGGAATGACCGTCACCACCATGGACAAGGCCGTCAAGGACGCCGATGTCGTCCTTATCCTCACCCCCGACGAGACCCAGCCCGATGTCTACAAGCAGTACGTCGAGCCCAACCTGAAAGAGGGCGCGGCCCTTGACTTCGCCCACGGTTTCGCCATCACCTACAAGCTGATCGTCCCCCCGAAGAACGTCGACGTCATCATGATGGCGCCCAAGGCCCCCGGAGACGCCGAGAGGCAGCAGTTCGTCGAGGGATTCGGTGTCCCCGCCCTCATCGTCGTCCACCAGGACTTCACCGGCAACGCGAAGAAGATCGCTCTCGCTCTCGCGAAAGGGCTCGGAGCCACCCGCGCAGGGACCTTCGAGGTCGACAACTTCGATTACGAGACCAAATCCGACCTCTTCGGCGAGCAGGCTGTCGAGTGCGGCGGCCTCTCCAAGCTGATCCAGTCCGGATACCAGACCCTTGTCGACAACGGCTTCCCGCCCATCGTCGCTTACTTCGAGTGCGACCATGAGTGCAAGCTCATCATCGACCTCATCACCTCCGGCGGATTCACCTACATGTGGAACGTCTGCTCCAACACCGCCAAGTACGGCGGCCTCACCCGCAGGGACAGGGTCATCAACGACAAGTCCATCGAGGGCATGAAGGAGATCTACCGCGAGATCGACGCCGGCGAGTTCAAGACCGAGTGGAGGCAGGAGTGGGCCAACGGCCTCGTCAACCTCCACAAGATGATGGACGCCGAGTCCAAGAAGGACATCGAGAAGACCGGCGCCATGGTCAGGTCTCTCTTCCAGCGCAAGGCTGCGAAGAACTGATGGCCTTCGGGGGCCGGACCGTGCTGAAACTGCTCATAAGAACAAGGTGCGGGGATTACCCCGCCCTGCTCGACGAGAGCGATATAGGCAGCTCGGTCTGGTTCCTTTCATCTCCTGAGTACAAGGCGGAGGCCAATCAGGTCTCCGGCCTGTACTACTTCGAACTGCCTGCGGACCCTGAGATCAAAGGCGAGGCGGCTACTGTTTTCGACGCAGGCGACATATGCTGGTGGCCGAAGGTCAACGCTATGGTCATCTTCTACGGGCCCACGCCCCTCAGCGGGGACGACGGCAGGCCCGTCTGGAAATACCCGCTTGTGAAGTTCGGTCGCATCGAAGGCGACTGCTCAGGCCTGGAGAATTCCGGCGACAGGCAGAACATCACCCTCATACAGCAGATCTGAACCTGAGACACTGCGATCGGTTTTGAGACCGCTCAGTGAAGATAAGTAAAAACTTTTTTGATTATTTTCGTCTGAATATGGGCTCCCTGCCCTTAACCATCGCCTCATAGCATCTGACAGTGGTCTCCACATCGGCGCCTGCGCGGTGATGGACCCCGAGCGGTATGCAGAGATATTCGGCAACGGTCTCCAGCTTTCCGTTCTCCAGTCCCGGCAGCCCCCACTTGGCGATGTTCTTGGTATCGAAGAAGTCGTTCCCGATGGGCTCGATCCCTTCCCGCAGGCAGGCATCGTGGATGAAGTTCATGTCGAAACTGACGTTGTGCCCCAGGATGGGATCGCCGCCGACGAAATCCTTCAGATCGGGGAGAACCTCGGACGGCAGGGGCGCATCTTCGACATCGGCGTCGGTTATGCCGGTGAGCGACGTGATGAAGGAGCTTACATGTTTATCGGGCCTCACGAACGAGACGAACGCATCATCCATGGCCCCCTCCCTCATGCGGTACGCCGCAATCTCGATGATCGATTCGCGGGCAGGCGAGAGCCCGGTGGTCTCGATATCGATGCAGACGTAGTCGTCGGGATCGATGAGGACGTTCGCCCCGCGCAGCGGGCGGGCCCTGCACACGGAACGGTAGCCGCCTTTCCTCTCGATGAGGGCATCCCACTCGACGGCAGGCCTCACTGTCTCCAGCCCGACCCGCCGCAGAACGAGCACCTCTCGTTGAGCCCGTCGCCGACGAAGTACTTCCCGCACCGCCCGCACCTGAAGAACGCGAAATCCTCGGCCTTCCAGCCGGAACCGCCGCAGAAGGGGCAGGTCTGGTCGATATCATCGCCCATGAAGATCCTGCCGCACCCAGAGCATTTGAAGAAGAACACCTTGTCGGTGCTCCAGCCGTGGGCGCCGCAGTGAGGGCAGTACGAGTGCCATTCGTCGCTGATGAACGTGTTGGCGCAGCTGCTGCATTTGTAGAACCTTACCAATTGAGAGGTCTCCGTTCTAGAGATGCCGAACGAGGATAAAAAGCCGTCCGCCCTCTGTTCATTCCACGATCGTGAGTTCTTTCGGGAAATCGGAGAGACGGCGGCACCCATCCTTCTCGATGAGCACTGTATCCTCGATCCTGACCCCGCCTATGCCCGGGATGTACACGCCCGGCTCCGCCGAGACCACGTTCCCCGCTTTCAGCACCTGCTCCGAGCGGTAGCTGACATAGATGGGCTGGTGGACGTCCATGCCGATGCCGTGGCCGAAGGAGTGGATGAACTTCCCTTTGAACTCGGAAGCATCGATGATCTTCCTGGCCGCGAGGTCGGCGTCCTTGGCGGGAGCGCCGTCGCGGTAGGTATCGATACCGGCCTGCTGGGCCTCCCTCACGACCTCGTACGCCCTCTTCATGATGTCCGGCGGCTCCCCCAGGAAGACGGTGCGGGTCATGTCGGAGCAGTAGCCTCCCCACTTGCATCCGAAGTCGAAGAGAGCTGCATCTCCTTTCTTCAGCCGGTAGTCCGCAGGCATGTAGTGGGGCATGCTCGAGTTGGGGCCGAAGGCGGCTATGGTATCGAAGGCCAGCCCCCTCCCGCCGAGCTCCTGCATCCTGATCTCCATCCTGGTGGCGACCTCGGTCTCGGAGACTCCCTCGGACAGGTACTCCGGGATCTCCCGGGCAACCTGAGAGGATATGTCGCATGCCTTCTGTATGGCGGCGATCTCATCCGCATCCTTGACGGCTACGGTCTCGGCGATGGCCTTCCTGGCGTCCGCCACCTCGAAATCGTTCCCCGAGAGCTTCTTGATCCCCATGACAGTGCTGTAAGGGACGGAGTCGACGTTGAAGCCGACCTTCCTGCAGTCCCCAAGGCAGTCTTTGAAGATCGCCTCGAGCTCGGCGCGGTCATGGAACACGCGGACGTTCCCGGTCCCGGAGCGGGCGGCCTCTTCCTCGAGGATGTTGACGATGACGTCCTGGGAACCGTCCTTCCTGACGACCATGTAGCAGTCCTCGAACACGCCTCCCTTGGGGTTCAGGAGATACTTGTACATCGAATCGATGAAGTTCTCGCCGCCGTTGGCGATCACGATCGCGTCCATGTCCTCGGGCGCGTTCGCCATCAGCCTCTCCGCTCTTGTTGCCATGATTGGCAGATTGCTTAGGCATATAAACGGGGTTGCAAAGTCCGGCCGATGTGCCAGCGCATACGATGATGTGTGCGAATCCAGTATCGGCTAAACGAAGAAGAAACGTATTTTCAGCAGTTTATAACGTATAATCCGGCGCCGAAGGCGCCCGTACGGACCTAGACCGGCAGTTTCCGGGCGTGAGAACAGCTGAGTGAAAATGCGGATGATGCGGCGACTTACCCAACGGAAGCTGGGCCTCGATCAGTCGCAATTATCAGATTATTGTTTGATAATTTAACGAGTTAGTTAAATCATAGTGATGTATTTATTTAGTTAATTAAATTATTATGTATTAACGTTTTTTCAATAGAGGACGTTCTCAATTAAGCAGACTGTACCAGTTTGTCACAGAGCAATATAATGCAGGCAATGGAATAGGGATTGACTTCACCGTCAGAGGGCATTTCAAAGTCTTTGGTCGCAGGAAATGGTTTTGGGACACAACAACTTCGAGATGAGCGATATGAGAAAGATAGCAAAGAAAAGAGATCTTCAGATTTTCCTTTTATTATGCTTCATAATAGCATTCACAGGCAATTTCTATATCTTGATGAATGATTTTGATATTGTACTGTTGATAATAGTTACAATCATCGAAATGGCAGCTGCTCTGGCAGTTTACTTCATTCTGATGAAGTATTGCGCAACGGATGTCGATAAAGATCAGTGATGAAGCCGCAGGTTAAGATCGTTCAGATCGAACCTAAGCAGGATATGGAAAATATACAGTATCCGAGGGCGAACGGATGTCCGCCTGGATACACATACGAGGAATATTCTGCTTCTGATATCAAGGCATTCGGGATGCTGCGATGATGATCGGGAAAGGCTGCAGCCTCCCCGATCATCACAGAAATTTTTCAGATTCCGAACCACTCGTTGCGGCAGATCCTTTTGAGCGCCGCTATGGCCGCGAGGGCGGCAAGGTGCGAGGTCTTGGGGTTGTCGGTCTCAGGGATGTTGTAGGTGTGCGCAACAGCCTTGCCGAACTTCCCTTCGTATTTCAGCTCGTGGGAGTTGGAGGTGGCCTCGGGGTCGCAGACGATGGTGACCTTGGTCCTGTCGAAGCCGATGCCCAGAAGGGAAACGGTAGCAGCGACGTTGATGTTCTTGGGGAAGTACTTGACGGCGTCCCTGGCGGGGCCGGAGTAAACAACGGTCTTCTCCTTGATCTTGTCGACTATGACGCCCTTGTCCAGAAGGTACTGGACGTTCTCCAGGGACTTGGGGCCCTTGGTGGTGATCAGCTCCACGGAGTCGAGGTCGTCCTGGCTGGCGGACCTCAGGCCGTCGACGCCGCAGAGGGCGCCGGTGGGGATGAAGATCTTCGCCTCATGCTCTCTGGCGTTCTGGAACAGCGCCGCCCTGTACTCATCGTCGACGAGGGACCCGACGGACATGATCATGATGTCCACTCCCCTGGCGGCCACGACCGGGGCGATCTGCCTGGCGGCGCTCTGGGACGATGCCTCGATGACCAGGTCGCAGTGATAGAGCTCGTCCTCGACGGAGTCGACCACGATGGCCTTCTTCAGCCCTGCCGCCAGATTGTCGGCGATGTCCTTCCTGATGTCCACAAGGTAGATCCTCTTGACCTCTTCCATCTCGTCAGCGGCCTTGGCCAGCCTGGAGCCGATGGAGCCGCAGCCGACGATTGTTATCCTCATGCTACCGCGATTGACGGGACTTCTTATTAAATATTACCTGGATTCCAGGGTTTCTTCTGCGGAATGCAGAGCCTGTATTGCGTTTTACAGCGTTTTCGCATTGCCGATTCCACGTATTCCGCACCGATGGACACAGATATCTATTCCCTGGGCGATGCGTACGGCATGCAGAGGTACGAGGTCCTCGACCACACGGCCGACCTCATGATACACGCCCGCGGGAAGGACATGGGGGAATGCTATGCGAACCTCGCCTACGGGATGTTCGACCAGATGGTCGACCTCTCGGGGGTCGGGCAGTCCGAGACGAGGCACGTGGAGGTCTCGGGCGAGGATCCGGAGGACGCCCTGTACTCGTTCCTGTCGGAGCTGCTGTTCCTGGAGGACTGCGACGGCCTGATACTGTGCGGTTTCTCGGTGCGCGTCAGCGGAGACGGCCTCAGCATCTCCTGCGACTGCTCGGGCGAGCCCCTCGACCGGTCCCGCATGCGCATACGCACCGAGATCAAGGCGGTGACGTTCCACATGATGGATATCGATCCCGATGCCTGCGAGGCCACCGTCCTCTTCGATGTATGACAGGAAAGCCATTCGGGCGCGCCTTTCTATATACCCGCGGGGAGATTGGGTGGCGATGTTGAAACTGGGATGGTTCTCCACCGGCCGGGGCCCCGGGTCCCGCAACCTCCTGAGATCGGTGGAGCAGGCTATCGGTAGCGGCTACCTCGATGCGGAGATCTCGTTCGTATTCTGCAACTGGGACAACACCGAGGAAGATAATCCCAAGAAGGACCAAAGGGAGCTGTTCTTCGAGGAGGTCAGATCGTACGGGATACCATTGGTCACCGCCTCCTGGAAGAAGTTCATGCCCGACCTCAGGGAAAGGGACGAGAAGGCCTGGGGGAACGAGTACGGGAAGGTGCTGAGGGAAAGCACCGGGAAGTACGGGATGGACCTGGGCATCCTCGCCGGGTACATGCTGTGGATGGACGACGCCACCTGCGATGCGTACGACATGCTGAACCTGCACCCTGCCCTGCCCGACGGCCCCAAAGGGACCTGGCAGGACGTCATCTGGCAGCTGATCGCGTCCGATGCGCGGGAACAGGGCGCCATGATGCACATCTGCACCAGCGAGCATGACCGCGGGGCGGCCATCACCTACTGCCGCTTCCCCATCAGGGGAGAGGGCTGGGACGGCCTCTGGGAC
Organism: Methanomassiliicoccales archaeon LGM-DZ1; assembly: GCA_030168595.1. Classification (NCBI taxonomy): domain Archaea; kingdom Methanobacteriati; phylum Thermoplasmatota; class Thermoplasmata; order Methanomassiliicoccales; species Methanomassiliicoccales archaeon LGM-DZ1. The sequence continues at coordinate 1,269,503 of CP115556.1, read as the reverse complement.
GATATGCATGAGAAGCTGAAGGACAGGACCCTGGAGCAGATCCGCGCCGAAGAGGGCACGGACGAGCCGCTCTTCCGCAAGATACGCGAGAACGGGGCGAAGCGCGAGCTGCCGCTGATAACCGAGACGATAAAGCTCTTCGCCGACGGCACCGTGAAGATGAAGGACAAGAGGCTGGTCAGGGACGGGAAGGTCCTGGACGGGCCTTACGACCTCACAGAGGAGGTCGACGGGGCGGTCGGAGATGCCTGACGAGATCAACCCGATGCAGGACATGGGCCTGGTGCACGACAAGCAGCTGATATGCGAGCCCCAGGGGTTCCTGGTCAGGAACGACTGTGCCAGGATGCTCTGCGGGCACTTCATACCCAGAGGAGAGAGGCTGTACGACCTGATCGACAGGTACGACAACATCACCTCCTACGTCCTCAACAGGACGGACGTCGGGCACAGCGCCGACGCCATCCGGATGGTCGCCCCGTTCCTGGTGGCCTTCGGCGCCTCGGATTACCAGGCCGAGAAGTTCTACTCGGAAAACATGAAGCTCATGGCCGACGCCCCGCAGGTCGTCAGCTATTTCCGCGATGTCCTGCCGTCGTTCTACGACTCGTGCATGTACAGCCACGCGGCGGACGCCCTCTGCAGCCTCACCGGGCTGGCCAGGGAATCTGTGGGATGCACCCAGCTGGAGCTGGACAGCGCCGCATCGGACATGTCCTGGGACGAGAGGAGCATGCTCAGGAAGATCGCGGCGGAGATCGCGGACCTGCCCCTCCCCACCACCCGGTACCGGCTCAACGTCCCGATGACGCTCTCGAAGGACGAGGTCGACATGGTAGAGGCCCTGGACGATGTGTTCGTGAGGCGCCTCCAGGGGACCTCGGCGTACGATATGATAAGCGAGATGCCGGCCGTCGGAGCCAACGAGAAGGCGTACGCCCTTCTCGACATCCGGAAAACGACCCAAATCGACATGGACGGCACCGCTTACATCGGCGGGGAGACCATAGATTACCAGGCGCTCGACCTGGTGAAGGACGGCGGGGGCCTGGCCATCGCCTACAACGGATCGGAGTTCGCCGTCCACGGCGCCAACGTATCGGTCATCTCGGAGAGCAGCCTCGCCGGGGCGGTCCTCGTCGAGCAGTTCTACGACACCGGGATCGAAGGAGTCTACGACCTCATCGACCATTGGAACAGGGACGACCTGAAGGCATACACCAGATACCCGGACCCCGGGCTCATGGAGGCCATGCTCAAAGAGCCCGAACTGCCGATGGTCCGCAGGATCACCAAGGACAACGTCACGGAGGTCGCATCCGAGAGCAGCGCCTGCCGCAAGGCGATAATGAGCAGCCTCGGGAATTCCTGAGGCCCGGAGGGCCGGAAGGCCCGCCGGAACCCTGTTTTTTAGTTTCACTCGGCGGAACGCTGAGGCCTGTCCGAGAACGCCGTCCTGACGGCCGCCGACAGGACGACCGCGAGCACGGCCATCGCGATCCCGACGATCAGGAAGGCATCGTCGAACCCCGCCGCATCGATGATGGTGCCTACGACGATGGCCGAGACGAACTGTCCCAGGTTCATGAAGACAGAATAGGCGCCGAGGACCTTCCCTTCCTTCCCGCGCACGGCAAGGGAGGAGATGGAGCCCACGAGGCACGGCACTATGGTGCCCATCCCTATGCCGACGAGCACCACTGCGATGATCGCCAGAACAAGTTCCGACGGGATTAGCAGGAACATCCCGGCCGCATAGAGGATGAACGCTGCGCCCGCGGCCTTCCACAGGGGAAGCCTGATGCCTGCCCTGTTCAGCGCCATCGGCACGACGGAGTTCATGGCCCCCAGAAGAGCCAGTATGGTGCCGCACAGGGCCATGCTCTCGCCCATGTCAACGAGATAGTCGGACATGTTGACGGTCACCACGTAAAGGCAGAACATCGCGGAGAATATCGAGATGTAGCAGAGGGCGATCCTAGCCTTCCTCCTGGGTATGTCCCTTTCGGGCGCATCCGAGGGGCCTGCGCGGCCGCTGCCGGAGACGTTGTAGATTCCGAGGAAGGCGAAGAGCAGGATGGGGACTCCGATCGCGTAGACGAGGAACGGCGACTTCCAGTCGATGTCCGCCAGGAACCCTCCGAGCATCTCGAGGACGATGACGCCCAGGCCCATGAAGACGGCCTGCTGGGTGATCACCTTCGCCCTCTCCGGGCCGGAATAGTACATGCCGATGAGGGCGTTGTCCGCCGTAGCTATGCCGGCGATCCCCACTCCCACCATGAACCTCATGGCCAGGAGCATGCCGATCGAGGTCGCGAAATACCCAGCGATCCCGAACACAGTGAAGATAATAAGCGAGAGGATGAGGGTGAACCTCATGCCCAGCTTATCGGCCATGGTCCCCATGGGGAACCCGAAGCAGGCGACGGCCAGCGCGGGAAGCGTCACGACGAAGGAGGTGAGCAGTTTGCCTGCCCCGAACTCCTCCTCGATCCCGTTCAGCGCGGGGGCCACCGCCGCCGCTCCCATGATGATGAGCATGGAGGCGGTGAGGATAGCATACCTCGACCAGACATTGGGCGTGAATTCCTTCGCGCCCCTGTTCTCTGACATGGAAAAGCAGTCAATATGATTTGTTATTTAATCTTTGATTGTTGGGATCCGGCGCTTCCCGGACCCCGGGGGACGCCCGCGGAGATGCTTCCCGCCCTGCCAATCTATTTAAAAAGAACCTGATAGGCCGGGGCATGGACGGAGCAGAGCTGAGGAGGATGCTGGGAGAGCCGAAGAAGGCGATCCGCTCGCTCGCCTGGGCGCTGCTGTTCTCCTATCTGGTCATCCAGGTGAACCTCTTCGTCGACACCGCCTGGGCCTCCGGGCTCGGCGACAGCGACCTGTCCGCTCTCTCGATGATGGCCCCCGTGTACTGGCTCATCGCCGGGGTGGGGGTGGGACTCGGCGTGGGGGCATCGGCATGTATCTCCTTCCGCATCGGGAAGGACGACATGCGCCGCGCCTCCGCGCTCGCCGAGAACGCAATCGTGCTGGGACTTATCTCCTCGGCGGCGACCGCCCTGATCGTCTGGGTCCTCCTCGATCCGATAATATCGTTCATGGGAGCGGACGATGTCCGCGAGGGATGCAGGGAATACGCCTTCCCGTTCATCGCCCTCGCCGGCGCCATCATCATGAACGGCGTGGTCTCCGGGCTGCTCCGCTCGGAGGGCGCCGGGAAGAGGTCGATAATCATCCTGACAGTGTCGGCCGGGCTCAACATGGTCCTCGACCCCGCGCTCATCTACTGGGCGGGCATGGGGATCTCCGGGGCAGGATGGGCGACATCGATCGGGGCCCTCGCCTCGACCCTGATCGGCCTGTACTGGTACATGGACGGGTCGATGAACGTCAGGATATCGTTCAGGGGATACCGCCCGGACAGGGCGTCGATGTCCGAGCTCATGGGGATCGCCGGGCCGAGGACGACGGAGGCCACCGTCACCAGCGTGACCAACATAATCCAGAGGGTGTTCATCATCATCGCCGGCGGGACCGTCGCCGTCATGATGTACAACGTCCCGTTCAGGTACTGCACCCTCATAGCCGCCGTCTCCGAGGCGATCGGCGCGGCGATGATCCCCGTGTGCTCGGCGGCGATAGGCCAGGGGGACATACCCAAGATGAAGCTGGGCCTCTCGTATTCGGCCAGGATCTCCGCGGCCGTCACGGTCGCCCTGTCCGCAGCGGTTTTCATCCTGGCGGAGCCGCTGATCGGAATATTTACCACGGAGCCGTCGATGGCGGAGCACAGTGACGAGATGGTCTGGGTCCTCAGGATGTTCTGCATCTTCATCCCCTTCGACGGCCTGAGGAAACTGGGCTCCTGCATGCTGCAGGTCCTGAGGCGCTCCAAGATGTCGTCCAGGCTCGTCCTGATCTGGGGCGTCGCGAAACTGGCGGCGTACGCCGCGGTATGCACCGTCTCGTTCCATGCGCTGATAATCGCCTGCGTGGCGGTCTACATCTTCGGAGGCATCCTCATGACCGGGACGGCCCTCTGGATATCCTCCAAGACTGATTACAGGAACGCTCCCGCCGAACCGGGAGGCGCGGACCGATCGGGACGGCAGGGACCGCGATCGAAACAGCATGATGCAGAATTTATGGTGCTCCAGGCGGGATTCGAACCCGAGTCCCGGCCTCGAAAGGGCCGGATGATTGGCCGCTACACTACTGGAGCAGTGCCTGTCCCATGATAGACTCGATTTAAAAATATTTGGGGGTTCTCAGGCCAGCTCCCGGCGCAGGACCCTGGTCCCGTCCTTTCTTATTATTCTATAAACATCAAAGGCAACACTTAATAAGCAGGGCTTCTCATGGCTGGATGATAAAATGGCAGAAGGACCCTTCGAATCGACGGAAGAGGACGTGACCCGCGTCCGCCTCCCCAATATCAAAGAAGGGGAGATGTTCGGCATCGCCGACCAGCTCCTCGGGGCAAGCAAAATAAAGGTCATGTGCGAGGACGGCCAGTCCCGCGTAGGGCGCATCCCCGGCAAGATCAAGAAGAGGATGTGGATCCGCGAGGGGGACCTGCTGATCGTGTCCGTCTGGGATTTCGAGCCCACCAAATGCGACGTCAGGTTCAGGTACACCAAGACCCAGGCGGTCAACCTCAGCAAGAGGAACAAGATCCCGAAGAACCTGGACATATTCTGAGCCCGCATCCGCGGGCCGGCGTGGAGGAGGTTACCGGATGAAGGAATCCTACGAAGAGGAGTACGCCTACCTCGAGAAGCGCATAGATGCCCTCAAGACCGACCGCACCGGCGACGAGCGCCAGACTGAGGCCGAGGTCTTCGACAGGAAGACCCTGATGACGATCTACGGCTTCATGAAGAAGGGGCTGCTGGACAAGGTCCACTACCCCATCTCCACCGGCAAGGAGGGCAACGTGTTCTACTCCACCGATGCCGAGGGCGCTCCCGTCGCCCTCAAGATCTACAGGACCTCCACGTCCACGTTCAAGAAGGTGTCCAGGTACATCGAGGGCGACCCCAGGTTCAGGGGGACCACGGGGAACCGCTGGAAGTTCATCTACGCATGGGCGTCCAAGGAGTTCAAGAACCTCGAGAGGTACTGGGAGGCGGAGCTCCCCGTGCCGGAACCGATAACCTGCCAGCAGAACTGCCTCCTCATGGAGTACATCGGCGACGAGACGGGCGCCTGCCCGCAGCTCAGGAACGCCGAGCTCGACGACCCCGACGGGACCTACGGGGACGTGGTGGACTTCATTGTCGGCGGATGGGCGGACGCCGGGCTGGTCCACGGGGACCTGAGCGAATACAACATACTCATGAGGGACGGCGAGCCGGTCGTCATCGACGTCGGGCAGGCGATGACCGCCGACTGGTTCAACGCAAAGGACCTCCTGCGCCGCGACATCGCCAACATCAACAGGTTCTTCGCCTCCAGAGGGGCGGATGTCATGCCCGCCGAAGAGATCGAGAAAGAATGCGACGAGGCCGCCGCCGAACAGGAGAAGGACGGCGGGGACGAGGAGGAAGACGAATGAGGGAGATCAGGATCCCCGCGGAACGCGTCGGCGCGCTCGTGGGGAAAGGAGGAGCGTCCAAGAGGATGCTAGAGGAGAGGACCGGCATAAAGATAGACGTGGACACCGAAGGGGAGGTCATCATCCACGACGAGGCCGAGGGCATAGAGCCTATCAACGCCCTGAAGATCCTCGACGTCATCCGCGCCGTGGCCAGGGGGTTCAATCCGGACAAGGCCGCCAAGATCCTCGATGACGACGACATGTTCCTGCAGACCATCGACATCAAGGAGGCCGTCGGCGACAGGCAGTCCCAGGTCGAGCGCGCCCGCGGGAGGCTCATCGGGCGCAACGGCCGCACCAGAGAGCTCATCGAGGAGCTGGCGGACGTCTACATGAGCGTCTACGGCAACACTGTGTCGCTGATCGGCAATTCCATATCGCTCCCGGTCGCCAAGACTGCAGTCGAGATGCTCCTGCACGGGAGCGAGCATTCCACGGTGTACCACTATCTCGAATCGCAGCGCCCCAGGCTCCGCATAGCGGAGATGGGCTTCGACATCTGAGGCGATAGCTTGACCGAGGAATGGGCGGAAGAGAACATCGGCAAAGCACGCGAGCTCGCAAAGATGGGCCTCTGCGACCACTGCATAGGAAGGCAGTTCGCCAAGCTGGGCGAGAGGCTCACCGATGAGGAGCGCGGGCGCATGCTGCGCGCCGCCCTGGAGGAGAAGGGCGAGCGCTATGGGAAGGCGGACATCTGCCCCCTGTGCGAGGACATCTTCGATATGGTACCCAGGTTCGCCGGGGCGGTGGCCGAGAAGGTCAACACCGTCCAGTCGGAGAACTTCCTGGTCGGCTGCAGGGTCGACCCGGGGCAGGTCAAGCGCGAGAAGGAGCTGACGGAGAAGCTCGGCCTCTCCGAGACCGCCGAGCCTCTCAAGACCGAGCTCAACAGGGAGATCGGCAAGGCCGCGCTCCCGATGATCAACCGCCGCGTGGAGTTCAAGGAACCGGAGGTCGTCGCCTGCATCGACACGCGCTTCGCCGACGTCACCCTCGACTGCGCCCCGCTGTTCATCGCCGGACGCTACAACAAGTACAGCCGCGAGATCCCCCAGACGAGATGGCCCTGCCGCGTCTGCCACGGGAAGGGCTGCCCCCGCTGCCACGGTTCCGGCAAGATGTACCAGACCTCCGTGCAGGAGGAGATCGGCCGCATAGCCCTGGAGATGGCCGGCGGGAAGGAGGATTTCTTCCACGGCATGGGCAGGGAGGACATCGATGCCCGCATGCTCGGGACCGGGAGGCCGTTCGTACTCGAGATCTCCCAGCCGAAGCGCAGGGACATCGACCTGGACGAACTGGAGAGAAGGGCCAACGAAAGCATACTGGCACAGTATCACGGCCTGCATTTCGTCCCCAGGGCGGAAGTGGCGGAGTACAAGGGGTCCGACCCCGACAAGACCTACCGCGCCAAAGTGGTCTCCGACGGCCCCTATGACCGGGAGAAGGTCATGCAGGTGGTCTCCTCGTTCAAAGACGTGGATCTGGCACAGCGCACTCCCGTGAGGGTCGAGCACCGCCGCGCCGACCTGGTGAGGAACCGCAGGATCTACTGGCTGAAGGCCGATAACTTCACCGACGAGGGCTTCGACCTGGAGCTGAAGACGCAGTCGGGGACCTACGTGAAGGAATTTGTCTCCGGCGACGGGGGGAGGACCGACCCGAACCTGTCGGAACTAGTCGGCGCCAAGCTGACGGTGGACCTCCTGGACGTCATCGAAATAGACTACTGAGCGGCCCGGGTCCCCGCCGTCTTTCCCTTTATTAAGAATAATAGAAGAAAGGTTAATAAACAGGGAGCAGATAGCGCAGTCCTATCTAGGGTTGCTCAGATAGGATTAGGTCAATCCATCGGCGCAGATCCGAAAAATATCAGAGGCAGATCACATGCAGAGATCCAGAGGATTCAGGTCCAAGACCCGCCAGCTTCTCCAGAAGAAGCCCAGGTCCAGGGGACTCTCCCCCATCACCAGGGGATTCCAGACTTTCGAGAACGGAGAGAAGGTCAACATCGTCATCGACCCCTCCATCCACAAGGGCATGCCCCACTCCAGGTTCCAGGGGCTCACCGGAGTCGTCATCGGCTCCAGGGGATCCGCGTACGAGGTCTCCGTGAAGGTCGGCGGGAAAACCAAGACCGTCGTCTCCAGGCCGGAGCATCTCGTCAGGACCGTTCAGTGAATCCGCTGACGGGTCCGCAAAAACATTTTCTCCTTTGATTACAGGTGATGTGGATGGACGGAAAGATAGTTTCGCTTGCTGAAGTAAGGGATATGCTCACTGCTGAGAATGAGAAGAGGGAACTCCTCCCTATGCAGAAGAACGCCCTCTCCCAGGCCGAACTGTGCCACATCTCCAAGGATCAGGCCGACGAGCTCTTCGGCAAACTCCTGGAGCTCGACTTCATCAAGGGCAATGAGCCCCTTGCCATGAAGATCGTCGACATCCTCCCGAAGTACCAGTCCGACGTCAGGGCGCTGTGCTCGAAAGAGCACCTCCCCCGCCCCCTCGACGCGGATATGATCGACCAGGTCCTGAAGACCGTCGAACCCTACTACTGAATTCTTCAGGGGGTGCTTCAATGGAAGATTACGCGTATATATTGGACATCGGAACGATAGCCGGAGGCAGGGACAGGCGCGAGCAGCGCGTGGCCTTCGCTCTCGGAGACACCGATTTCAAGCTTTTCGAGCTCGTCCCGAAGGACAACGCTGTCATCAACATCGGCGACCGCGTGTACATCGGCAAAGAGGCCTCGAAGAGGGACACCATCGACCATGTGAAGAGGAGGATCTCCTTCACAGAGCTGCCCAACATGGCGGCGTCCGAGATAGAGTACGCCGTCGCGGACATCGTGAAGAACAATGAGGCCAGGTTCATCCGCTTCTACAACGAGGCCGGCCCCATCTCGCTCAAGAAGCACCTCCTCGAGGAGCTTCCCGGACTCGGCAAGAAGACCATGAACGCCATCCTCGCCGAGCGCGAGAGCCCCAGGGGCAGCTTCAAGGGATACGAGGACCTCTCCTCCAGGCTCTCCGAGTACCAGAAGGTTCAGTCCTTCAAACCCGAGAAGCCTGTCGTCGCCAGGATCGTGCTCGAGATCGAGGACCCTGAGAGACGCCGCTATCTTTTCGTGCAGAACTCGCAGAAATGACCGAGACGGGGCGTCTCATAAGAGAGACAGGGGTTAGGCCCAGCAAATCCCGCGGGCAGAACTTCCTGACCGACGGGAGAATCGCCGACAGGCATGTGGAGTATGCCTGCATCGGTCCCCACGACCGGGTCCTGGAGGTCGGCCCGGGCCTCGGCATACTGACCCAGCGCCTGGCGGAGAAGACCGACAGCCTCACCTGCATCGAGCTGGATGATAACCTCGCCGATTACATCGAGAAGACCTACGGCGACAGGATCACGCTCATCCGCGGAGACGCCGTCAAGGTTCCTTTCCCGGAGTTCGATGTTTTCGTCAGCAATCTCCCGTACAGCGTTTCCACGCCCATCATCTTCAAGCTCCTGGAACATGACTTCAGGATCGCCGTGGTCATGGTGCAGAAGGAGTTCGCGGAGCGCATGGTGGCCGAGACGGGATCCGTGGACTACTCCCGCCTCACCGTGAACCTCGCCTACCGCGCCGAATGCAGGATGCTGGAGAACGTCCCCAGCAGCCGCTTCAACCCCCGCCCCAAAGTGGACTCCTGCATCGTCTCGATAAGACCCAGGAAGGCGGACTTCGAGGTCGCGGACGAGAAGACGTTCTTCCGTGTCGTCGATGTCTGCTTCGAGCACAGGAGGAAGAAGATCGGCACGTCGCTGAAGGCCACCGGCATGATCTCGTCCTCCGGCGACATCCCCTTCGCGGACGAGAGGATCGAGCGCCTCAGCCCTGCGCAGATAGGGGAGCTCGCCGATGCCGTCTATTCGCTCAGGCCCGGATGACCGGACATCTGGATGCCTCGCGCGCACCCGTTCGCATTATATATTTTCAGGCCTTACCAAGGCACGATTGCCGTGTTCCATATCGATATCGTTCCTGAACCGCAATACATGCGCGAGAAGAACAAGAGAATACAGTGAGCATCAGGCAAACACGAATCATAAGAAGGTTTGATTATGGCCGAGTGGGAAATGAAAGAGCTCCGTGAGCTCAAGATCGGAAGGTACGTTAACATCGATGACTGCCCCTGCAAGATTATCAGCATCACCACCTCCAAGCCCGGAAAGCACGGATCCGCCAAAGCAAGCATCGAGGCGACCGATATCTTCACCGGCCAGAAGAGGTCCATCAACGCGCCTGTCTCCGCGAAGGTGCAGGTCCCTGTCATCGACAAGAGAAAGGGACAGGTCATCTCCATCGATGAGGCCAACAACGAAGTCCAGATCATGGACCTCGAGACCTTCGAGACCTTCAGCATGCCCATCAACCCGGACCATGAGTCGGTCCTCACGGACGGCGCTGAGATCCTGTACATCGTGGCGATGGACAGGATGAAGCTGATGTGAGGGACCGGCATGCCGTACGGGCTCACCTATGCCGATTCGGACGCCGAGTACAACGAGGCCGATGCCGTCATCATAGGTGTGCCCTACGATCATACCGCATCCTTCAAGGCCGGGGCCCGCGAGGCCCCTACGGCCGTGAGGCGCGCCTCCTACAACTTCGAGGAGACGATTTTCTACTGTCTCGGCGATGAGAAGCCGAGGGTTAACGACTACGGGAACTGCGACGATTTCATCCTCCCCGAGGACATGTTCGAGGAGGTCAAGTTCGCGGCCGGGCCGGTCATAAGGGACGGCAAGTTCCCGATAGTCATCGGCGGGGAGCACTCCGCCACCGTGCCGGTCATACAGTCGTTCGAGAAGAACAGCATCGCCCTGATGACCATAGACGCTCACCTTGATTCCAGGGACGAGTACATGGGCACTCCGAACAGCCACGCCTGCGTGACCCGGAGGGCCTCCGAGCACCTGGGCATCGAGAACTGCTGCGCGGTCGGCGTCAGGTCGATCGGGAGGGAGGAGCTCGAAAGGGACGATGTCGTCCCTTACATCACCTCCTTCGACGTCTTCGACCACGGCATCGAATGGGCCGTCAAGAAAGCACTGGACGGCTTCAAGGCGGACAAGGTCTACCTCTCGATAGACATAGACGGCATAGACCCGGCCTACGCTCCCGGGACCGGCACCCCGGAACCGTTCGGCCTCACCCCCAACGACGTGCGGAAGGTCATAAACATCATCGGCGACAGGCTCGCCGGGATGGACGTCATGGAGATCTGCCCCCCTGCAGATCCGTCCGGGATCACCTCGATCCTCGGCGCGAGGCTCATCAACGAAGGCCTCGCTGTCCTCGGAAAATCCCTGAAGCGCTGAGCCTGGGACCTTTTTCACTTCCTGCGGGACTGGCCGGCAGGCGCGGATTCCGACAGGAACTTCTCCGCTTCCTTCATGTACCTGTCCGCATAGGCGGCGGCCTTGGCCTCGTCCCTGGATTCGGCGTAGATCCTGAAGATAGGCTCCGTGCCGGACGGCCTCATGAGGACCCAGCCGTCCCTGAAGAGCACTTTGATTCCATCGGTCTTGTCGATGCGCTCGTCCTGGGAGTACTCGGCCATGTGCTTCAGGAGCTTCTTCTTCATCTGGTTGGGGCAGGAGATCTTGTCCTTGACGGTGTAATAGGTGGGCAGGGAAGCGACCTGCCCGCTGAGCGGTCCGTTCCTGATTATGCACTCGAGCATGCGGACTATGGCCATGGCGCCGTCCCTGCAGTACTGGTTGTCCGGGAAGATCAGCCCTCCGTTCTCCTCCCCGCCCATGACCCCTCCGACCTCCATCATCTTGCGGGCGACGACAGGCGATCCGACGGCGGTCCTGATGACCCGGCCGCCGACAGAAGCGACGGCATCCTCGATGACGGAGGAAGTGGCCACAGGGGTCACGACGACCGAGCCTTCCTTCCTCTGGCACATTGATTTGGACAGCACGGCCAGGGTCTTGTCCCCGGGAACATAGTTCCCGCTCCCGTCCACGAAGACGCACCTGTCCGCATCGCCGTCATGGGCTATGCCCAGGTCCGCCTTGACCTCCGGGACCATCCTGCAGAGGTCCTTCAGGTTGTCCGCGGTAGGCTCAGAGGGATGCCCGGGGAAGGTCCCGTCGGGAGAGGCATTGAGCATGACAGCCCTGACGCCCAGTTTCCTGAGGAGCAGGGGGGATGTGAAGCAGGACGCCCCGTTGGCGCAGTCGATGACGACGGTCAGCTTGGCATCCTGTATCGCCTTGACGTCGGCCCTGGACAGGATGGCGTCCACGTACTCCTCGGCCGCTCCCGGCACCTCCCTGGTCTTGCCCACGGCGTCCCAGGGGACGGTCTCGATCTCCGTGCCGTAGAGGTCCTCTATGGCGTTCTCGGCATCCTTCGATGCCTCGGTGCCGTCGCCGGCTATGACCTTGAGCCCGTTGAACTCCGGGGGATTGTGGGATGCGGTGACGATGACCGCCGCGCTGATGTCCTGATGGCTCTTCACGTAGTATTGGATGGCCGGGGTCGGGAGCATGCCGAGGAGGTCCACGTCGCATCCGACCGACATCAGGCCGGAGGCGACCGCCGCGGTGAGCATATCGGCGGAGAGGCGGGTATCGGTGCCGACGGCCACCCTTCCGGGGAACTCTTTGCCGACGGCCTTGCCTATCTGCAGCGCGAGCGCCGCGTTCATGTCCTCGTTGACTATACCGCGTATCCCGTTGGTCCCGAACATCTTCCCCATTTCAGATCCCTTTCGCAGCCAGCATAATCTGTATGATGTCGACGCAGTCCTTGCCGGCGTCGGCAGCATCTTCGATGCACTCGATGAGCCCGGAAACGATGAGCAGCGCCCTCGTGTCCATCTCTGACAGGTATATGTGCTTCAGGGATGAATAATACATCCCGTCTATCACTCTTTCCTGGTCGCTGACTGCCTCGGCCTGGCGGTTGGCCTCCTTGGGGTCGGAGTCGACTGCTTCGATGGCGGCCGCGATGAACCTAACCTCCTCGGCGAGCTCGGACACCGTGGCGGAGATCTCCTTCCAGACCTCCTGCGGCACCGCGGCGGCCGTTTCCAGGGCCAGCTGCACGCGGATGGCGCCTTCCTTGGTAAGCCCGGCGATCGTCTGGGTCTTCCTCACGTACCTAATCAGGTCCATCCTGGCGCGGGGGTCGATCTCCCCGCGGCTGATGCGGACGCAGAGGCGCTCGCTCACGCGGACTGACTCGTCCTCGGCGAGGATCAGCCTCTCTATCCCCTTCCTTGCCCCTTCGGGGTCCCCGCGGGCCATGCAGTCGAGCACGTTCCTCAGGTCCGAAGCGCAGTCGCATATCGAGAGCGCATGGCCGCGGGCATCCTCCGTGACCGAGCTCTCCTTCCTCTTCCCGAACCAATCCAATAGAGCTTTGTTGCTTTCACTCAAGGCTGATCGCCTCCGATAATCCTTCTTCCGGGACCTGGAACACCTGGGTCATCTCCTTGTTGAAGCTGACGCGCACGATGCTCCCGTCCGCCGGCGGGTCCAGGTTGTCGGACAGGTTGTACTCGACGTTGTCGTCGGTCTCGGTCCTGACCCTGACCCTCCAGTAGGTCCCCATGAACACCGACCCCTGCACCTTGGCGCGGATCCCGTCGTCCGTGGTGTAGACGTTCTCCGGGCGGACCGCGACAACCGCGGCCTCGCCCTCCTGCAGGCTGCTGGGTCCTGCTTTGACAGTTTTCCCGCCCCTCAGGCGGACCTTCGTCCAGCCTTTCATGGTGCGGCTCTCGATGACCCCCGTGAGCAGGTTTATCTCGCCGATGAAATAGGCGGCGAATACCGTCTTGGGGTTCCTGTAGATCTCCAGGGGGCTGCCCGTCTCATGCACCGTGCCCCTCTTCATAAGCACGATGCGGTCGGAGACCGACATGGCCTCCTCCTGGTCGTGGGTGACATGGAGGATGGTGATGCCCAGTTCCTTGACGATCCTGCGGATCTCGTACCTGAGCTCCATCCTGACCCTGGCGTCGAGGGCGGAGAGGGGCTCGTCAAGCATGATTATCTTCGATCCGGACGAGAGGGCGCGGGCTATCGCGACCTTCTGCTTCTCACCTCCGGACAGCTCCTGCGGGAACATGCCGGCGCGGTCGAGCATGCCGACCAGCTTCAGGTACTTCTCCGCCGTCTCCTTTCTCTTTTCCGGGTCCTCGCCGCGCACCCTGGGCCCGTACTCGGCATTCTTCCTGTTGGTCATGTTGGGGAAGAGCGCGATGTTCTGGAACACGTAGCCGACGTCCCTGTCCTCCAAGGGGACGTCCGTGACGTCGCGGCCGTCGATGAGCACCCTCCCCTCGGTGGGCCTCCATATCCCGGATATGACCTTGATCAGGGAGGTCTTCCCGCATCCGCTGGGACCCAGGATCGTGACGTACTCCCCCTCGGCTACGTCCAGGCAGATGTCGCGCACGGCATAGAAGCTGCCGAACCTCATGGAGACGTGCTCCAGGCGGATCTTGGGGACCGGGGCCTCCTGTTCCGGGGCCGGCGCTGCCTGAACCTTCTCGTCAGTCAAGGCGCATCTCCTCCTCCAGGCCTCCCTCGGGCATCGGGAACACCGAGGCCTTCTCAGGCTGCCATGTGATCGTGACCTCCATCCCCGGCGAGTACATCTCGTACCTCCTGCTGGATCTTTGGCTCGAGACGATGCCGAGGCCCTCCACTTCCGTCTCCACCGTGATAGTCGCCCCTTCGTAAAGCACCCTGGCAACCTTCCCCCTGAGGTAGCCGTCGGGCAGGAAGTCGGGCAGGTGCTTGTCCTGGACGTCGGCCTTGGCCCCGACGACCTCCGGGACCGTGGTACCGACCTTGACCGCCACGACCACCTGCGACCCGGGCTCCAGGTCCGTGCTCCTCGCGCGGATGACCGTCCCGGGCATCAGTTCGACCTCCGAGCCCTCCGGGCCGGAGCGGAGAAGCCTGCCGCTGAACACATTCGACCTGCCCAGGAAATTGGCGACGAACGGCGATGCCGGGTTCTGGAAGATGTCCATCGGCGTCCCCACCTGCAGGATCCTCCCCTTGCGTATGATGGCGATGCGGTCGGCCACCTCCATCGCCTCGTCCTGGTCGTGGGTGACATGGACCGCGGTCAGCCCCATGTCCTTGACCATGGATTTCAGCTCCTTCCTGAGCTCGATCCTGAGCCTGGCGTCCAGAGCGCGGAGTGGCTCGTCGAGGAGGAGCACCTTCGAATCCGAGGCGAGCGCACGTGCCAGGGCCGCCCTCTGCTGCTGCCCTCCCGAGAGCTCTCCGGGCATGTTCCCCGCCTTCTTGCTCATGTGCACCATATCGATCATGGACGTGGCGAGCTTCTGGGTGTCCTCATCGGGCCATCCGCGGATCCTCGGGGAGAAGGTCACGTTGTCGTAGACGTTCATGTTCGGGAACAGGGCGTATGTCTGGGACAGCATCGTCGCCCTGCGCTCGCTGATCGGCACCTCGGACATGTCCTTCCCGTCGAAGAGCACGCGCCCGGAATCGGGTTTGGTGAGGCCGCAGATCATCCTGAGCGCGGTGGTCTTCCCCGCGCCGGTCGGGCCGAGGAGGCACAGGTACTCCCCGTCCCTCACCGTGAGGCAGAGGTCGTCCGATGCGGAGACGTCGCCGAACGATTTGCGGATGTGGTCGAGCACGATCTCAGTCATGGCGCGCCTCCTCGCGGCGGCTGAGACGCCTGACCGCCAGCATCAGCAGGAAGCATATCGCGATCAGCACGATGGACGCCATGGCCGCATCGGCATAGCATGACGGGTCGCCGGTCTCCACTCCCTTCTGGACCAGGTTGACGATGTAGATCGGCACGGAATCCACGTCCGGCGCGATGGCGTAGGTGGCGCCGGTCTCCCCGAGGGAACGGGTGAACGCCATTATGGCCCCGGCAATGACGGAGTTCTTTATCATCGGCAGGAGGATCCTGCTGAAGGTCTGGAAGGGCTTGGCGCCCAGGGTCATGGCCGTCTCCTCGTAGGAGGGGTCGACCTCCTCCACGGCGCCGGCGATGTTCCTCACGACCAGCGGATAGGTGAACGATATATGCCCCAGGATGACCAGGAGCATCTCCGGCACCCCGTCCCCGATATCAGTCCAGAACAGGTAAAGCGATACTCCCAGGGCGGTGGTCGGGACTATGAGCGGGACGTTCATCAGGTTGTCCAGGGTCCCGGCCAGCTTCTCCCCCCTGTGCCTGGCTATGTACATGGCCAACGGTATCCCGAAGACCACGTCGAAGGCCACCGCCGCCCCGGCTATCAGGAAGGAATTGGCTATCGACCCGGCCAGCCTGTCCCCGTCTATGTCGCCTGGCTCCGTCAGGTACATGAAGATGTAGAACGACGGTATGAGGACCATCACGAACAGCACCAGCACGGCCAGGCCGTCCTTGATCTTGGGGACCGCGCCGTGGCTGAGCTTCCTCCCCAGCTCCGGGAAGACCTTCTCCCCCGGGATCCCGACCCTCGTGATTATGTACCTCGCGGCCACCAGGAGGGCCAGCGCGATGAGGATCATGATCACGCTGATGAGGATCATCTCCGGGGTGGCCTCGTTCCCGTGCTTGTGGGTCATGATGTACGTCGGGCCGGTGAAGAAGTCGGTCTGATGTCCCAGGATCATGAGGGTGATGTAGGTGCCGCCGGTCTCGGAGAGGGAACGCGCGAAGCAGAGGATGAACCCGGTGACGAGCCCGGCGCGGAAAAGGGGCAGGGTTATGGTGCGCACGGCGGTCCAGCGGCTGGCGCCCAGGGTCATGGCGGCCGTCTCGTAGCTGGTATCGATCTGCTCCAGGATCCCGGAGAGGGAGCGGACGATGTACGGGTACGTGAAGATCACGTGCAGGAGGAACAGGGCGCAGAAGGGGGAGAGATGGAGTCCCAGCCCGGGGATGTCCACGCCCTCGGGGCATCCCCAGAACATGAGGACGCTGAGCCCCAGGACCGCGGTGGGGAAGGCCAGCGGCATGTCCAGGAGGGAATCCAGGAGCCCTTTGCCCCGGAACTCCTTCCTCACCATGATCCAGGCCATCGGGAGCCCGACGATGATGTCGAATATGGTGACGGCGAACGCGAGCCCGAAGGAGTTGCCGACGGCCTCCCAGATCTGGCCCATCTCCGACGCGTCGTTCCAGACGTCGGAGACGCTGTCCCATTGGGTGAGGATCTTGGTTACGACGTATACGGACGGTATCAGGATGATTATGATGAAGACGGCGAGCGCCAGCGAGAACCACGCTCTGCGCGTGCTCTCCTTTTCCGAGGCCTTGTTCACCCTGTCTAGAAAACTCATCGGAGGACGTCCTGCGGGGACCTGGCGATAGGATCGCCGGTCCCATACATTGCCTCCTTCGGATTGCCGCGCGATTATATAACTTCGTGCGCGCGATATATCCCGCCATAGCCTCTATAGATGTGCGGATCCGGAGCAAGACGGGGTCAGGACGCGTCGTTCCTGTCCTCGGGGGCCGTGTCCTCTTCCTCCGCATCCCCTGCGGAGCTGCTCTTGGAGGAGTTCTCCTCGATCCACTTGCGGATGGCCGCCTTCGAGTTGGTGCCGATGCCGAACTGCTCGGCGAACTTGGCCGTGGTGCTGAGTTCCTTGGTCTGGCCGTTGCTGCTGGCGGATACCAGGCCCATGCTCCTGAGGACCTTCACGTCCTCGTAGGCGCGGGGCCCGCGCACCTTGACCAGCTTCGACTGGAGGACGGGCTGGTTGTAGGCGATGGTCACCAGCGTGCGCATGACGCCGCCGGGGATGGCCGGCCTGGCGAAATCGTCAATATATTTTTGATATTCCTGTCTGAGCACCATGCGGTAGTTCCCGGCCGCCTCGGAGATGACGATCGCGGAATTGCGCATATCGTACTCCATCTTGAGGTCCTTGAGGGCGTAGCGGACGTCCGGCTCGCTGAGGCCGGTCCTGGCGACGATGTCGTCCACCCTGAGAGACTCGGTGGCCGCGAACAGGGCGGCCTCCACGATGGTCCTCTCGTCCATATCAGTTCACCGCGGCCTCTGCCACGGGCACCCTGGCCTCGGGGGCCTTTATCTGGACGGTGATCTCCCCGTAGGGGAGCTCGGTCTGGGAAACATCCAGCAGGCCGTTCCTCACCAGGTGCAGCACGGATACGAAGACGGTGATGTTCTGCTCGACGTCCCCGCTGTAGAACTCGGTGATCGGCATCGGCCCTGCGCCCATGCTCTTGATCCTCTCGTAGACCTTCTCGACGGTCCTCTCGTCGTCCTCGCGGTGCGCCTTGTTGTCGAACTTCAGGGGCTCCCTGTTCTTCAGCTTCTCCCTGCTGATCTCCCTGGCGCGGGCGATCTCGGCCTCTTCCCTGGCCCCCTCGAAGGCATCGAGGATGTCCTTCATGGTGACCCTGCGGGGCACGTCCCTGGCGTACGAGGCCCTCAGGACTATGTCGGGCACCACCATCGGGTCCTCGTCCTCGAAGGCGAAATCCTCCTCCAGGACCTCGGGCTCGGGGGGCTCGGCGATCAGGCGGAGCCTGTCGGACTGCGCGTTGAGGACCTTCCATGCCATCAGTAGGAGGCTCCCGGCGACCACCATGTCGAACCTTCCGCCGGCGACCTTGGCGCTGTACACCCTGACGAACTCGTCCAGGTCGATGGCCCAGGGGTCGAACCCGTTGTCCAGCACCGCGCTGAACACCGCCCTTATCGATTCGTCCACCGGGTCGTCGAGCTTGGCGTTGTCCCCGGTCTCCCTGAGGGTCCTCAGATACCCGTCGAACCTCTCTATGTCGGCATCGCTGTCGGCCATCGCCTTGTAGTAGAGCAGATGCTGCTCGATCTGCTCGGTGGCCGCGTTCCCATCCTTCCCATCCATTTCTCATCCCTCATTGAGTTCCGGAGGAGCCTTCCTCCTCCTTCTTCATATTCCTTAATGCTTCTTCCTCATATTTTGATACTTCCGCGATATCGGGCTGCATGATGATCCTGCTGATGCCGTTGGGCGGCCTCGTGACCCCTATGAGGTGGTCCGCATGCCGCAGGGCGACCTGCCTCAGGGAGACCTGTATGAACTGCGCCGTGGCGGAGGACTCCTTCACCCTGGCGGCCACCGTCTCCGCGTTGACCGAATCCAGGAACATGTCGACCTCGTCGAGCACGTAGAACGGCGAGGGCTGATACTCCTGGATGGCGAAGATGAACGACAGCGCAGTGAGCGACTTCTCCCCTCCGGACAGGGCCGCCAGGCGGGTCATCTTCCCGTTCCTCGGCTTGGCGTTTATCTGCAGGCCTCCCGCAAAGGGGTCCTCCGGGTCGTCCAGGGCCATGTAGGCCTCGCCTCCGCCGGAGAGCTTGGCGTAGATCTCCTTGAAGTTGGCGTCCACGGCGTCGTACGCCTCCATGAAGAGCCCTTTCTTCTTCTGCGACAGCTCCTCGGCGAGCCTGTCGAGCTCGGTTATCCTCCCGGTGAGCACCTTGGTCTGCTCCACCAGCTGCCCGTATTCCGCCACGGCGGCATCGTAATCCTCGATGGCGCGGAGGTTGACGTTGCCCAGAGCGGATATGGCCTCGTTGCACTGCTTGATCTCGGCCTTGAGCGCGGCCTCCGAGGGGACCGGCTCGGCGACCTCCACCGTTATGGCGCGCACGGCCTCCTCGAGCTGCTCCAGCTCCTTCCTGCATATCTCGGCCTGGGCCCTCTGGCTGGTCAGGAACCCTTCCTTGACCTCGATGTCCTTCTGGGCGGCCTCGGCCCTGTTCCTGAGGGAATAGCCCTTCTCGATGAGCGCATCGCGCTCGGCCTTCAGCCCCTCGATGGCGGACTCCATCTTCTCCATGATCGATTTGACGGCCTCCAGGTCGACCTTGAGCTTCTCGGAGTTGGCGGTATGCACGCGCACCGCCTCCTCGTCCTGGGCGATGATGCCGTCGACATGGGATATCTGCTCGTCAGTGGCCTCCTTCTGCCTGTCCAGCCCTGCGGCCTCGGCCTTCACGGAGTTGATCTGGGACTCAAGGTCGGACACGGCGTTCCTGGCCGCGAACACCCTGTCGCCGGCCTTCTGGATCCTCTCCTGCAGGCCTGCGGGCGCTATGACGCTGAGGCGCTCGCGCATCTTCGCCTGGGAGTCCCTCAGGGACTGCAGCCCTGCCCTCGCTTCCTCCAGGGCGGCATCCGCCGAGGACAGCTGGGCCTCCGCGTCCGAGACGGCCTGGGCCTTCTTAGCGAGGTCCGCCTCGGCGGCGGCCAATCCCTTCTTCGCCTGAGCGAGGGTGGCGTCGGCCGCCGCGATCTTCCCTTTCATCCCTATGCCGCGGGAGCCCGCCTGGGTCATCTGGGAGTCGGTCTCCCTTATCTTGTCGCGGAGCGCCCTCAGGTCGGAGCGGATCTCGTCCAGCTGGTCCTGGGCCTTCTTCATCTCGGCGGCGGCCGCTTCCAGCGCGGACTGCCCGGAGGGCCCGAACTTGCCGATCCTGCGCTTGTCGAGGTTCCCTCCGGTCATGGCTCCGGACGCCTCGATCAGCTCGCCGGCGCGGGTGACGACCCTGACCCCGCCCATGACGTCCTTGGCCTTGTCGAGATCGCCGACCACGAGGGTGTCGCCGAAGACGTACCAGAAGACGTTCTCGTACTCCGGCTTGTACTCCACGAACCCGGAGATGTAGCCGTCCGTCCTCTTGAGGACCATGATGGCCTTCGCGCGGGGCTTCCCGGGCATCATCTCGTCCATGGGCAGGAAGGTCAGCCTCCCGAGCCCGTTCCTCTTGAGGTAGTTGATGCATTCGGCGCCGACGTTCTTGTTGTCGACGACGACCGCGTTCATCTTGCCGCCGGCGGCGACGGCCGCGGCGGTCTCGTAGCCGGGATCGACGGTGGCCAGCTGGGCCACGGTCCCGCGGATCCCCTTGATCTCGCCGCTCTCCTTCAGGGTGAGGATGCGGGAGAGAGCCTCGCTGCCGCTGTTGAGCGATTCGGTGACCCTCTTCTCCGTCGACAGGCGGTTGTACTCGGCGGTCTTCTTGTCCGCGATCGACCTGAGCTCATCTTCCTGCTTCTCGAGCTCGCTCTCCTGCTTCTTCAGGGCGAGGATCTTGTTCCCGAGCTCCTCGGCCTCGTTCTGCGGGCCGGCCTGCCTCTTGATCTCCTGGAGGTTCCAGTCGGCGTCCTTGACCTCGAATCTGGCCGACTCCACCGCCTGCTCTGCCTGGTCCTTGGCGTTCTTAGCGTTCTCCAGGACGGACCCGACGGCCGCCTGCCTGGAGCTCGCCTCCTGCTCGCTGCGGGCGGCGGCGTCGATCTGCTTCTCGACGGCCTCCAGCTTCTTCTGGAGATCGGTCATCTCGCCCCCGTGGCTGGCGGTCTCCTCGCGGATGGACTTCTCCTCGGCGAGGGCGGTCGAGAGCTCGGTGTCGGCGTCCTTCTTCTTTATCTCCAGGTCCGACAGGTTGTCGGTGAGCGTCTGGCGCTGGCTGCGGTTCTCCTCGTTGTCCTGCACGAACCCCTCGCGGAACGCTTTCTGCTTCTCGATGTCCTCGGACGCAGCATCCGCCCTGCTCTTCTCGGAAGCGACCTTGATCTTGGCCTCCTCCACGTCCTGCTTGACCTTGGTGTACTCCGAGCCGAGCCTGGCCTCGATCTCGGCGTCCTTCTCGCTGACGGCCTTCTCGTTGCTGTCGCGCTGCTCGATCGCCTCGGCCTTCTTCCGGGAGAGCTCCTCGAGCTCCTTCTCGGTCCCGTCCAGGGAGGACACGATGCTCTCGTAGGTCGCCTTCTGGTTGTCCCTCTGCCTCACGGTCAGCTGGGCCGTGGCGGTGTCGAGCCTGTCCTTGACCTCCTTGTACTTCATGGCCTCGGCGCGGTCCTTCTCCAGCTGCCTGACCGTCTTCTCCTTCTCCGAGCGGATGAACTCCACCCTCTCGAGGTTCGAGTTGACCTCGACCCTCTCGGCGCCGGCGGCCTGGAGGTCGGCATCGAAACTGGCTATGCCGGATATCCCGTCGAGGATCTTCCTGCGCTCGACGGCCCCTATCTCGACGATGCTGGTGACGTCGCCCTGCTGGACGATGTTGTAGCCGTCCGCGCTGATCCTCGCCTTCGTGAGCAGGCGGTCGAACTCGGTCAGCGTGGATTTCTGGTCGTTGATGAAGAAATATGACGAGTAATCGACGCCGTTGTCGTTCAGCTTGACGTACCTCGTCAGGGTGACGGTGTCGTCGTCCCAGGGCATGATGCGGTCCTTGTTGTCGAAGACGAGCGACACCTTCATGTAGCTGGCCCTGGACCTGCTGGACCCTCCGTTGAATATGAGGTCCGTGATCCTGCCCGCGCGGACCGCCTTGGGGGACCTGGGGCCCAGGACGAAGAGGATCGCATCCCCGATGTTCGACTTTCCGGACCCGTTCGGGCCCGTGACCGCCATGTAGCCATCCATCAGCGGAACGGTCACCTTACCGCCGAACGACTTGAAGTTCTCCAGTTCTATCTGTTTTAGATACATCCCGAACCATCCTTTCGGAACGTACGGCATAGCCGCAGTGCATCCCTGATGCGGCAGGGCGTCCGTCCGTCAGCGGCGCAGGCGCTCCAACCTCGTCCCACCGTACGTTCTCTCTATATTTAAAAAAGGGTGCGATTGGCCGGATACAAGTCCCCTCTGGGTCATGCGTGGACCGCCGCTGCCGGGCCGGGAAGGCTCACTTGCCTTCCCTGAGAATGGCCAGGATATCGCGCACGGAGAAGGCGGCGACGATGAGGACCGCCAGGAGGACCAGGATGAGGACCGACGAGGATTTGGCGAAATGGGTTATCGCGCCCAGCGTCTCCGAGACCCCTACGACCTTGCCGTCGATCATCCCCGAGGTGACGGTCTGCGTGTCACCCGACGGACGGGAATCTCCGTGGGCCGTCAGCGACACAGCGTTCCCTGAATCGTCGTACTGGATGCTTATCACGCGGTGCACCACGGTGGACCCGAGATATTCGAACGCCACGATGTCGCCGACCTCGAAATCATCGAGGGAATCCTCGCCGGTATTTATCACGACCACGGAATACACGGGGATCTCGGGGATATCGTACTGGTCCTGGGGGTTCCCTTCCATGGACCCCGACACTATGTACCTCATCTCGCGGCCGATCGGGTTCGGGGAACCGCCGTTGATCCCGCAGAAAGCTACCACGAGGGAAGCTACTATCCCGATGATTATGAGCCAATTGATCCATTTGATGTCTAGCAGTTTCATGGAGATCGCCTCAGCCTGCCGGTGTCCAGGAGCTCGGATGCTATATCGGCCACGGAACCGACCGCGAAAGTGGGCTTCACGGGAGAACGCGCCATCATATCGGCATCGGTCTCCCCCGAAAAGACCAGCACCGTCCTGGTGCCCGCATCCGCTCCCATGCGGATGTCCGTGGAGAGGCGGTCGCCGACCATGACCACGTCCGAAGGGGACACGCCCATCTCGTCGGCGGCCATCTCCAGCATCAGCCGGTTGGGCTTCCCGACCACCTCGGCCTTCTTCCCGGTGAGCGACTCGAAGAGCCTGATGAACGGCCCGATGTCCACGTCGTACGAGCTCTCCGTCGGGCAGACATCGTCGGGATGGGTGGCGATGAGGCCGGCGCCCTCAAGGATATAATGATACCCTCTGTTGATCTTCTGATAATCGATGGTCGTATCGAATGTCAAAAGAACGTTGTCAGGAGTTCCGTGGAAGTCCGTCTGGATCCCCGCTTCCCTTATCTCCTCTTTCACCTCGGGAGTGGCGATGACGAACGCATTCTCCCCATTGTGAGCGCGCTTCATGTAGCGCACGGTCGCGAGCGTGCTGGTGAGGACCTCCTCGGTCTCGGCCCTGAACCCTATGCGGACCAGGCGGTCGCGGTAGAACGCGCGCGGATGCGAGGAATTGTTGGTGAGGAAACGGAACGGGATGCCTCTGGCCCTCAGTTCCGATACGAACTCCGCCGCTCCCGGTATGGGGCGCTCCCCGTGGTAGAGGGTGCCGTCCATATCGAGGGCGAAGGCGATCAGAAGAACTCCTCCCTGACCATTGCTATGGTGAGCCTGAGCTGTTCGCGGGCCGCCGGCTGGTATATGCATGCCATCGGGTGGTAGGTGGGGATGAACAGTATCTTCTCCCCGCCGACGTCGATGTACTGGCGCGTGTTGACGATGTCCTTCATGGACCCCTCGTACCCGAGCAGGTCCCTTATCGAGGATTTCCCCAGGCCGACGATGGCCTTCCTCCCCTGAAGCTCGCTCACCAGGTACGGGCGGCAGGCCTGCATCTCCTCGGGCGTAGGCTCGCGGTTCTCCGGGGGCCTGCATTTGACCGTGTTGGTGATGAAGACCTTCTCCCTGGGAAGCCCCATCTCCTCCAGTATCCCGTCGAGGATCTTGCCGGCACGGCCGACGAAGGGGACGCCCTGCAGGTCCTCGTTCTCGCCGGGGCCTTCCCCGACGAACGCCACGGGGGATGCCGGGTCCCCGCACGGCACGACGATCTTCGTGCGGTGCCTGCAGAGGTCGCACCTCTGGCAGTCCTTCCCGGGAGGGATTATCATCTCTCGGCGTCCCTGAGGAGCTCGGAGCCCTTCACGAGGGAGTAAAGGGTGACTCCGATGCTGGCGAGGTTCTCCCTGCCGCCGCCCTCGCGGTCGATGACGGAGAAGACCTTGTCGACCTTCACCCCCTCCGAGCGGAGGGCGGCGATGGCCTTCATGGACGAGCCGGCGGTGGTGATGACATCCTCGATGACGAGGACGCGGTCGCCTTCCTTTAGGTCGCCCTCGACGAGCTTCCCGGTCCCGTGGTCCTTCCTCTCCTTGCGGACCATCAGCAGGTTGATGCCGGTCTTGAGAGAGAGCGCAGTGGCCAGGGGTATCGATCCCAGGACGACGCCTGCGACCTCGTCCGGCTCGATGCCCAGCTCCTTCATCCTGGCGGCCATCTCGTCGGCGATCAGGGCCAGGACGGCCGGCTTGGTGCTGGCCTTCTTGATGTCGATGTAGTAGTTGCTCTTGGCCCCCGATGCGAGGGTGAAATCTCCGAACTGCAGCGCTCCGCATTCCTCGAGCGCTTTCTTAATGTCTGCCATAATTGATCACCACGGTTCTTTCTTCAGTCCCATCCTGTACCCGATGATGTTCACCATGCGGTGGATACCGAACATTATCAGGAGCAGGAAGAGCAGGGCGCAGATGTGCCAGCCTTCGATGTACGTGTCGTATACCCATCCCGGGAAGAACAGAGCTGTCACGCACAGCGCGCCGACCACGAAATCGTACTGGTCGAGGCCGGGCGCCTTCGCTCCCCTCTCGAGCCCGAGGCGCCTCTTGATGAAGGCGCCGCACAGATCGCCCAGGACGGCCCCGAAGGACAGGGTCGCCAGCACCCCGACGTTGCCCCAGAAGTCCCCGAACCCCCAGTAATCCCCGGAATCATCGAAAATGGAGGCGATGCCGATCTGGATCAGGCCGAGGACGATGCCGGAGAAGGCCCCGCCGAAGAAGCCGGCCCAGGATTTGCCGTCGCCGAAGATGCGCTTCCCGCGCCAGGTCTTCCCGAAGTCCATCTTCGTCTTGCCGTGCTTGCCGAAGACGACCGCCGCCGAGTTGGGGAGCATCGCCGGCAGGAAAACCCACAGGCCTACGAAGATGATCTTCAGGAACTCTACGGCGTCCATGCGGAACGCATCCCCATTTCCCCTTAAAGGCTTTCGGAACGTCCCCGTATATCGGGCAATCCTGCGCAGTAACCCGCGCACGGAACGCCCCCTGCGCGCGCAATTATATTAATGCGCTCTGGGAATCGCGCTTCCGTCAAAAACGAACGCGGCGGGGTCCATGACGGTCGGCTACATCATCGAGCGCTATTCCGATATGTCCGGGGGATATGCCTGCAGGCGCCTGGCCGAAGAGGGCAGGAAGATGGGGATGGACATGCGCATCGTCGGCACGCTCGACTGCCGGGTAGAGGACGGGACGCTCATCTCCGGAGGGACGGAGCTCGGACGCGCTGATATCGCCTTCCTGAGGCGCCGGCGCGGGGCCGTGCGCGACACGGTGTGCGCCCTGGCCGGAAGGATATACAACAGCCGCGACAGGTTCGACAGGTACATCAGCAAGGCCGCCCAGCTGGTCGACCTGAAGACGTCCAATATGGAGGTCCCCCGCTACACGGTCGGGAGCGGGGAGGAGTGCTTCCGCCGCGCCGCAGAAAAGCTGGGACTGCCGCTTGTCGCCAAGGGCCTGGAAGGTTCCCGCGGGGATGAGATATTCCTGATCGAGTCCGAGGACGATTTCATGAAGCTCTCCGGAAGGTTCGGGCCCGAGAAGGAATGGCTCTTCGAGGAGTACTACCCGGGAAGCCGCGGGACCGACCTCCGGCTGTTCTCCCTGAGGGGAGAGGCCGTCGCCTGCATGCGCAGGACCAATCCGTATGATTTCAGAGCAAATTACGCGCAGGGAGCATCCGTATCGGCGGTGCCGGTCACCCCGGAGATGAAGGACATAGCCGAGGACGTCTGGCGCTCCACCGGCCTCGACATAGCCGGCATCGACCTCCTCGACGGGAAGGATGGGCATGTCTTCTGCGAGGTCAACGTCATGCCGGGGATCAAAGGCATAGAATCGTGCACGGGCATCAACATCGCCCGCGCCTGCCTGCTGATGGCTTCGGAGGATATGCGGCATGGACGCGCGTGAAGCAGAGGATTACATCTATTCATCGTACGCCGAGGCCGCGGCCGGCCTGAAGTACAGCGGGAGGGATTCCTCGAAGAGGCATCCCGAGCTCACGGAAGGTATCATACGCAGCCTCTCCGGGACCCCCGCCCTCTGCGTGACCGGCAGCAAGGGGAAGGGATCGGTGTCCGTGATGATCAGCGAAGCGCTGCGCTCGGAGATGTCCGTCGGCCTGATGACCAGCCCGCATCTGGTCCGCTTCACAGAGAGGATCAGGGCAGACGGCGCCGAGATCCCCGGAGACGATCTGGCACGCTGCATCGAATCCCTGAGGCCGGCGTTCGATGAGATCCAGGCCGGATTGGACGGCGGCCGCTACATCAGCCCCATGGGCATCCAGACGGCGGCCGCGCTCATGTGGTTCCGCGAACGCGGGACGGAGTTCAACGTCCTGGAATGCGGCAAAGGCGCTCAGTACGACGATGTCAACAACGCAATCCACACCCGCGCGGTCATCAACACCGTGTTCGCCGAGCACACCCGCGAGCTCGGGGCCGACGCAGAGGAGATCGCCATGGACAAGTGCCATGTGATAACCGCGGACACACGCACGGCCTGGACGGCGCCCCAGACGGAGAAGGTCCTCGGAATCCTGGCGGAAAGAGCTGACAGGATGGGCGCGGAGCTCAGGATCTGGGGCGAGGATTTCTCCTCTGAGGATGCTGAGGTGTCGGAGTCCGGCACCGAGTTCTCCGTTACCGTAGGAGACGAGGACCTCGGCCGCTTCAGGGTCCCGCTCCTGGGGGCCTTCCAGGCCAGGAACTGCGCTCTGGCACTGGCGGCCGCGCACGACATACTCAGGCATTTCGACAGGGACAGGATCGAAAGCATCCTATCGTCCGTATCGTGGCCGGGCCGCATGGACCTGATCTCCCGGGACCCGGCCGTCATCATGGACAACTGCATCAACCGTGCCAGCTGCTCAGAGGTCAGGTCGGTCCTCCGCGAGCTCGGCATCTCCGGGGCAACGGCGGTCATCGGCATACCGGACGACAAGGACTTCCTGGGCGTGGCTCAGGAGATGGCGCCGGTATGCCGGAGGATAGTGCTGACATCATCCGATAATCCGCACTACCGTTTCACCGATATGCAGACCTCCGCACTGGCGGCCGCCGGCATAGAATCCGAACGCATCCCGGGGTCGGCCGCGGCGCTCGCATCTGCCGCCGCCGACGGACATCCGGTTGTGATCCTGGGCACCACATCGGTAATCTCGGAGATCCAGGCGCTCCGCGAGAAGGGGATGCTGGCACACATCATCGGCGGGATAGATTGATAACGTGCCCCGCTCATTATGAGGGCATGCAGGTCCTCGACAGTTCTGCGCTCTTCTCCATGTCCCAGCTCCCCGAAGGGGAGTCCTGCTGCCCGCCGGGGGTCATCAGGGAGCTGAGGAAGTACGGGGACGACAGGCCCGACCTCTGGGAGGGACTCCTCCGCGTCCAGGACCCCAGCGAGGATTCGCTCAGACGCGTCAGGGAGGCCGCAACAAAGACCGGGGACATCGGCAGGCTCTCTCCCGTGGACATCGACGTGCTGGCACTGGCAGCGGATGTGGGCGGGACGGTATGGTCGGACGACTATTCTATCCAGAATACGGCCCGCGCCATGGGCATCCCCTACAGGGGCGTCGGCCAGGCCGGCATCGTCCGGAAGGAGAAATGGAACTACCGGTGCATCGGCTGCGGCAAATGGTACAAGGAGAAGATGGACGAGTGCCCCATCTGCGGGTCCCAGATGCGCGCATACCGCAAAAGGCGATCAAGGCAGGAGATGCTTGCAGCGGATGAGCTTGCCCATCCTGCGGGTCCCGAGTATGCTCATGCAGAGGGCAGTGCTCCTGTCGCTGCGGAAAGCGAAGGTATCGGCGAGTTTCTTGTTGTTGGCCGCGATGTGGAGGGGCTTCCAGAGCACCGACCTCCATTCTTCCTCGTAAAGCTCCAGGGCCTTCCCTTCCTTCACATTGCGGGCGGCGGCCAGGCCGGCCATGCGCCCGGTCATCATGGCCTCGGGGATGCCTCCGCCGTTGACCGGCATGACCATGCCCGCCGCATCCCCTGCGAGGAGCACGCCGTCGGCGACGGTCTTCGATATCGGGCCCTCAGAAGGAACATATTTTCCTTTCATCGGGGTCAGCAGCTCGAGCCCGTGCATCTCGCAGAACCTGTCCATGTACTCTTTCAGGGACCCGTGCGAGAATGCGGGCGAGAACCCGACGCCGACGTTCGCCGTGCCGTTCTTGGGCATGATCCAGCCGTACGCCCCGGGCGCGATGCGCCCGAAGAACATCTGGATGGCGTCGCCGAAATCGCCTTTGGCCTGCGCAGAGACCGCAGGGTAAGGATTGGCATTCGCGGGAAGCCCGGCGGCCTTGGCCACGGCAGAACCGGGGCCGTCCGCTCCGATCAGCACCTTGAAGCCGATCTCGCCCGCCGAGGTCCGCGCCGTGCGCCCTGTGTAGCCTTCGAAAGCAGTGCCCAGCTTCAGTTCGGCGCCGGCCTCAACGGCCATGTCCATGTGGTACCTGTCGAAGCGGTCCCTGTCGGTGGTGTAGCCGGTGAACGGGAACTCCCTGACCTTCTGCTTCGGGTCGACGAGCCTGATCGAGTTCACTTTCCTGACCACGAGGCCATCAGGGACGGAGAAGAGCTCGTCGGAGCCGGAGTAGGCGGGAAACATGTCCTTGATCTCGCTGACGGAGGGCATCATCTCGCCGCAGCGGACCGGCACTCCGACGGCAGAGCGCCTCTCCAGGACGAGGGCGGTGAGCCCCTGCTCGGCGGCGGCGCGGGCGGCCTGGACCCCGGCAGGACCGGAGCCGATCACCAGAACATCGACGGAATCCACGGAGATCACCTATCGCGGGAAACGAAGAAATCGACCAGCTGGCACATAGCCGTCTTGTACTCGGAGTCCGGCAGGGGGTCGAGATGGCGCTTGGCCTCATCGGCGATGCTCTCGGCAACGGCGCGGCACCTGCTGATGGAATCTGTGCTCTTGATCAGGGCGATGGCCTCGGCGGCCTCGGCGTAATCGGAGGACGGGTCCTCGAAGATCTCGGCTATGCGGGGGCCCGCCTCCGGGTCCTGCATGCCCATGATGATCGGCAGGGTGGGCTTGCCCTCGACGATGTCGTTCCCGACCTTCTTGCCGGTGCTTCCGACATCCCCGGCGACATCCAGGACATCATCGATGATCTGGAACGCCATGCCTGCCTTGTAGGCGAAATCCCCGACGCAGTCGATGGTCTCGGCATCGGCGGAAGCGATGAAGGCGCCGCATTTCGCGGCGCACTCTATGAGGCGGGCGGTCTTCCCGCCGATGATCTTCATGTACTCGCTCTCGCCGACCGATTCGTTGCGCTCGTACTGCTTCTGGTCGAACTCGCCGGCGGCCAGGCCGGAGGCGGCATCGATGACGTAGTCCACGACCTCGTTCGAAGTGGAACCAAGGAGCCTGAACCCGAGAGCGAAAAGGTAATCGCCGACGACGATGGACTTCCCGATGGTGTACTCCCTGTAGAGCGCTTTGGCGCCCCGGCGGAGCTCTCCCTGGTCGTTGATATCGTCGTGGATCAGGGTAGCGTTGTGGATGATCTCGATGGCGGCCGCGACATCGATGGACCTGTGGAGGTTCCCGTCATCCCCGCCGCATGCATGGTAGGACAGGACGCAGATAGCAGGCCTGATCCTCTTACCATGGTTGGAGAGAACATAATCGCACATCTCCGTGAGTTCGGGGTTCTCAGAAAGTGTGACCTCCCGGATAACGGAGTCGACACGGTCGAGGTCCGAGGAAATGCAATCGTGCCAGTTCCCTGCCATTCATTGACCAATACTAGGACCCTACTTAAACATGATGCTGGGTCGGAAAAAAGGTAGGAAAATATCCCAGTCCGGCCGGCGCCGGATGCGGGCAGAGCGGGGCCAGGCCCCGCCGCCAGGCCTCAGGCAGGCTCCCACTTGCAGCGGACAGGCGAGGTTATCGCCTTCTCGGCCTTGAGCTCCTTGAAGGCGGCGTCGACCTCCTTCCTGTCAGCACCGAGAATCTTGGCGACCTCGCCTGCGGAGAGCGGCTTTCCTGCTTCTTTCATGGCCTTCAGAACATCATCCTTGACGGACATGTGCATGCATCCTTATGCATCGTATTAAAGCCGATTGTTCGGGAAGATGAACTGGGACATCCGTTACAATGCATGCCCGTGCCCCCTTTGGGATCGGAACCGAACCGGATCCGAAACAGACGATCCTGAGGAAAAGGCCGGCCCGGAGGCCGGGAAAAGGTTTCGCTGTCCGATCAGCCGAGCAGCGCAGACGCCGCATCGCTGCAGAGGTCGAGGATGATGTCGGGGTAGACACCGAGCACGACGACCGCGACGGCGCAGCAGAGGATCGCGAACTGGAAGGTCCTGGGGATCTTGATCTTGCCCTCGGACCCGGCAGCAGGCTTCTCGACATACATGGCCTTCACGACCCTGACGTAGTAGTACAGAGAGATCGCGGAGTTGATGATGGCGACGAATGCCAGCCAGATCCACTGGGTGATGACACCGCTCCCGTCTTCCGCGTAGATAGCTCCGGAGAACAGGACGAACTTGGAGGTGAATCCTGCCAGGGGAGGTATTCCCGCGAGCGAGAACAGGAAGAGGAGCATGGCGAACGCGGTCAGAGGAGCCCTCTTGGCCAGTCCGTTGTAGTCCGAGATCTTCTCGCCGATGCCGGCGCAGATGAGCGCACCGACGACCAGGAAGGCACCGCCCTTCATGAACACGTGGGTGAACATGTGGAACAGGCCGCCGGTCAGGGCGTACTCGCTCATGACGGCCATGGCGATCAGGATGTATCCGGCCTGCGCGATGGACGAGTAGGCGAGCATCCTCTTGATGTTGCTCTGGGAGATGGCGACGACGTTGCCGACGGTCATGCTGAAGGCGGCGATGATCGCGAAGATGTACTGGATCTCCTCGATGCCGAGCCCGGAGGCCACATGGGCCGCGACGAACATCACCAGGAAGATCTTGAAGAACACGACCAGCCCCATCTTCTTCGAGCCGGTGGCCAGGAAGATGGAGACGGGGGTCGATGCTCCCTCGTACACGTCGGGCGCCCACATGTGGAACGGAACGGCGGCGATCTTGAACCCGTAACCGGCAAGCATGCAGATGAAGCCGATGACGAAGGCCCAGGAGTACCCGGTGGCGGCGAGCTCGGTGCCCAGCTCGCTGAGGGTGAGCGTTCCGAGGGCGCCGTAGATCATCGAGATACCGTAGACGGTCAGCGCAGTGGACATTCCTCCGATGATGACGTACTTGACGGCGGCCTCGGCGGCGCGGGCGTCGTTCCTCTTCATGGCGACAAGCGCGTAGGAGGGGATCGAGACGGTCTCGACACCGACGAAGATCGCCACCAGGTCATCCGCGCAGGCAACGAACATCATGCCGCTGGTGGCGATCAGCAGGAGGGCGTTGTACGCTCCGAAGTGGAGGGTAGTGGTCTCTTTGCTGGATACGGACACGAACAGCACGATGAGCGCGACGATCTGGAACAGCAGGATCATCAGGCCGCTGAAGTCATTGTACGTGAACAGATTGGCGTAGGTCGCGTACTCCGAGGGGTAGTTGTCCCCGAGGAGCATGATCAGGTTGATCGCGATGCTGATGATCATTACGATCAGGGCGATCGCGGAGACGGGCGCTTTCTTCTTGAATCCGAAGTAGAGCGCCGGCATGATCAGGGCACCGATGATCAGTGTGACCATCGGGATGATCGGGGAATACTCCCCGAATATGTCAGTGATTACTGTAGCATCCATTTGATCACATCCATGCAGGATACGCGAAGTATCCGATCATATCGAGCGCGAGGTCGGGCCAGATACCGTAGAGCACCACGAGGAGGGCCACAGCCCCCATCGCGATGCCCTCGATCTTGTCGACATCATGGCACTTCTCAGTGTCTATGCGGGTGGTGAGGTGCCCGAAGAGGACCCTCTGCATGGCGAACAGGTAGTAACCTGCGGTCAGCAGGAGGTTCAGGAGGCAGAACACGAGGACCCAGATCAGGTCGTTGGCCTCGAGGTACTCGTAGAACGAGTAGATGATGCCGAACTCTCCCCAGAAGCCCATGAGGCCGGGGAGGCCGAGGGATGCCATGAACGCGAACATCATGAACGTCGCGTAGACAGGCACCTTCTGGGCCATTCCGCCGAGCAGAGCGATCTGCCTGGTACCGAAGTTGTGCCCGGCCATTCCGCAGACCATGAAGAGCATAGCGGAGATGAGACCGTGGGCGAACATCTGGAACACAGCGAAGTCGATACCTCCCTTGGAGAGGCAGGCCATGGAGACCATGACGAGACCCATGTGGGAGATGGAGGAGTATGCGACCATCTTCTTGAGGTCCCTCTGGGCGATGCACGCGTAGGCGCCGTAGACCATGGAGAGGAGACCCATGAAGATCATGACCTCCTGCCAGTTCTCGGCTCCGAGCTGAAGGTTCTCGATGCAGACCCTGATGATACCGTAGGAACCCATCTTCAGCATGACTCCGGCCAGGAGCACGGAGCCTGCGGTGGGCGCCTCGGTATGCGCATCAGGCAGCCAGGTATGGAACGGAACGGTAGGCATCTTGACGGCGAACCCGAAGAACAGGAGTCCGAAGACCAGAGTCTGGAAGGTCTCGCCGAAGCGGCCGCACGCCTGAGAGATGTACTCGAACGAGAAGTTGATCCCGCCACCGTTGATCGCCGCGGCCTCGAAGGCGAGCGCGAAGATACCGATGAGCATCACAAGGGATGCCACGTGGGTGTAGATCAGGAACTTGATGGCCGCGTAGTGCCTCCTCGCGCCTCCGTACCAGGAGATGAGGAAGTACATCGGGAGCAGGGTGATCTCCCACATGATGTAGAAGAGGAAGTAATCCTCTGCGGTGTAGACGCCCATCAGGCCGACCTCCATCATCAGCAGCAGCGCGTAGAAGTAGTGAGGCCTGTCCTCCTCCTTGTGGGAGAAGGGGATCACCACAGCTACGAGGAACGCCGTGAGGAAGACCATGAGGATGCTCAGCCCGTCGACGGTGAACATGAGGTTCATCGTCAGGCCGGCGGAGTCGATCCAGTTGGCGCTGAAATCGAACTGCCCGAGATCGTCAGCCTCGGTCATCAGGTACAGGGCCAGGACGAGGTCGATCAGGGCGACAACGAAGGCGGCGTATCCCGCCTTCTTCTGGAGCTTCTCCCCGCCCATGGCGAGCACTATTATCGCGCCCACGAGGGGGATCAGTATCATTGCGGGTAGTATGAAGGAACCGTCCATCTCACATGCCTCCGAAGACGTAGATCATGGCAAGAGTGAACAGCGCAAGCGCGACCACTCCGCCGATGACCACACCGGTGTAGGTGTGGACGTTCCCGTTCTGGGCCTTAGACATGAGGTCTCCTCCGCTGATGACAGCGTTGGAGAGCCCGTTGACGGTGCCGTCGATGACGTTCCTGTCGAAGTAGTCGACTCCCAGAGCGACATCGTATCCGAGCTTCCAGGCGACCTGGTCGTAGATCTCGGGCAGGTACCACCTGTTCTGCAGGACCCTGTAGAGCCTGGAGGTGCCGTTCTTGCTGAACTTCCCGGGGTCGATGCTGCGCTTGTCGTACATGCAGTATGCGAGCGCGATGGCGCAGAGGACCAGGATGATGGTCAGGTAGGTCTTCCAGTTGGTGAAGAGCTCTTCGACCCAGTGGAATCCCATGTCGGCCTCCCCGCCGCCGACCTTCCAGCCGGAGGATCCGAGGGAGATGGTGAACACGCCGTCCCATCCGAACAGGAGGGTGTAACCGAAGGCGAATGCGAAGAGGGACAGGACCAGCAGAGGCATGGTCATGCAGCGGGGCGCGTCGTGCTCGACGGCCTTGGCGTTCTCCCTGGGCTCGCCCCTGAAGGTCATGAACCAGAGCCTGAACATGTAGAAGGCGGTCATGAACGCGGTGACGACTCCGAGGAACCAGAGGAGCAGGAAGCACCAGCTGGTGATGTCTGCAGTGTCGTTGAACGCGTCGAAGGCGACATCGAGCACGAGGTCCTTGGACCAGAATCCCGCGAAGAACGGGAATCCGGCGATGGACAGGGCACCGATGAGCATGGTGGTGGAGGTGTAGGGCATCTTCTGCTGCAGGCCTCCCATGAGGCGCATGTCCTCGGTCCCGGTCTCGTGGATGACAGCACCGGAGCAGAGGAAGAGCAGGGCCTTGAAGAAGGCGTGGTTGGCCATGTGGAGCGTTCCCGCGGTGTATCCGAGGGCGCCTGCGGCCATCATGGCCGTGTCCCCGGACTCGATCCCGAGCGCGAAGAGGTAGCCTCCCGCACCGAGCGAGAGGAACATGTATCCGAGCTGGGACAGGGTCGAGTAGGCCAGGACCTTCTTGATGTTCATGTTGTTCATCGCCATGGTGGCGGTGAAGAAGGCGGTGACGCCCCCGATGATGGCCACGAAGAGCATGACCTCGCTGTTCATGGCGAACAGCGGGAAGCAGCGGGCCACGAGGTAGACACCGGCCTTGACCATGGTCGCGGCATGGATAAGCGCGGAGACGGTGG
Organism: Methanomassiliicoccales archaeon LGM-DZ1; assembly: GCA_030168595.1. Classification (NCBI taxonomy): domain Archaea; kingdom Methanobacteriati; phylum Thermoplasmatota; class Thermoplasmata; order Methanomassiliicoccales; species Methanomassiliicoccales archaeon LGM-DZ1. The sequence goes on along the minus strand of CP115556.1, from coordinate 1,234,521 downwards.
TGGGGCCGGCCATCGCATCGGGCAGCCAGTCGAGCAGCGGGAACTGGGCAGACTTGCCGATCGCACCTCCGAAGATGAGGAAGGATGCGAGGGTGAGCATGCTCTGGTCCGCGGCCTCGAGGTTGTCCATGTTGAAGACGACGGAGTAGTCGAGGCTCCCCATAGCGTAGGCGAGGACGAACAGGCCTCCCATGAGGCAGACGTCTCCGGCCCTGGTGACGAGGAACGCTTTCTTTGCAGCGGATGCCTTCTGGGGCGCTTCGGGGTGGTTGAATCCCCAGAAGCCGATGAGCAGGTAGGAGCAGAGCCCCATGACCTCCCAGAAGATGAACATGGTGAGCAGGCTGCCGGAGACGGCGAGGCCGAGCATTCCGGTGAGGAACAGGGAGACTTCAGCGAAGTACCTCCTCTTCCTCTCGCCCTGGTCGCCCATGTATCCGAGCGAGTAGATGAAGATCAGCATCGAGATGAACGATGCGAAGAGCATCATCAGGCAGGACAGCGAGTCGATGTAGTAACCGAGGTTGATGTCCAGGCTCCCGATGGAGAACCAGTGCATGCTGCTCTCCACAGCGTGGGGATAGCTGTCTCCCAGCCAGTATTCCGCAGAGACGAGGGCCGCGTAGACGAAGGCGAAGGCCGCACCGAAGATGGTGAGGTATCCTCCGTAGTGCTGCTTAGGGCCCATGTACCTGCCGAAGAACCCGACGATCAGGAAGCACAGCATCGGGACAAGGGGAACAAGCCAAACAAAGTCTATGAACTCCATCTTACCACCTCAGCTGGTTGAGATCGTCGGTGCTGACGGTCTTTCTCATCTTGTAGGCATTGAGCATAATGGCGATGCCGACAGCGACTTCGGCGGCGGCCACCGAGATCGAGAAGATCACGAAGACCTGTCCGAGCGCATCTCCGGAGTATGCGGAGAACGCGACGAAGTTGATGTTGGCGGCGTTGAGCATGAGCTCGATGCACATCAGGACGACGATGGTGCTGCTCTTGGTCATGATGCCGTAGGCTCCGATGACGAAGAGGATCGCTCCGAAGAAGAGGAAGAACTCAATTGGAATCATCTTTCTCCACCTCCTCCCTTGCGATGCATATGCCGCCGATCATAGCGGCGAACATGAGCGCGCCGAGCACGAGCAGCAGAGGCCCGTAGGTCTCGAGCACACCGTAGTTGAGCGAGCTGTCGTCGACAGTGTCGGTTCCGCCATTGTCGATGACGACGTCGTCGTACGGGATGGACTGAGGCTCATCATCGAACCCGAGGGGGCTGTCGTCCCACTCGTTGACGACGATGGCGAGCCCGAGGACGATCAGAAGGGCGGCGGCCAGCCCTACGGCTGCAGCGGTCCGCTTATTCATCGGAATCATCCTCCATGATGTACCTGCGGGTCAGCATGATGCTGAACGCGAACAGGACAGTGATTGCGCCTACGTAGACCAGTATCTGGATCACGCCGATGAACTCCGCTTCCAGGAAGAAGTAGGCCACACCGACGCAGAAGAACACGAGCGCGAGATAGAACGCGCTGTGCACCGGTATCCTGCTGGTGACAACGGCGACGGCCGCGGCGATGGCGATGGCAGCCAGGCAGACGAAGGCCACAAGGTCCGCGTTCCCCCAGATGAACACGCCGAAATCGACGAGCCAGTCCCAAATCTCAGTTAATATTCCCATCACAGCACCTCCTTGATGTGCAGAGCGTCCTTAGGACAGTCGTCCACACAGTTGCGGCAGCAGACGCACTTGGCGTCGTCCACCTCAGGCCATAGGATGGGGCGCCCCTTGGCGTTCTTCCCGTGCTCCACCATGGTGATGGCGCCGACGGGGCAGACCTTGGAGCATTTCCTGCAGCTGATGCACTTGGAGGACTCCAGCTCGGGGCGGTCGGTCCTGAGGGGGTCGATCCTCCTCTCGCCGTTCCCGTTCTTGAAGTCGGAGATGAGCGTCTCCTCGAGCTTGACCTTCATTCCCTCGGTCGTCTTGTCGTAGGCGAGCCTCCTGGGTCCGTAGATGAGGTCGGACCTGGTGAACTCGGCGAGCTCGACGATGGGGCTGACGGTCATGGCATCGACCGGGCAGTACTCGGCGCAGTAGGCGCAGAACGAGCAGCGGCCCATGTTGATCTGAGGCCTCTTGACGGGCTTGCCCTCGTCATCAGGGGTCTCGACCAGGATGATGGCCGCGCAGGGGCACATCCTGGCGCACATCCCGCATCCGATGCATTTATTGAAGTCCAGCGCCGGGCGTCCGCGGTAGTTGTCGGGCTCCCAGAGCGACTCATACGGATAGAGCACGGTGACCGGTCTGTGGATGGTGGTCCTCACGAGCAGCCTGCAGCATACCATGATGGGCTTGACGATCCACAGGTCCTTCCAGTTGCGGTGCCTTCCGTCCCTGTATTTCTCGTAATATTCGCTCAACAGAACACACCTCCCATTCTGAACATGAGAACTATGATCAGGTTGACGATCGAGAGGGGCATGAAGACCTTCCATCCGAGGTTGAGGATGGTATCGGTCCTGACACGGGCGGTTCCGAGCCTGAGCATGACGACCAAGAAGAACACTCCCCAAGTCTTGAGCAGCATGACCATCTCGGGCACGGGCCACCAGAGGTCCCATGCGTTGAGGTCTATGAAGGGCAGGGTCCAGCCTCCGAGGAAGAGGATGACGAAGATGCTGCAGGAGCAGGCGCCCCTCAGGTAGTCTCCGAGCATGATGAGACCCCACTTCATACCGCCGTACTCGGTCTGCCATCCCTCGACGAGCTCGGACTCGGCCTCAGCGAGGTCGAACGGAGAACGCTCGGACTCGGCAGCGGCGCACATGAAGAAGGACACCGCACCGATGCACTCGGGGATGATGAACCAGACATTGTCGTACTGGGCAGCGACCAGCTCGTTGATGTTGAACGTGCCGGCGAGCAGGCAGGTAGCGGCGATGGTGATGAGCATCGGCACCTCGTACGCCATCATCATCTCGGCGGCACGGATACCGCCGATGAGGGCGTATTTGTTGTTCTGGGACCATCCGGACACCAGGATGAACAGAGGGGCCAGCGCGTAAAGCGCCATGATGATCAGCAGACCGGTGCCGTAGTCGACCACGAACCACCTGTTGGACAGAGGGATCATGCAGTCGATGAGGACGGAGGTGCCGACGATGAGGGAAACGGTCCACCAGTATCCCATCTTGTCGATGCGGGTGGAGGCGATGTTGTCCTTCATGAAGGTCTTGAAACCATCGGCGACGCACTGCAGGAATCCCCACATGCCGATCATGGTTCCGCGTCTGTCCATGCCCCTTCCGAGGACCTTACGCTCCTCCCATAGGGCTACCAGGACGGCCAGGAAGGCCACCGCGAAGATGACGATCATGAAGATGACGAGCGCGAAGAAGTTGCTGGTGCCGTCGCAGACGAGCCACTCGGACACAGTGTTCCCGGGGAACAGCAGGTCGAGGAGCCATGCGAGAGTGCCGCCGATGATGTCCCAGAGCTTCAGGGAGATGTCGTACGGCAGGTTGTAGGCATCGCCGAACGGGTAGAACTCGTTCGACATGGGGTCCGGATAGTTGATCCAGTCGCGGATAGAGACGTAATCAGCCATTTTGGATCACCGGTCCGTCTCTCCGAGGCACATGTCTATCTGGGCCATGATGACCGGCACATCTGCGATCCTGCACCCGGTGCAGAGGTCCTTCGATGCCGACACATTGACGAAGATCGGGCTGCGCACCTTAAGCCTATAGGGCTTGTCGGTGCCGTCGGACACGAGGTACATGGCGGCCTCGCCGCGGCAGTCCTCGATCCTGCAGAAGGTCCTCCCTTCCGGAACATTGGTGGGCGCTTTGAGCCTGTAGGGGGCGTTCTTGCCGAGCTCCCTGACCTTCTCCATGGCCTCCCTGATGATCCTGGTCGCCTGGAACATCTCCTCGACCCTGACGAGATACCTGGAATAGGAATCTCCCGCGGTCTGGCAGGGGACATCGAAGTCGATCTTGTCGTAGTTGTCGTAGGGGTCGTCGCGGCGGACATCGAAGTCGATCCCGGTACCCCTTGCGGCGGCGCCGGTGATGCCGAGGTTCGCGCACCTCTCCCTGGTCAGGATACCGTTGCCGATGAGCCTGTGGGTGAAGGTGGAGTTGTCGTCGATAAGCCCGATCATGTCCCAGAGGGCCTTGTCGAACCTGTCGCAGCACCTGATGATATCCCTGTCGAAAATGTCGGTGGTATCGTTCCTGACACCGCCGATACGGGGGTAGTTGGTGGTCATACGGGCTCCGCAGAGCCTGATGTTCATGTCCATCCAGAACTCCCTCTCCCTGGAGGCCCAGAGGAATCCGGTGTAGTTACCCAGATCGGTTCCGATGGCCGCCAGCCACATGAGGTGGGACTGGAGACGGTTGATCTCGTCGGCGATTATCCTGATGTACTTCGCCTTCTCAGGCACCTCGATGCCGAGGGCCTTCTCGACGGTCATGCAGTAGAGGTGGGTATAGGTCATCGAGGCGGCGTAGCAGAGACGGTCCGCCATCGGGATGATCTTGGGGTAGGTCCTGTTCTCGACCTCTTTCTCCCATCCCCTGTGAAGGTATCCGACGATGGGCTCGGCATCGGTGACCATCTCACCGTCGACCTGGATCTTGAGGGTCCAGAGCCCGTGCGAGAACGGGTGCTGGGGGCCCATGATGACCCACATCTTGTCGGTGTCCATCTTCTGGGTCTCCGCCTGGAATATCGCTTTGGACTCCTCTTCCTTGAGGGCGCCCTGCGCGATAGCGGCGGCATCGAGCTTCCCCTCTTTGTCGACGGGGATCTCCTTGTCATCTTTCTTAAGCCATGCCATCAGTCCCATCCCCTGAGCTTGTACGACTTCCTGAACGGGAAGAACTCGTAGGTGTCCGGAGTGAGGAGCCTCTCGAGCTTCGGGTGGCCGTCGAATACGATCCCGAAGAGCTCCCAGGTCTCCCTCTCGTGCCAGTTCGCGCCGCCCCAGATGTCAGAGACGGTAGGAACGTGCAGGTCGTCGTTGGGAACATCGATGGTAAGCTCGACGACCTCTCCTTTGTAGTTGGTATAATTGCTGATGTGGTAGACCACCTGCATGCGGTCCTTCAGGTCGACGCCGATGACGGTCGAGCAGTGCTCGAAGTTCAGCTCGTCATGAAGATACTGGCACACAGCATGGATGTTCTCGCGGTCGGTCTTCGCGTAGACCCTGCGCACCTCGGTCTTGGTGACCTGGATGTGCCCGGGGAACTTGGACTCGAGTCCTTTCTGGATCTCGGGCTCCCACGTGTCATCATGTTCGCGTAGTTCTGCAGCCATTTGCGCACCTCAGTTCTTGAGGAAGGCTCCGCGCCTGAAGTAGCTGTCAATCTTCTTCTGGAGGAGCATGAACCCGTCGATCATCGCATCAGGCCTGGCAGGGCATCCGGGGATGTAAAGGTCCACCGGGACAATCTGGTCCAGACCCTGGACGGTGTTGTAAGAGTCATACCAAGGCCCGCCGGAGATGGCGCACTCGCCCATGGCGACTGCCCACTTCGGGGAAGGCATCTCCTCCCAGAGCCTCCTGAGATGCGGGCGGATCTTCTTGGAGATCCATCCGTTGACGAGAAGGATATCGGTCTGCCTGGGCGACGACCTGTAGATCATCCCGTACCTCTCCGCGTCGAAACGCGAAGCGGACGCCTGGGACATCTCAAGCGCGCAGCAGGCGAGCCCCCAGTGCAGAGGGTGCATCGAGTTCTTCATGGCCCAGGACCAGATAGGTCCGGTGAGCTTGTCGATGGTCCTCCTGGTGCCGGAGCTCATGAGGTCGTTGATCATGGCTGTGGACCAGCTCATGAACTCGTCCGCGCTCATGGCGACGGCGTGGGGGTAGAGGCTCATATCCATATTTTCTCCTCCTTCTTGAGAGAGTACACAACGCCCATCAGCAGGATGCCGAGGAATATGAGAACGTAGCAGGTGGCCGCGTCCGACAGACCGTCGAACGCCACCGACCAGATCAGAAGGAACGTGACCACGAGGTCGAATACCACGAATATCAGAGCGAATGCGTAGTACTGCAGCCTGAACATGATGCGCGTATCCCCGATCGGGACGGAACCGCACTCATATGTCTCCTCAGTCCACTTGGATGACCTCGCAGGCCTGATGAGCCTGGAGACCAGCCATGCCAACGGCGCGAATCCGAGGGAAATAATCCCCACGAATAGTAATGGCAGGTAGCTTAAGACTAGTGACATTGGTTTTCGCGATGCCTTCAACGTATATAATAAGGAACGCGGGAAATGCCAACTTCCTTTATAAATGGCAATTAATAATTGAATTTAATTTATTCTAAATATTCGTTTAAGAATCCATGAAAATATTATAAGAAAGCGCACCGCTGGGAAGGGCATGGCATACAGGATCGCTTTCATCGGGGCCGGCAGGATGGCTGGGGCCATGATCGGAGGGCTCCTCTCCAAAGGGGTCTACAGAAAGGATGAGATCGCAGCCTGCGCCCCCACGCAGGCCACTCGCGACCGCATGTCCCAGACGTACGGGATCAGCATGTACGGGTCCGCCAAAGAGCTCGAGGGCTCGGCCGACGTGTTCGTGCTCGCCGTGAAGCCGAAGAACATCGGCCCCCTGTTCGCCGAAGAGGGCACGGAGCTGAAAGAGGGAAGCCTCCTCATCAGCATCGCAGCAGGCGTGAAGATGAAGACGCTGGCAAAATACGCTCCGGGATGCAGGATCGTCAGGGTCATGCCCAACCACTGCTGCCTGGTGTTCGAGGGCGCTTCTGGGTATGTGATGGGCCCCGGATGCACCGATGCGGACAGGGGCATCGTTAAAGGCATCCTCGAGGCCACCGGCAAGGCAGTGGAGGTCAGGGAAAGCGACCTCGATGCCGTCACCGGCGTATCCGGAAGTTCCCCCGCGTTCATATATATGTTCGCTGACGCGATCATCAAAGCAGGGGTCAAGTACGGCCTCAGCGAGGAGCAGTCGAAGATCCTGGTCGCCCAGAGCCTCATCGGCTCCGGGAAGATGATCCTCGAATCCGGGATGTCGGTGGAATCGCTCATCGACGGCGTCTGCTCTCCGGGCGGGACCACCATCGAAGGGGTCAAGGTGCTCCGCGAGGGCGGGCTCGATAGCCTGACCGAGAAGTGCATCGACGCCACCGTCGCCCGCTCGATAGAGATGGGCAGAGAGTGAGGAACTCACCGTCAATCTCATATGTGCCAGGCACGAGAAATCTGAAATCTTTTCAATGGGCCCGCGGGGGCAGGGATTCAGCGCTTCCCGCGGACCAGCCCCTTGAGGAGCCCGTAGGCTATCCTCGGGACGTTGCTCCAGACCGAGCCCGAGCGCCAATCAAGGTCGTTCTTGTCGGTGATGGTGCTGTCCATCATCCTGACCCCTTCCTCCTTGATGTCCCAGAGCTTGGAATCGCGCTCGGCCGGATCCTTGATCTCCATGATGCGGTCGATGCGGTGCATGATGTCCCTGGCCGTCTCGGTACGGGCGTTCCTGGCATCGGCCTCCTCCTTCGTTATCCTCCCGGACCGGCATTCGGCATCGGTCAGGACCACGGCGGCGTCGTAGGAAGCCTCTCCGATATCGTCGCGCGTCATGCAGTCCGTCTCGTAAGAGAGCACAAGCTTCCACGAGGGGCTGTCCAGCAGCTTCCTGTGGTCCTCCAGCGTCCTCGCGCGGAGCCTGTATCCCCATTTCTCCGGCTCCTCGAACGCCCGGCTCCCGGGATCGACGAACGGCGCGAAGGGGGAATCGTAGATGAACAGCCCGTCATCCTTCCCGACCAGCCCCCAGAGGTGCTCGGCGGCCTCGGCGGTCCCTATAGCGGACTCCCTGGTCTGATGGGGGAGGCCGGTCATGAAGAACAGGTCCAGCCGGGAGCAGCCCGAGGCGAAGGCCGCCGGGATCGTGCTGTCTATGGCGGCGTTGGTGTACCCCTTCCCCATGCCCAGGCGGACCGCCTCGTCGTACGAGTCGGGGGAGAACTCGATCGACCAGCCTCCGGGGAAGGACCTGTCGATCTCGCTGAAATGATCCCTGCCGGCCCCGCCGAACAGCTCGATGACCACATGGTTGTCGATATCCTCCTCCCTGACGGCCTTCAGGAAACGGGAACGGTAGTCCGGGCCCGCCTGACGGATGTCCCCCACGATGAATATCGGAGCCTTGAGGTAATCCGAGATGCCTGCCATGTCCTCCGCCAGCTTCTCCGGGCTGCGGAAGGCGGGATGATGCCGGCCGCACACCTTCTGGTTGGCATAGCGGGAGCCTCCGCATTCGGCGCACCCCACGGAGCATCCGCGGACAGTGAAAACGGACGTCAGGGGGACCTGCGCCCAGGTCCGCCAGGGCAGGGACCCGGCGATGTCCATGGTCCGCATCACGCCCTTTATCATGACCCCGTAGTCGAATATGACGCTGTCCAGGTCGTCCGGCACATAGGTGAGGCCGTTGTCGTGCACAGCGCCGCCCGCATCCTTCCATACGAGGTTCGGGACGGAGGAGAGGTCCTTCCCCTCGGACAGCGCCTCCATCATGCGGACGGTGGGCTCCTCGGTGGCGTCCCCGCGCATGACCAGGTCGACCTCCGGGCGCTCGATCAGCTCTTTCCAGAAGTACGAGGAGGTGAATCCTCCGAGCTCGGTCCGCGCATCCGGATGGTGCTTCTTGACCAGCTTGGCGAGCTCCAGCGCCCCGTGGGCATGGGGCATCCAATGGAGGTCGATGAAATAGACGTCGGCGTCGAGGCCGGCGATGCGCTTCTCCGCGTCGAACTTGGGATCGGAGAGCATCAGGTTGGCGATGTTGACGATCCTGGTCCTGAAGCCCGCTCTCTGCAGATGGGCCGAGATGGTCATGAACCCGATGGGGTACATCTCGAAGACGGGGGACGAGGGGATTACGTCGCTGACAGGCCCGTAGAATATCGGTTTCTTCCGGAAATCGTACACGCTCGGCGCGTGGAGCATCACGGCATCGTAATGTGCCAGATGCTCATCTCCCGTAGCGCCGGACACGTGCCTGGTACGACCTGATGGCCCTCATCAGGTCGATGCGCCTGAAACCCGGCCAATAGATGTCGGTGAAGTAGAGCTCCGAATAGGCCAGCTGCCAGAGGAGGAAGTTGGAGATCCTTATCTCCCCGCTGGTCCTCAGGATGAGGTCCGGGTCGGGGATGTCGGAGGTGTACAGGTGCTGAGACAGCATGTCCTCGTCGATGTCCTCGGGGGATATCTCGCCCGCCTGCACCTTCCTGGCTATGCTCTGGACGGCGCTGATGATCTCCTGCCTGCCGCCGTAGGCCAGGCATATGCTGAAGGTGAAATCGCTGAAGGCGGCGGTCTTCGATTCGCAGTACTCTATGGACTCCCTGACGGATTCCGGCAGGAGCTCGCGGTTGCCGAGGACGCGGATGCGGACGTGGTTCTTCACGATGCGCTCGTCGTCGGCGATCTCGCGGATGGAGTCCGCCGCCATGCCCATAAGGAACGACACCTCGTCCTCCCCGCGGGAGAAGTTCTCGGAGGAGAACGCGTACACCGTTATGTAGCGGATCTTGAGGTCGAGGCACCAGTCCAGGAGCTCGCGGATCTTGCGCTCGCCGGCCCTGTGGCCCTCATCTATGTCGTCGCCCAGGAACTCCTTGGCATACCTGCGGTTGCCGTCCATTATGATGCCGATGTGGTTCGGCATCGGGCCTCCCCTGATCTCCTCCTCCAGCTTCTTCTCGTAGGTGGAGTAGACCTGCTTGGTGACAATCTTCGGAACTTCCGTCCGCGTTCCCCCTCAGTGCACTATGTCCGGAAAATCCTCGGGGACCCCGGCGCATTCCGGCCCCAGGTCGGCGCAGCCGATGGCGGCCACGGCGCCGATGGTGCCGCCTTCGCCGGTGATGCTTATGATCTGCACCCCGTGCTTCTCCGCCATGGCGACCGCTTCGGAACGGTCGACGAGGACGGTCTTGCACCTCCATGCCCAGGAAGTCAGCTCCTTCGGGACCTCCAGCCCCTGGAACACCGTCATGACCGCGTCCTCGGAGACCGACTCTTTCTTCAGGAACCCGTAGCAGTACTCGATGAGCTTCTGGACCTCGTCCTCCCTGACGGCGAAGGACACCGCGGTGGAGCAGCAGTTGGTCGTCTTCGTGGGGGACCTGGGGTTGAGCTGGATGATCTTGTGCTCCATGAAGTGCCCCACGGGGGTGTTCACCGCCATCTTCAGCGCGGACGCCCATGTGGCCCCTTTCTCCTTGGTGTCGGTGTCGTCGACGCCTATGACGACGCGGACCAGCTTGGGGGTGATGATGTCGACGTGGGCGGTGTGGCCGCCCCCGATCTTGAAATCGTCCGGGTACTCGGTGCGGATGACGTCCTTGGACTGGGGCAGGCAGGCCCCGATGCCCACCGAGGCCCCGGCGATGCCGTACCAGGTGGTGCGGACCTCGTCCCCTTCGATCTTCACGGCGCGGAGCCCCTGGCCGCCGAGGTCGGCGGAGACAGGGCCGAACCTGAGGTCCTTCTCGCCGATCCCCACGTCCATGGTGATGACCGTGCCCTCCATGCGGATGTTCTCGATCATCCCGCCGGTGCGCCTGCGGTTGCAGACGTCCCATTCCCCCGGGCCGCGGGCCATGCAGGACTCGATGATCCTGGCCTTCCCTGCTTTCTCGTCCACTATGGTGAGGAAACCCCTGTTGAAGAGGGGACCGTATTTCGCTCTTACCTGATCTGGCGTGAGTACTGTAACCATCTCAATCAGTTCCTTCGTTATTTCCGGACGGCCCTTCGTCCGATGCCTTCAGGCATTCCGGCGGGACCCTGTCGCAAGTGCATACCGTGTCCGATGCCTTCCCGACCGGGAAGCCGGCGGCGGCGCATGCCGCGGGGTCGATCTCCAGCAGCAGCACCTTCCCTCCGCCCAGGCGGACCTTTCCGGCCGCCATCGCCTCTTCCGGGGTGGAGGACAGGTGCACCCTGGCCCTGCCGGTCGGCATGATCCCCGTCTCCAGGACTGCGGCCTCCTCCTCTTCGGACACCGGATAGTATAGGATGGGCGGGACGCCCTCGGACGGGAGCCTGAGGTCCACGTCGATCGTGTGCCCGTAGGTGGCCCTGATGCGGTCCCCCAGCACCTGGTAGCGCCCGCGAGGGTCGGTGGCGGCGATGGCCAGGAAATGCCTGCCGGTGAGCCAGCCCATGCGGCCCCCGCCCCTGGCGGCCGCGGCGATGTCGTCTGCCGACACATAGCCGTCGGGCGACATCTCCAGGCCGTACTTCCCGTGCCTGAGCACGGCCGCCATGAGCCTCCCGAGACGGTCCGTCTCGATATCGCTCAGGACCAGGCGGCCCTCGGCCCCGCAGACGGGGCAGGAGTCCCCGCGGAACGGGCCGTGCTCGCGGCACTCCGATATCATCGCCACTGCCCCTCCGCGGCCTTCACCGTGTTGGCCATCAGCATGCAGACGGTCATCGGGCCCACCCCGCCGGGAACCGGGGTGATGTACGATGCCTTCTCCTTCACGGCATCGAAATCGACATCGCCCACCAGCTTCGTGCCCTTGGGGGAAGACGGGTCAGGCACCCTGTTGGTGCCGACATCGATGACGACGGCGCCTTCCTTGACCATGTCCGCGGTTATGAAATTGGGCTTCCCGACGGCGCAGATGAGGATGTCCGCGCTCCTTGTCATCTCTCTAAGGCACTCGGAGCGGGAATGCAGCACGGTAACGGTGGAATTGGCGTAGTCCCTGTTCTGCATCAGGATGGCGGCCATCGGCTTGCCGACGATGTTGCTCCTGCCCACGATGACGACATGCTTCCCGCTGGTCTCGATCCCGCAGTGTATCAGCATCTGCTGGATGCCTCCGGCCGTCGCCGGCAGGAAATGGGGGTCTCCGATGAACATGTGGCCGACGTTGACCGGATGGAAGCAGTCGATGTCCTTGTCCGGGGAGATCGAATCGAGGACGTACCTCTCTTCGAACCCCGGGGGCAGGGGCAGCTGGACGAGGATGCCGTGCACCGAACGGTCGTCGTTCAGCTTCATGATGCGCCCCAGCACCTCCTCCTCGGAGGCAGATGACGGATAGGTGTAGTTGACCGCCCTGATGCCGAGCTCCTCGCACTTCCGGTTCTTCGTGCGCAGGTAGACCTTCGACGCGGGGTCGTCCCCGACGGCGATGAGCGCGATGGTCGGCTCGATCCCGCGGTTCTTGAGGGCTGCGATCCGGACACGGAGGTCCGCATAAATGCTCTCGGAAACCTCCTTCCCGAGGATCAGTTTGGCGGTCATCCCATCCGCCTATACGCGCGCCCGTTAAGAAGTTAGCGCAGGCACGCGCGCATGCCCGGCGGCAGGCCTGCCGGACGTTCGCATACCACGCTGTCATTCGGAGTCCGCGCCGTCCGAGGGGCCGGGGTTCATGTAGGCGTCCGAGGCCGCATCGGAAAGGGTTTCCGGCTCAGCGCCCGCATCCATCAGCGCGCGGAGGACTTCGGACACGAAGTCCAGCTCCTTCTGGGAATCCTCATCCGAACGGACGCCGGAAGCACGGGACTCACGTATGTGCCAGACATGGTCCGCGAGCACCAGGGTGCCGTCCTCCGGAACGCTCTTCGCCAGGAAGGAGTAGTCCTCCGGGGGGCGCTTGCCTTCATGCATCGCCCAGAAATACCCGGACATGGCCCCGCCCTCCGGTCCCGTGCCTTCTGTCACCGGGACCTCGGCAACATAGCCGGGGAGCGCGAACGGGAAGGACCCTGGCCCGGAGGCGTACATCGACGAATCGGTGAGTATCCCCGTCCCGGTGTCCCTCAGGAACGCCGCGACGGCCTTGGGCTGATGCATGTACGGGGCGCGGAACGCCGAGGGCGTCCTGCCCGTGACGTCCTTCACCGCATCGAACCCGTGCCTCACGGCGGCGGCCGCCTCCGCCCTCGGGATGCGGTGCGTCAGGTTCTCGTGGTCGTACCCGTGGATGCCCAGCTCGAAACGGTCCAGGCATCCCATCTCGTCCTTCAGGGCCTCGGCCGTGCGGCCCTCGCAGAAGAAGGCAGCCGGCATGCCGATGCTGTCGAGCATGTCGGCGTAGCGGGCCAGGGCCCATCCCGAGGACGAGAACCTCGGGGCGGTGCCCTCCCCCCGGTCGGCCGATCCCGCCTCGGTCTGCCCCGGGACCTCGATGTTCGCGTCGCGGTCGAGGTCCACGGTGAAGACGAGCTTCATCTCGCCTGCATCGAGGCGACCCTTTTGATGAGCATCCCCTCGATGTCCACCGGAGCGTACCTCATGGCCAGCTCCCTGCCGCGGGCGAGCTTCGCCTCGTTGTCGGCGTAAAGGCTGAAGAGCACCTCGCCCTTCTCCACCCTCTGGCCCTTCTTCTTGAGGATCAGCAGGCCGGCGCCCTTGTCGTTGGGGGCCCCGAGGGCCTTGGCCACGGCGACCAGGTCCTTGTTGTTGAGCGAGTGCACGTACCCGGCCTTGTCGGAGGCTATGTCAGCAGTGTACTTCCCGGGGACGAGGTCGTCGGCCTTCAGGTCGGGCCTGCCGCCCTGGGCCTGGACGATCTCCATGAACTTCTTGTGGGCCGCCCCGCTCCTGAGCAGCTCGGCCGCCTTCTCCTCCCCGTTCTGGAACCCTGCCATCTCCAGCAGGATGCCGGCGCATTCGCACGCCTTCTCGATGACGGACGAGGGATGCTCCGCGCCCTCCAGGATGCGTATGCACTCCCTGGCCTCCAGGTTGGGGCCGATGGCGGAGCCGACGGGCTGGTCGCCGTAGGTTATGGCGCACTCGATGTGCATGCCGAGCTTCTCCCCCAGGTCCATGAAGTCGCGGGCGTAGGCCCTCGCATCGTCCAGCGTCGGGACCTTGGTGCCGGCCCCTGTGGGTATGTCGACCAGGAGGTACTTCGCGCCGATGGCGAGCTTCTTGCTGAGTATGGATGCCAGCATCTGGGCGCGGGGGTTGATGCCCAGCGGATGCTCGACCTTGATGACGATGTCGTCCACGGGAGCGATGTTCATGGCCCCTCCCCATACGAACGCCCCGCCGACGGTCTCCCCGATCTCCTTGAGCTTCTCGGCGGACACCTCGATGTTGCAGAAGGTCTCCACGAAGTCGGATGTCCCGCAGGCGCTGCTGATGGCGCGGGATGATGTTTTGGGGATCATCAGTCCCGCCGCGGCGCAGATGGACACCACGATGGGGGTGATCTTGTTCCCGGGGACGCCTCCCATGCTGTGGAAGTCGTACACCGGGCCCTTGTCGAACCTGATGACGTCCCCGGTGTCCACCATGGCCCGCGCGAAGGCGGCGATCTCGTCGATGTCCATCCCGTTGATGTACAGGGCGGTGAGCCAGCTGGAGATCTCGATGTTGGAGAGGCTGCCCGAGTAGATGTCGTTGACCACCGCGCGGATCTCGGTCTCGCTGAGCTTCTGGCGGTCCATCTTCCGGCGTATGGTGCGCACGCTCTCCGGGCTGGGCGAATAGGACACGTCCACCTCGCCCCCGTCGGCGGCGCCGATGCGGGCGATGACCGAGGCCGAGAGGAGCACGGTCCCGGGGGAGATGAACTCGTCTGACACCATCAGGATGACCGCGATCGAGTCCTTGGGGCCGGAGATCCTCACGCGGTCCCCGTCCTTGACGCCGACGACCGCGCAGTCCTTGGGGTCCATGCCGGCGGCCATGACGCCGGCCATGACGTCGACCTGCTTGACCTTCAGCTTCATCTCGATCCCCACTTCGCAAGGGCTTCGCGGAGTTCTGCATGGTCCGCGGCGTATTCCGCCAGAGGCACGCCCGAGAAGGCCGCATCCACTGCCTGGCACATTGCGGCCGCACCGGCACGGACCCCTCCGGGATGGCCGGCCACGCCGCCTCCTGCCTGGATCTGCACCTCGTTCCCGGTGGCCGCGATCACATCCGGGACTATCCCGGGGAACATCCCGCCGGAGCAGACCGGCATGACCTTCCTGAACGGGAGCTCATCGCCCCTGCACGCCTCCAGGCTCTTCCTGCCGCCGGCGATGTCCCCTTCCATCTTCCCGACCCCGAGGGTCCCGATATGGAGGGCGTCCCCGCCGCACATCCTGACCAGTTCCGCGAAGACATTCATCGCCACCCCGTTGAGCGGGTCCTTGGTGATGGCCGCATGCATGGTCCGGTGGACGTGGATGGGCACCTTGATCTTGGGGTCCTCGGCGACCGCTTGCAGGGCTCCGAACCCGCTGGTCAGGACATCGACCATTATCTCCCTGGCGCCCCAGGACTGCACGTCCTCGGCCAGGCCGACGATGTCGTCCGCGTTGGAGCTGATGTTGATGGCGTGCATCATGTGCCCGCCTTCCTCATCGACCCTGTCCAGGGCCTCGGCGACCGCCTTGGTCCTGGCCTCGATCGGGCAGAAGGTCTGGTCGACGAGGGTCTCGTCGTCCTTGCCGTTGGTGAGCCCGCCGACCCCCGCTTCGTAGACGTATTTGGCGGTGTCCTCGGGCGACAGCCCGATCTTGGGCTTCACGATGGTGCCGACCAAGGGCTTCTCGGGCCTCTGCAGCATCTTCCTCATGCCCTCGCTCCCGAACTTCGGACCTTTGAAGTGCTCCTTCAGGAACTTCTGGGGGAACACGGCGTCCTCCAGCCTGATGCCCTTCACGGCCGCCAGCCCGAAGAGGTTGCCGGCGATCACCGAGAGGATCTGCGGGACGCCGCCGTACCTGCCGGAGAAATCATCCACGGGGAAGGCGATGACGATCCTGTCCCCCTCGATGGAGGTCACCCTGCCGGCGTATTTCTCGAAGACGTCGTCTTTGAGGGTGGACAGCCCCGTCCAAGTCCCGGTCGACTGCTCGGCGGCCACTGCTTCGGCCGCCTTCTCCATCGGGAGGTCCGTGGTCACACGGTAGGTCGCGAACACATACCCTTCGGGGTCGAGTTCGGCCCCGAGGTCGAGATAGCTGTAAGATTTGTAAGATTCCATTCTGGCACCTCTTTATTGATCGATCGTTTCGCCTCTGCCGGCATCGCTGCTTCCGCAGCGCCCCGCCCAGCTGTTCGGCCATGACACCGTACACCGAGCCGGGGGACATGATCCCTATCTCGGTGATGATGCTGTCTATGTACTTCGCAGGAGTGGTGTCGAACACCGGGTTGAAGACCTTCACTCCCTCGGGGATCTCCCCCGGGCGGACGATCTCCCCGATGTCCCTCTCCTCGATGGTCACAGCGTCGCCGAAGAGAGTCTTGGGCGAGAACTTGTAGGTCTCTGCGCACACGTTGAACTCCGCCCTCGCCTCGGCGGCCGCCATCGCCACCTGGGACGTGCCGATCTTGTTGATCAGCGTCCCGGACGAGGTGACGGTATCCGCGCCGACGAAGACGCGGTCGACCTTCTGCATCACGGTCCTGACCGCGCTGTCGATGATGAGGGTGACATCCTCCGCCCCTGCGTTCTTCAGGTCGCGGACGGTCAGGATCCCCTGCCTCCACGGGCGGGATTCCGTCGCGTACACCTTGACGTCCTTCCCCTGGCGGATGGCCTCGGCGATCACGCCTATGGCCGCGCTGCTGTTGCAGTGGGTCATCAGGACGTCGCCGTCCTTGATCCTCTTGGCGCCGAACTTGGCGATGGCCTCGACCGCCTTCTCGGAATCCTCGGCGAAGCGCCTCCCGTTGTCGATGACCGACTGCCGGGCGTCCGCGAGGTCGGATGCGGAATCGACGTCCCGGATGGTGGCGTGCACGCCGTTCCACAGCGAGACCGCCGTGGGCCTCGACCCCAGAAGGATATCGGCCGCTTTGGAGATGTCCTCCCTGAACGACCCCAGGTCGGGGCCCTGGTACGACTCCGCATAATCGGCCAGGGCATTGGCCCCGGCGCGGGCGATGCGCCCGGCTCCGCGGACGCGCATGCTCCGTATATCGTCCGCCGTGGCGGATATGATGTCTTTCACGCCCACCGTATCGGCCTAGGACGTAAATATAGGCTGGGAAACGCGCCTGCGGCCGCCTGTGCAGATGGTCCTGGCCGCAATTGCCCCTGGATGCAGTCATATTGTTTTTACGTGCGTCTTCCGATGCAGGCAGCATGGCAGAGAAGAACAAGCGCCTGCACATCAGAGGCGTCAAGCAGCCTTCCAAGAGACTGGAGGACGATGTGATAGGGCGCGCTAAGGACCTGGCCGACAACCCCGGGCTCCTCAGGCCCCTCTGCGCCGGGAACTGCAGGAAATGCGTCTTCGACAAGGTGTTCAAGGACATCGACAAATACGCGAAGTACCGCGGCGACGAGCAGGCGCTCATCAAGATGGCCTCTAAGGGCCTCGACAGCATGGCCAAGGCCTACGCCGGCACCATATCCGTCGCGGCCGCCGGGAAGGTCCCGCTTATGGCCACGGCCGTCATCGGCGGCCAGAGGGTGCCGTACGTGGTCAGGGGGACGGTGCCGGCCCCCCTGCTCATCGGGTGCCAGCACTACGACGACCCGAAGCTGAGGCTGCTCTATTACAACGGCCTGATCAAGAAGCAGGGCCTCCACCTCTACTCCTGGGGGGACAAGTCCGTCTGCTCCGATGCCCCCAACATGCCGGAGGACTACCTCTACGACACCTGGTGGGAGACCCCCTACAAATTCGACGGCGACGGGATCGACTGCGGCCATGAGGGCAACGTCTCGCTGAACATCGGCGTGAAGTCCTGCGGATGCACCATCCACATATGCTCGGACTGCGCCAAGGATGTCTCCACGCTCGCCTACATCGTGTCCAGGCTCTCCGCCGAGGACCCCCTGGACGACATCTCGGTCTGGGTCCAGAGCAAGTACCACTCTGAGGGCAGCGACGGGAAGCATGCCGTCACCGGCGACCAGCTGAAGCAGTACATGCTCGGCAAGACCACCGACCGGGCACTGATCGAATCCGTCCGGAGGAGCGACCTCTCCGACCTGGCGTCCAGCGGTTCGCTGACCCTCATCTCCGGGGACAGGAACTACGGCTCGGACCTGGACTCGTTCATCTCCGGCCTCTCCGGCACCGACGGGGAGAAGGAGCTCCTGAAGAGCTTCCTCTCCGGGAACCCCAGGTCCGTGGTCATCAAAAGCGGGAAGGCCTCCGAGGCGGTCGCCGGGCTCTGGAGCGCGGATTGGAAGGGCCTCATAGCGGCCGCCACCTCCGCCGAGTTCGCCGAGAGGTACTCGGAGATGCCCAGGCTGCCTGCGGCCGACGCCATCGCCGAGGCCCGCAGGGCGTTCATTTCCAAGGACGTCATCGAGGACCTGCCGGCCTTCCGCCGCCCCGGGCCGATGACCCAGGCGGCCGATTCCCTGGCCAAGGCGGCGAAGGTCGGGGGGCTGACGATGGTGGAGGAGACCGCGGCCGGGATCCCCATGAGGGATTCCAAGTCCAAGGGGCTGGCCGCCGGCTTCGCGCTCGCCTGCGGAGGCTCGGTGCCCCAGACGTTCTCCAAGGACGAGAAGGAGTTCGCCGAGTTCCTGGTGCCGTTCATAAAGCAGGTGATCGGGGCCTCCGGCGAGAAGTACCGCGAGGACATGAACACGCTGCTGATGGCGCTCAGCTGCGGCGAGAAGGTCTGAGCCGCGCCGATCGCCGGACGCGGACGTCGGCGACATAATGTGAGACCGACGGCGCGAACGACTTGACCTCGCGGATGCCGAGTACCTCGTACCCGTCCTCCCCGAAGACCTCCGAGAATATCCTGCGCACACGCTCCTCCTGGGAGCCTACCGGGAAGGTGTCATGGTAGTGGATGATGCACCCCGGCTTGGCCAGTTCTTTGGCCTTCGGCAGGAACTCCGAGGTCGTCTGCACATATCCCATGAGGATCCTGTCGGCGAAATGCGCCCCGGGTATGGCGCGGTTGTCCCCGAGCATGGGTATGACCGTGCCTTCCACGCCGTTGAGTTTGATGTTCTCGAGCAGGAAACGATAGGAGTCCGGGTTCTTCTCGCAGGCCAGGACGCAGCGGGCGCCGGCGAACCTGGCTATCGGGAGCGTGAAGTAGCCTATGCCGCAGAACATGTCCACGACCGTCTCCCCGGCGCAGTCCAGGCGCTCCATGCGGCGCCTCTCCTCCAGGTTCCCGGAGGCGAACATCACCTTGGTGACGTCGTAGCTGTACCTGATGCCGTTCTCGGTCTTGACGGACTCCCCGCCTTCCCCGTAAAGGAGGCGCATATCCGGCAGCCTGAACTCGCCGGAGACACCGGAGACGTCGGCAAGAACGGATCCGGCGCCCAGGGCCTCGGCGTAGGCCTTCCCGATCCTCTCCCCGTACTGGAACAGGCTGGGGCCCAGCTTGATCGTCACCGCCGAGCCTGCCCTCTCCCATTTCTCCGGCAGACGTGCCAGGTCGTAAGCGGGAAGATCGGACAGGGCCTCGCGGATCCTCTCCATGGGGGGACGCGATGCCTCGGAATAGGCGTCCCCGGAGAGGATCTCCAGCCCCATCGATTCCGCGTCGGCGAGCCTCCCCTCCTTGATAGGGACCAGCCTGAACCCCTGCCCTCCCGTGATGCGGGCGCCTGGGTCCGCGATGCCCGAAGAGAACAGCCTGGGTATGATGTCGGAGGCCCTGTCCGAGGGGACCTTCGCCTGGAGGACCTTCCTCATAGCTTTCCCCTGAGCCTGATCTTCAGGAACCCGGACTTGACGCCTTTCTCCGCCAGGATGGGGCGGACGATGGCGCTCGGGTCGTCGAAATCGATCATGCCCAGCTTTTCGCGGATGGCCGGGGTGTCGAACAGCTGCCCGACGAGGTTCATCTCCGCGTCGGAGAACTTCAGGAAGTACTTCCTCATCCTCTCGCCGCGGGAGAGCTCGCGGGACAGCTCCTTCCTCCAGCCTGCCTCGTAGAGGGACATGACTGAGGCCGAGAACAGCCCGATCCCGTACGCCCTATCGACCGCATCCCTGACGTACGGCGCGGCCCTGAAGATGGGGTTGAGCCCTCCGCCGGAGACGGGCTTGACCTGCCCGGCGGCATCGCCGATGAGCATGATCCTGTCCGCATGGCTGGTCTTCCTGCCGATGGGGATGCATCCGCCGTAGCGGGCGATGATCCTGCGGTCCTCCATGCCGGAGATCTTCATGAGGTGCCTGAGGTAATCCGGCGCCGAACCCTGCGCGGATATGCAGAGACCCAGACGGGTGGTGTCGCCCATGGGGATCTGCCACGAGAAGAACCCGGGGGCGACCTCGCTGCCCATCCTGAGGACTATCCTGTTCTGGTCCTCCATGCGGTATTCGATATCGTACTGCGCCCCGGTCAGGAGCTCCCTGGGCTCATTGCCGGGGATGGAGTCCGATACCACGGAGCGGAAGCCGTCGGCCCCCACCACGATGTCGGAGCGCATGTCCCCCTGGTTGGTCTGCACCAGGGCGTAATCGCGGGATACCTCCACCTTCCGGCACTTGATCCCGTACCTGAACTCGGCGCCGGAATCCATGGCCCTCTCGGCCATCCTGCGGTCGAGGTCGGCACGGTCGACGAAATACACCATGGGCGCCCGGCGCCCGATGGAAAGAACTTTCCCGTTGGGGAATACGACGTCCGCGGAGTTCGCGGACCCCAGGATGTCGGGGCTGACCCCGGACATCCTGACCGTCTCCGGGGAGAGCATCCCGGCGCAATGCACCGGTTTCCCGCTCTCCCTGTGCTCCTCGATCACCGTGACATCGCGGCCGGATGCCGCGAGGTACATGGCGGACATGGACCCTGCAGGTCCCCCGCCGACGACGGTGATCCCTGACATGGCACCTCACTGGGAGGGTCCGTTTACCTTCTCGTAGTCGGCCTTGAACTTGGCGATGCCCTCGTCGGTCTTGGGGTGGGCCACCATCTTCTTGAGGATGTCGTAGGGGATGGTGGCGATGTCGCATCCCATCTCCGCCGCATCGAGGACGTGGGTCGGATGCCTGATGGAGGCGGCGATGATCTCGGTGTCGTAGCCATACTGGTGGATGATCTGCACGGTCTCCGAGAGCATGTCCACTCCGTGGGCCCCGATGTCGTCCAGCCTCCCGATGAAGGGGGACACGTACCTGGCGCCGGCCTTGGCGGCCATGAGCGCCTGCAGGGGGTCGAAAATCAGGGTCATGTTGACATCGATGCCCTCCTCGGACAGCGCTTTGGTGGCTTTGAGGGACTCGATGCACATGGGCAGCTTGACGTTCACGTTGGAGGCGATGGCGTGGAGCTTCTCGCCCTCCTTGATCATGCCCTCGTGGTCGACGGCCATGACCTCGGCGGATACGGGGCGGTCGCCGAGGATCTTGGCGATCTCCTTCACGCGGGTCGGGGTATCGGTGTTCTCCTTGGCAACGAGGCTGGGGTTGGTGGTAACTCCGTCGAGTATCCCCCAGCTGTTGATCTCTTTGATCATATCGAGGTTCGCGGTGTCTATGAAGATCTTCATGGTATCACTTCTTCTTGGAAACGGCCTTCACGGCGGCATCGGCGATGCCGTCGGCGGTCAGGCCGTACTTGACCAGCAGTTCGTCGGCTTCCCCGGACTCTCCGAAGATGTCCTTGGTGCCCACCCTGCAGACCGGCACAGGCAGGTTCTCCGAGAGGAACTCGCACACGGCGGAGCCTAGCCCGCCGATGATGCTGTGCTCCTCCGCGGTGACGGCCGCGCCGGTCTTGCGGACGGACCTGAGCAGGGTCTCGCCGTCCAGGGGCTTGACCGTGGACATGTTGATGACCTCTGCCGAGACCCCGGAAGCGGCGAGCTTGTCGGCCGCCTCCAGAGCGGAGACGACCAGCTGCCCGCAGGCGACGATGGTGACGTCGGAGCCCTCCCTCATGACGGAAGCCTTCCCGATCTCGAAGGTCTGGCCTGCGGGGGTTATGACCGGGAATTTCGAGCGTCCCATCCTCATGTAGGCGGGACCCTTGAAGTCTGCAAGTGCCAGAGTGGCCGCGTAGGCCTCGTTGGCATCGGCGGGGACGACCACCGTCATGTTGGGAAGGGCGCGCATCAGGACTATGTCCTCCAGGGCCTGATGGGTCGCCCCGTCGGGGCCCACGGAGAGCCCGCAGTGGGTGGCAACGACCTTGACGTTGAGGCAGGGGTAGGCCACGGCCATCCTGATCTGCTCCCAGCATCTCCCGCTGGCGAAGACCCCGAAGGTGGAGGCGAAGACGGTCTTCCCGGAGACCGCCAGGCCCGCCGCGACGCCGATCATGTTGGCCTCGGCGATGCCTACCTCCACGAACCTTTCGGGAGCGACGGCCTTGAAGGACGAGGTCTTGGTGGAGCCGGCGAGGTCGGCGTCCATGACCACGATGTCGGGCCTGGACGGCGCCAGGTCCGCAAGCGCCTTGCCGTAGTAATCGCGCTGTGCCAGACGCTCTCCGGTCATTGCGCCTCACCCCTGAGCTCCTTCATGGCCTGTGCATACTGCTCGGGCGTGCAGGTCTTGCCGTGGAAGTCGGCGTTGTTCTCCATGAACGAGACCCCTTTCCCTTTGATGGTCTTCATGATGACGACCGTCGGGTTCTTCTTCGATGCGGCGGCCTTCTCGCAGGCGTCTATGATCTGCCTCATGTCGTTGCCGTCGATTATTATGACGTTCCATCCGAAAGCGCGGAACTTCTCCGGGAGCGGGTCCAGGGGCATGACCTCCTCGGTGTTCCCGCAGATCTGCAGGCGGTTCCTGTCGACGAAGGCGGTGAGGTTGTTCAGCCCGTATTTGCGGGCGAACATGGCAGCCTCCCAGTTCTGGCCCTCCTGGAGCTCCCCGTCGCCGAGGAGGCAGTAAGTCCGGTAGTCCTTGCCGTCCATCTTGGCGGCGAGGGCGATGCCGCAGGCCATGCTCAGCCCCTGGCCGAGGGACCCGGTGGTCACCTCTACGCCCGGGACATCGCGGTATGCGGGATGGCCCTGGAGCCTGGATCCCAGCCGGCGGAGGGTCTTGAGCTCCTCGACGGGGAAGTACCCCCTCTCGGCAAGCGCCGAGTACAGGGCGGGAGCAGCATGGCCCTTGGAGAGAATGAAACGGTCCCTGCCGTCCGCGTAGGGGTCGGCGGGATCGATCTTCATGATGCGGAAGTACAATGCGGCCAGGAGATCGGCCGAGGAGAGCGATCCCCCCGGGTGCCCGGAACCCGCGGCCGTCGTCATCTCGATGATGTCTATACGGATGCGCCTGGCAACGTCCTCGAGGTCTGCTACGGACATCGCCATGCTATCACTCGCTCTCTATCCTCGGGGCAAGGAGGTACAGCACGTCGGCGGTCCCCTCGGCCAGCTTGAAAAGGAGCTCCATAGGGTAATCGTTGTCGAGTTTGATCGTGACTATCGTTCCGGCAGGTATGACCTTGACGATGTTGGAGAAGTAATCGAGAGGATACTTGGAAACGACCTTGCTCTCGCATTTCAGCCCGTCGAGGTCGCTCTTGGGTATGTAGAGGTCGGCCATATCGGTGTCCCCCTCGCATGCCAGCCTGAACCCGTCGGGAGATGCCTCCAGCGAGATGTGGTCGGAGATCGATTCAGAAGCGCTGATGCCTTTCTTGAGGCTGTCGACCTTGAGGGTCACGTCAGCAGAGGTGTTGATCTCGGGGATCTTGGGGTTGCTCATGGAGGCGGTGTCGACCAGGCTCATGCGCCTGGTGATGTTGCCGATCCTGAAGATGAGCCTTCCCTGGTCGGGATCGTGCTCGAGGAACACCATGTCGCCGGGGCCCGCCAGTTTCAGGACGGACTTCACCTTGTCGAGGTCGAGGCCGATCTCGGACTCGTCGGCGGAGAACGAGAGGAAGGCCCTGCTGCTGACCGTTATCTCCGACATGGCGACGTGCGCCGGGTCGATCGCTTTGAGCGTCACCGAGTCGGGCCTGATGGAGAACTTCACCTCGTCCACCAGGGTCGAGATGACGTAAACAATGCCTTTCAGAGTCTCTGATTTGATCTCCGCTTTGAACATCCTATCTCACCTTGTACCTGAGGCTGTGGAGGAAAGATCAGCTGTACTCTCTCCACGTGTGGTTGCACTTGCAGCAGCGGTAGAACCTGGTGGGGGACTCATCCGCCGCCCTGGTCTGCCTGATGACATAGTATGCCTCGGTGTGACCGCACTCAGGGCAGGTGATGCGGGTCTTCGGGAGGGTGGCATCTGTGTCGCTGATGACGGTCATCTCCTTGTCCTGGGAGTTGGTCTTGTAGACCTGTGCTTTGCCGGCGGTCTCCTCTTCGTATCCGCAGGTGCACTTGTACTTTCCATCCTTGGGGAACATCATCGAGCCGCATTTAGGGCAGAACAAACTTATCAGCCTCTATCGCCCGACCCTAAGTGGTGCCGATATTTAATATTATTAAGGGGGCGCTGGGACCCGATGACGGAGGGGCGCGGCGGAACCTGGATATGCCGTTCAATCGGATCCGCGGCGGGCGGATTTGCTCTCCGACAGGGCCTTTTCCCTTTTCATAATGGCTTTGAACGGACTCTCCCCCGATGCCTCGGGAGCCTCCGCTACGGTATCGGTGGTGATGCCGTCGGCGCGGCGTTCCTTATCGCGGCGATCTTCTGTTCCGTCCATGAAAAAATGCTCCGTAAGGAGTTTGCCGGGGGGCCGGACACCGGCCCCCTCGGCCGCTCTCAGTTCTTCTTCGCAGCGGTCTTGCGCTTGGGCTTCTTGGAGGCCTTGATGTTCGCCTTGACGGCCTCATCGATCACGGTCGCCTGCGCTTCTCCGTCGGTGATGTCCGAAGCGGCGAAGTGGAAGACAGTCCAGCCTTCCCTTGCGAGAGGCTCGTCCTTCGAGGTCACAGGCTCATCGCCGTCGATGAAGACGGCGACCTTGCCCTTGACGAAGGCCACGGGGATCTTGTACTTCCCGTAGTCGCGCCTGCACCTGAGGCCCTTGTTCCAGGAAGCCCTGCGGACGAAGGTCTCGGGGGTCTCGGGCTCGATGCCGAGCGCACTGAGGGCGGCATCCTTGTCGAATCCCTCCTCTTCCTCGGCAGGCTCCTCGAACGTCTGGGGCTGCTCGGGGACGGCCGCCGGGGCGGCGGCCTGGGCCGGAGTGTAGGCCGGAGCGGACATCGCGCTGATGGAGATGGTCGGTGCCGGGGCAGGGGCCGCTTCCTTGGCGTTCTCCGCGTTCTCGATCCTGACCTTCAGCTCAGCGTTCTCCTCCTGGAGGGCCTCGATCCTCTTCTCGGCATCGTATGCCCTCTGCTCGGCCACCATCCTGACCTGCTCGTTCTCCTTGGCGTTGGCCTCGGCATTGGCCTGATACTTCCTGGCCTCCTCGAGCTGGGCCTTCAGATCGTCGGCGGCCTTCACAGGCGCCGCCTTGGCCTCGTCGAGCTCCTGCCTGAGCTTCCCGTTCTCCGCGTTCACGACAGCGAGCTGCTCCAGGGCATGCTGGTACTGAGCAGCAGAGTCCGAAGCCTTCTGCTCGGCATCCGCCTTGGCCTGTTCGTTCTCCTTGGCATTCGACTCAGCAGCGGCCTGGTTCTTCCTGGCCTCTTCGAGGTCCTGCGCGAGCTTCTCATTCTCCGCCTTAGCGGATGCAAGCTGCTCCTGGGCGCTCTGGTACTGAGCAGCGGAGTCGGAGGCCTTCTGCTCGGCGTCGGCCTTGGCCTGCTCGTTCTCCCTGCTGACCTTCTCAATCTCCTGCTTCAGCGCCTCATCCTCGGCGAGGACGGCGTCCAGCTTCTCCTGGACAGCCT
This sequence comes from Methanomassiliicoccales archaeon LGM-DZ1, assembly GCA_030168595.1. Classification (NCBI taxonomy): domain Archaea; kingdom Methanobacteriati; phylum Thermoplasmatota; class Thermoplasmata; order Methanomassiliicoccales; species Methanomassiliicoccales archaeon LGM-DZ1. The sequence goes on along the minus strand of CP115556.1, from coordinate 1,208,776 downwards.
GGTACTGAGCAGCGGAGTCGGAGGCCTTCTGCTCGGCGTCGGCCTTGGCCTGCTCGTTCTCCTTGGCAGCGGCTTCAGCGGCGGCCTGGTTCTTCCTGGCCTCCTCGACCTGGTGCTTGAGCATCTCGTTGTCGGCCAGAGCGACGGAAAGGCGTTCCTGGGCGCTCTGGTACTGGGCGGCAGTGTCCGAGACCTTCTGCTCGCTGTTCTTCGCGTTGGCTTCGGCAGCTGCCTGGTTCCTCTTGGCCTCTTCGAGCTGGGCCTTGAGCACCTCCGCTTCCTCGGCCTGACCGGCGGCCTTCTGGGCCTCCTCGAGCTCCTGCTTCAGCTTCTCATTCTCCGCCTTCGCGGCCGCGAGCTGCTCCTGGGAGTTCTGATACTGGGCAGAGAGGTCGAAGGCCTTCTGCTCGGCGGCCATCCTGGTCTGCTCGTTCTCCTTGGCGTTGTCCTCGGCGGCGGCCTGGTACCTCTTGGCGTCGTCGAGCTGGATCTTGAGGTTGTCTGCGACAGCGGCTCCCTCAGCGGCCTTCTTGGCCTCCTCGAGCTCCTGCTTCAGCTTCTCATTCTCAGCCGTAGCGGCGTCCAGCTGTTCCTGGGCGCTCTGGTACTTGGTGGAAGCTTCGAACGCTTTCTGCTCGGCGGCCATCCTGGTCTGCTCGTTCTCCTTGGCATTGTCCTCTGCGGCGGCCTGGTACTTCCTGGCCTCCTCGAGCTGCGCCTTCAGAGCGTCCGCGTCCTCGGCCTGACCGGCGGCCTTCTGGGCCTCTTCAAGGTCCTGCTTCAGCTTCTCGTTCTCGGCCATGGCAGCGTCCAGCTTCTCCTGGGCGCTCTGGTACTGAGCAGAGGCATCGAAGGCCTTCTGCTCGGCGGCCATCCTGGTCTGCTCATTGTCCTTGGCATTGGCCTCGGCCGCCGCCTGGTACTTCTTGGCCTCCTCGAGCTGAGCCTTCAGGGCGGCCCCGTCCTCCGCCTTGCCGGCGGCGGCCTCGGCCTGCTTCCTGAGCCCCTCGTTCTCGGAGACCGCGGCATCCAGTTTCGCCTGGACGTCCTGGCACTTAGCGGATGCATAAAGTGCCTTCTGCTCGTTCTCCTTGGCATTGGTCTCGGCCTCGGCCTGTTCCTTCCTGGCCTCTCTGAGCTCCTGCCTGAGCTTCTCGTTCTCGGCCTTCAGGTCCGCGATCTGATTCCCGGCCTCTTCGTCGGCGGCTGCCTTCTGCTCAGCCTGCTTCTCGGCCTTCTCATCGGCCGCGGCGATCTCTGCCTTCAGATCCTCGATCTGCTTCTCTGCCTGCTCGTTCTCGGCCGCAGCCTGGTCTGCCGCGGCGGTCTTGGCGGCGATCTGGTCCCTGAGCTCCGCGTTCTCGCGCTCGAGCTCCGCAATCCTGGCGATGTTCTGGGCCTTCCTGTCCTCCTCTTCCTGGGCAGCTTTGGCCGCGGCCTCTTCCTCGGCCTTCTTGCGGGCCTCTTCCTCAGCGGCCTTGGCAGCCGCAGCTTCAGCCTCGGCCTGCTTCCTGGCCTCTTCTTCCTGGGCAGCCTTCGCGGCGGCCTCCTCATCGGCCTTCTGCTTGGCCTCGGCCTCCTCGGCAGCCTTGACGGCCGCTGCCCTCTGGGCGGCGGCGTCCTCATTGGCCTTCACGGCATCGGCGATGACAGCCTTCTGCTTGGCCTCCTTCTCCTCGGCGGCCTTGGAAGCGATGTCCTCGGCGGATGCGGCGGGAGCGGCCGCCTCGACGGCGACTGCCTCCTCGGCCTCGGCCTGTCCCTGGTCCTCGGTCGCGAAGGCGACGCTGGTGAGGGTCCTCTCGATGATGAGGGTGAAGATGCCGATGAACACCATATAGAGGGCGGAGAACCCGAGGAGCATCAGATCGGAATCGAAAGCGAACAGCGGGAACTTGTAGCCAAAGATGTCCATGTGGTCCCCGTTGAAGTCGTTGCCGAGGAAGGCCACGGATGCAACGACCATGAGGATGAAGATGATGGAAGCGACCCATCTCTTGTAGTATGCGAAGTAGGCAAGGGCCACGACGGTGGCGACGATGAGGATCATCCTCACGAAGAACTCGACCTTGTCTCCCATCTCGATGGTGCCGTACGCGGTCGCCAGGATGAGCGCTCCCAGGCAGGCCACGAAGAAATTGGCGGCCGAGATGAAACCTCTATTCTCGCGTACGCCGCCGTACACGCCGACGAAGCCGGCGATGAGGGCTATCGCGCCTGCGAATATGCCGTAAATCTCGTAGTCGTCATAGAAGTCGGCCGCTGCGACCGACGAAACCTGCATATCGTCCAGTTCTGCAAGGGCGATTGCCAGAATGAATATCAGCCCGGCAAGGATGGAAAGCCATGCCGCGCCTTTTGTGCACCCGTTCATACCCAGACAGTACAATCGAGACTTATAATGGTTTCATCAAAAAGACCGGGGGAGGGACGGTCCCGGAGCGCCCGTCCATCCCCCTTTCCGACGTCTGGCTATTGTATCCCGCGAAGTGCTGGCATATTCCGTCATCTGGCACTTATCGATTCCAGCCAGACGTGCCTCATGCCCGCCCTGGCGGAAGCCGCTGCGACAGAGTCCCGCGCGCGCGTTTCCTATTCCTTAGATAAATATAGGATAAGCCGATAACCGAACTGTATCGGCGCCGGCCATGGCGCCGTGTGAGAGACCGGAAGGCCTCCGTCATGCGCTCATCCCGAGCGCTTCACATATCACGGTAGAAGTGTTAACATGAAAATGAAATTCAACTTCCTGGGAGGCGCCAACATCGTCGGCCGCATGGCCATGACGATGGAAGGCGACGGCAAGAGGATGCTTATGGAGTGCGGGGTCAGCCCGACCAAGCCTCCCGAGTACCCTCTCCCCGTCGAGGGCAAGATCGACCATATGTTCCTGACCCACAGCCATCTCGACCACTGCGGATACGTTCCCGCGGTCTGCGGAAAGAACAACTGCGAACTGTTCACCACTCCCCTCTCTGCGGAGATCTCGGAGCTGATGATGTACGACAGCCTGAAGATCGCCAAGGCCGAGGGATATCCGGCTCCCTACACTCAGAAGGACATCGAGGTCACCATGGACCATGTCGTCCCCCTGACGTTCGAGGACACCATCGAGCTGGGCAACATCGACGTTACCCTCCACTCGGCGGGACATGTGCCCGGAGCGGCCATGTTCGAGTTCCAGGGCGACAGCAGCATGCTCTACACCGGCGACATCCACACCGAGGACCAGAAGCTCGTCCTCGGGGCCAGGCCCAGGGACTGCAAGACCCTCTTCATCGAGGGAACCTACGCAGGCAGGAACCACCCCCCGAAAGAGGAGACCATCAGCAAGTTCATCGCCAAGATCGACGAAGTCATCGACAGGGGAGGCATCGTCATCATCCCCTGCTTCGCCGTCGGAAGGACCCAGGAGATCATGCTGCTCCTGAAGAACCTCGGATACGAGATGTGGGTCGACGGGATGGGCAGGTCCGTCACCAACCTGTTCCTCGACTACCCCGAGTACATCAGGAACGCCAAGTCGCTCAAGGCCGCCAAGAGGACCTTCAACGAGATCAGGACGAGCTCCGACAGGAAGAAGGCCGTCAAAGGCCCCATAATCGTCACCACCGGCGGCATGCTCGACGGCGGGCCCGTCCTCACCTACCTGAGGACCCTGAAGGACGACCCCAAGAACGCCATCCTGCTCGTCGGATACCAGGCCGACGACACCAACGGCAGGATGCTCATGGACAAAGGCTGCATCGACCTCGACGGCGAGATCGTCAAGGTGGCCTGCGAGGTCCAGAAGTTCGACTTCTCGGCGCATGCCGGCCACGATCAGATCGTCCAGTTCATCAGGGACTGCGACCCGGAGACCGTGGTGTTCATGCACTCCGAGAACAGGGAGCTCTTCCTGCCCGACCTCGAGGACGATTACAAGATCATCCTCCCGATGCCCAACGAGCCCTTCGAGCTCGACATCTGAGGCCCGAAACACCTTTCCCGCCTTTCCGGGCGGGATTTCCCCTTGTTTTTTGTCGTCCGGGGCAATCATAATAACAGTGCTGCCTGATGTTTACCCATGAAGGGAGCGATCGCAGCAATCGTGATCATCGCGGTACTGATCGGCGCGGGATGGTGGATACATGAGAACGTCCTCGCCGAAGACCCGAACGACCTGCCCCCTGGGCTGGACGGCAAGAGCCTCGTCTTCGATGTCGAAGGCGAGGAGAAGACCAACACGTACTCCGTCTCGGTCGAAGGCACTCAGAAACTGACCTACTTGGCCTACGTTGAGGACAGGGAAGATTACCTCATGGAGAGGGTCAGCGAGTTCACGAAGACCGTCCTGAGCGACGGGTCCTCGGGCGGAGGCTCCGGCAGCGCCGATCCGGAGACGACGACGGATAGATTCTGGAACAAGGACGGCAGCCGCACCTGGGCCAACTTCAATTTCCGCAACATCTTCGACGGCAAGAGCCCCACCTCCAAAGTGAGCCTGGAGACCGAGAGCTTCGGCACCGTCGAGACGAACCTCTACCAAACGGTGTACGATCAGGACGGGGCCAAGATCGTGGAGAAGAGATGGGTTGGGACCGGCGACGACCGCTGGATCATATACAGGATCACGGTCGAGAGCACGCTCAGCCAGCTGACCGCCGCCCCTGAGATCGATTACACCTACACCCTCAGCAGATGGACCGAGGACGGGACCGCGGAGAAACCGACCGTGACCGTGGTCACCGAGGACGGCATTGAAGTTACCGGGAGCGGGACGTACGGTTTCGGCGAGAAGGTCACGCTGACCGCATCCGCCTCTGGGAAGGGTTTCGGCGGATGGTACGACCTCTCCACCATGGAACAGCTGGGGGCGGGGACCTCGTGCTCGTTCACCGCGATCGGCGATGTGACGATAGCCGCCGTGGATTCGGAAGACGAGACGGTCACCGAAGAGACCCACAATTTCAGTGTCAGCGGCATCAGCCCTGAGAACTGGCGCATGTACGGGCCCGACGGAGGCATCGAGAGGGAGATAAACAGCACCCTTGCCTCTTGGAACTACACGTTCATCGACGGCGGGACGCACATACTGGTGGTCTCGGGGACCGGAGCGGACGGCAGCCCGGCGACGTTCGTCCTGAAGATAAACGCCGACATCAGCCTGCTGAAGACATTCGCGTGGAAATTTGACGGCACCGGCTACGAGTACAGCCTCTCGATCAAGCGGGCCGACTATGACCACTTCCGGGACCTCACCGCGCCCTCCGACAGGCGCAACAGAGGGAATTCGAGCGACGTGAACTTCGCTGTCACGGCAGATACCGCCGATGATTCATACCTGAAGACGCTCGCCGATTACTTCGCGGACAAGACCGAGGGATGGAGCGGCCAGAAGACCGCCGGTTTCGTCCTGGCATTCGTCCAGTACATAGAGTACAAGTACGATTCGGACTCGGTCGGTTACGATGAGTACTGGAAATACCCGCTGGAGACCCTGTTCGACCAGAACGGGGACTGCGAGGATACAACTATCCTGTACTGCGCTATCATGCGCGAAATGGGATACGATACAGCGATGATCATCATGCCCGGGCACATGGCGGCCGGAGTGAGCGTGGAATGGGAGATGAACTACACCGGGAGCAAGAACTCGATCGCGGACATCCATTACGTCGAGCTCGGCGGAGTGAAGTACTACTACGGCGAGACCACCGGGACAGGATGGCATATCGGAGAGGTGCCGTCCTCCACCGGCCTCGATAAGCTGGATGAAAAGGACATTACCGTCTACGCGGTGAAGGGCCTGGAGGAGGCGGCACCGTGAGAGCGCCCGACCTGAGGCCCTTCCTGGAAGAGGACGTCGGGGACGGCGACGTCACCTCCCAGGTGTTCCTCCCTCCGGGGAACGGGAAGGCGATCATCACCTGCGAATCGGATTCGGTCGTGGCCGGCCTGGAGGAGGCCGCCGGGATCTTCTCCATCATGGGAGTGAAATGCAGGACGTTCGTGAAGGACGGCGACAGGGTGAGCGGGGGGACCGTCGTCATGATGTGCGAAGGCGACCTGCGCGCCCTCATGACCTGCGAACGCACGGCGCTCAACTTCCTGATGCGGATGAGCGGCATCGCCGAGATGACCTACGAGATCTCGGCCAAGGTCCACGAGAAGGACCCGGGCCTCATGATCGCCGGCACCAGGAAGACCACCCCCGGGTTCCGCTACTTCGAGAAGAAGGCCGTCGCCCTGGGAGGCGGATGGCCTCACAGGATGGGGCTCTGGGACATGGCGATGGTCAAGGACAACCACATCGCCGCATGCGGAGGCATCGACGCAGCCCTCGCCAGGATGAAGGACGTTCCGAAGGGCATCCCGGTCGAGATCGAGGTCCTGGACCTCGAAGAAGGGCTGAAGGCCGCAGGCAGCGGGGCCGCCATCATCATGGCGGACCATTTCCCGCCCGAGGAATGCAGGAATCTCCGCGAGGCGGTTCGCAGGATCGATCCGAGCATAAAGATAGAGGCGTCCGGGAACATCACGGCCGATACTGCGGCGGATTACGCCGGATGCGCGGACATCGTCTCGATAGGTGCGCTCACCCATTCGCCGAAAGCGACGCATTTCTCCATGGACATCGAGTGAAAGCCGTTTCTATCTGCGGCGCATATCTCCCCGCATATGCTAGACTTCAGCCAGTACAAGTGCGAGTTCTGCGGCAAGACCTGCACCCAGGTGGTCTTCGCGGCCTTCGTCTGCGATGACCCAGCATGCGTGGAGAAGGCCTACAATGCCAGGGGCGGCCCGGGAGGGCACATGAAGAGGCGCGCTCCCATCACGCCCGTGGTCGTCGAAGCGGCCGAGAAGGCCGAAAAGAAGGAATGACGGCGGGGGCAGGGCCCCCTCCGGTTCCGAAAAATATGAAGCGCCGGAAGACGCCCCGTTCAATTCTTTTTCTTCCTGCCTGTGACGGCCCAGACGATTACAAGGCACAGCAGGGGTATGACACAGTCCTCGATCCTTCCTATGAGCCAGTAAGCGAGGATCATCGCGATGATGCCGACGATCCCGAACTTCCTGAGGATGCCTCCGGCCCCGATGACGAACGAGAAGGCGAACATCACGATCAGCATGATGATCGCGACGATGAGCGATGACGACAGCGTCATGAAGGTCGTATCGCCGACCTCGTCCTCCACGATGGGCTGGATGATGATGTCGCACACCACCGGCACCAGGACGAGGAAGATCAGAGTGCATGTCAGTCCGCCGACGAAGGATTCGGCGACGGAGCTTCCCGACTTCTGTTTCTTTGACATTGGTGCGGGAACGACAGGACGGGATGATTAAACTAACGCATCCCGCGGAGAATTACAGCGGGGCGTACAGCCCCGCAGAAGGGTTTCAGCTGTGCCTGAACACGCGGCAGCCGGTGAAGACCATCGCGATGTTGTGCTCGTTGGCGGCATCGATGGACTCCTGGTCCCTGATGCTTCCTCCGGGCTGGATGATGGCGGTGATGCCCGCCTCGGCGGCCGCATCGACGGCGTCCCTGAACGGGAAGAACGCATCGGAGGCCATGACGCATCCCTCTGTGGGCTCCCTGGCCTTGAAGGAGGCGATCTTCGCCGAGTCGACGCGGCTCATCTGGCCGGCGCCGATGCCGACCGCGTGCTCCCCGCGGACATAGACGACGGCGTTGGACATCACGTGCTTGGCGAGCTTCCACGCGAAGAGGAGGGAGTGCACCTCCTCCTCGGTCGGCGCCCTCTTGGTGACCACGCGGAGGTTGGCGGGATCGACGGCGACGTCCTCGTCGGTCTGGACGAGGAGGCCTCCCTGGGTCCTCCTGGTCTTCATCTCCCTCACGCGGTACTGGGGGCCGATGGGCATCCCTGTCCTGACCAGGCGGATGCTCTTCTTGAGCTTGAGGATCTCCAGGGCCCCGAGGTCGAAGTCGGGCGCGACGACGACCTCGACGAAGTACTCGTGGATCATCTTGGCGGTCTCGAGGTCGCACTTCCTGTTCAGGGCGATGACGCATCCGAAGGCGGAGAGGGGATCGACATCGTAGGCGGTCCTGAACGCCTTGGCGATGGTGTCGTCGGATGCCAGCCCGCAGGGGTTGGTGTGCTTCATGACGACCGCGGTCGGCCTCTCGAAGTCCATGACGATGCTTATGGCCTCGTCCATGTCGATGATGTTGTTGTAGGACAGCTCCTTACCGTGGAGGATGTCGCATTTCCCGATGGTCACGCCGGGGGTGAAGGGGTCGACGTAGTAGGCGGCCTTCTGGTTGGGGTTCTCGCCGTACCTGAGCTCCCATTTCTTCTCGGTGGCCTGGGGCCAGGAGGACGGGAAGAGGTCCTTCCCGAGCTTCCTGTTCATAACGGTGGCGATCATGGCATCGTACTCAGCGGTGACGGTGAACGCCTGGGCCATGAGCCTGCCGAGGTACTTCTCGTCGAGCTCCCCGTCGTCCGCCAGGAGGTGCCCGATGACCGATTCGTACTGGCCGGGATCGGTAACGACCGCGACGCTCTTGTAGTTCTTGGCCGCGGCCCTGATCATGCTGGGTCCTCCGATGTCGATGTTCTCGACGATCTCGTCGAAGGAGACGCCCTCCTTCAGGACCGTCTGCTTGAACGGGTAGAGGTTGATGACGACCATGTCGATGGGCTTGATCCCCATCTCCTCGATGGCCTTCATGTGCTCCGGCTTGTCCCTGCGGGCGAGGATGCCGGCATGGATGTTGGGGTGGAGGGTCTTGACGCGGCCGTCCAGCATCTCCGGGAAC